>DASTZE010000158.1:0-13320 GCA_035764425.1 Gaiellaceae bacterium
GAGATCGACATCCCGTCGTTCCTCCGCGACGACTCCTAGCCACTAACTAGCATCGCGCCGGATGCAGACGCTCCGGCGGACGCCCCTCTACGAGCGGCACCTCGCGGCCGGTGCGCGCATGGTCCCGTTCGCGGGCTGGGAGATGCCGGTGCAGTACGAGGGCGTCGTCCAGGAGCACCGCGCGGTGCGCGGCGACTGCGGCGTCTTCGACGTCTCGCACATGGGCGAGCTCGAGGTCGAGGGGCCGCGCGCCTCGGAGCTGCTCGAGTCACTGCTGTCGAACGAGCTCGAGAAGATCGCGCCCGGAGACGCCCAGTACACGCTGCTCACGAACGAGCGCGGCGGGATCATCGACGATCTGATCGTCTACCAGCTGGACCAGTTCCGGTTCCTGCTCATCGTCAATGCGTCGAACCGCGAGCTCGACTTCGAGTGGATGAAGGAACGCGAGATCTCTGGGTCTGACGTGCGGGACATCTCCGACGAGTACGCCCTGCTCGCGGTGCAGGGCCCGCGGTCGGTCGAGCGGCTCGAGCTGCCCGACCGTCCGGCGTTCACCTTCGCCGAGGCGGAGATCGACGGCGTCCCGTGCATGGTCAACCGCACCGGCTACACGGGCGAGCGCGGCGTCGAGCTGCTCTGCGAGGCAGACGACGCCCCGCGGCTCTGGGACGCCGTGCTCCGGCGCGGCGCCGTGCCCTGCGGGCTCGGCGCGCGCGACACGCTGCGCCTCGAGGTCTGCTACCCGCTGCACGGCAACGACATCGGCCCCGACACGGACCCGATCTCGGCGGGCCTCGGCTGGACGTGCGCGCTCGAGAAGGAATTCACGGGCGTCGAGGTGATCCGCCGTGTCAAGGAGGAGGGCCCCCGGCGCCGGCTCGTTCCCTTCGTGATGGACGACAAGGCGATCCCCCGGCAGGGGATGCCGATCATGGGAGGCGGCGAGGTCACGTCGGGGACGCACTCGCCGATGCTCGAGCGCGGGATCGGGATGGGCTACGTGCCGGCCGCCTCCGCCGAGCCGGGAACAGGACTGACGATCGACGTGCGCGGCAAGCCGCGGCACGCGACCGTCGTGCGCAAGCCGATCTACCGCAAGGAGGAGACCTGATGGCCGCCGAGGAGAGCTACCCCGCCGACCTGCGCTACCACCGAGAGCACGACTGGGCGCGCATCGAGGGCGACGAGGCGACGCTTGGGATCACCTGGTTCGCCGCCGACGCACTCGGCGACATCGTCCACTTCGAGGCCCCGGATGAGGGCTCCACGGCGACGAAGGACGCGTCCTACGGCGAGGTCGAGTCCGTCAAGGCCGTCTCCGACGTGATCGCGCCGCTCTCGGGCGAGATCGTCGCCGTCAACCAGGCCGTGGTCTCCGCCCCGGAGACGATCAACGAGGACCCGTACGGGGACGGGTGGCTCGTGCGCATCCGGCTGGCCGACCCGTCCGAGGCCGACGCGCTCCTCGACGTCGTTGCCTACCGCAAGGTGCTCGACGAGCAGTGAGCGCGGCCCGCTACCTCTCGCTGACCGCTGCCGACCGCGAGGAGATGCTCGCGGCGATCGGCGTCGAACAGGTCACAGGGCTGTTCGAGCAGGTGCCTCGGGGCGTCCGCCTCGGCCGCGAGCTCGACCTCGAGCCGGCGCTCTCCGAGCAGGAGATCGTCGACCACCTCTCGGCGCTCGCCGGCCGCAACGTCGGGACCGAGCGCGAGCTCTCGTTCCTCGGTGGCGGCATCTACGACCACTACGTCCCGGCGATCGTCGACATGGTGCTCTCGCGCGGCGAGCTGCTCACGGCCTACACGCCGTACCAGCCCGAGGTCAGCCAGGGCGTCCTCCAGGCGATCTTCGAGTACCAGACGGTGATCTGTGAGCTGACCGGCATGGACGTGTCCAACGCGTCCGGGTACGACGGCACGACGGTCGCCGCCGACGCCGCGTTCATCGCCCGGCACGCGACCGGCAGGACGAAGGTCGTGCTCGCCGAGACGCTCAACCCGCAGGCGCGGCAGGTCGTGAAGACGTACGCGCCCGGCTTCGGTCTCGAGGTCGTCGAGGTCCCGCACGACGGGGGCGTCATCGACCCGGACCGGCTGGCGGCGGCCTCGGTCGGGGCGGCCGCGGTCTTCTTCCAGCAGCCGAACTTCTTCGGCTGCCTCGAGCCGGCGCCGGAGCTCGCCTCCGCGGCGGCGGAAGCAGGCGCGCTCCCGGTCGCGCACGTCGACCCGCTGTCGCTCGGCCTCCTGGAGGCGCCGGGCAACTACGGCGCGGCGATCGCCATCGGCGAGGGCCAGGGGGCGGGCAACCACATGTCCTTTGGCGGTCCGCACTACGGCTTCCTCGCCGCGCGCGCCGACCTCATCCGGCGCATGCCCGGGCGGATCGTCGGCGAGACGACCGACGTCCAGGGGCGCCGCGGCTACGTGCTCACGCTGCAGACGCGCGAGCAGCACATCCGCCGCGAGAAGGCGACCTCGAACATCACCACGAACCAGACCTTGCTGGCGCTCGGGGGGCTCGTCTACCTCAGCTGGCTCGGGCCTCAGGGGCTGCGTGAGCTGGGGGAGACCTGCATGGGCCTCGTGCAGTACGCGAGGCACCGGCTCGGGCACCCGCTCGCGTTTCCTGATCAGGCAACATTCAAGGAGATTGCCATCCGCGTCGGACGGCCGGCCCGCGATGTGATCGCCGCGGCGCGCGAGCGCGGCGTCAACCCGGGCTATGCGCTCGGCCGCGACTACGAGGGCATGGATGACGTGCTGCTCGTCTGCGTGACCGAGAAGCGCTCGCCGGGCGACATCGACCGCCTCGCCGAGGTGCTCGAGGACGTGGCGTGAAGCTGATCTTCGAGAAGTCCCGTCCGGGTCGGACGGCGTTCTCGCTGCCGCGCCACGACCTGCCGGCCCCCCAGATGCCCGAGAGCCTGCGCCGCGAGCGGCCGCCGCGCCTGCCGGAGCTGGCAGAGCCGGAGATCGTCCGCCACTTCACGGAGCTGTCCACGCGCAACTACGGCGTCGACACGGGCTTCTATCCGCTGGGCTCGTGCACGATGAAGCACAACCCACGTGTGAACGAGCGCGTGGCCGCGCTGCAGGGCTTCCGCGATCTCCACCCGAACCAGGTGGAGGAGGGCGCGCAGGGCGCGCTCGAGCTCATGTGGCGGCTGCAGGAGATCCTGGCCGAGATCGCCGGGCTCGACGCGGTGTCGCTCCAGCCCGCGGCCGGGTCTCAGGGTGAGCTCACCGGCCTGATGCTCATGCGCGCCTACTTCGAGGACCGCGGGGAGACGCGGCGCAAGGTCTTCATCCCGGACACGGCGCACGGCACCAACCCGGCCAGCGTGACGATGGCCGGCTACGAGGTGGTCGGCGTCTCCACCGATCCGCGCGGCAACGTCGACCTCGACGAGCTCCGGGCGAAGGTGGACGAGGAGACGGTCGGCCTGATGCTCACCAACCCGAGCACGCTCGGCCTGTTCGACGAGGGCATCGAGGAGATCCAGCGGATCTTCCACGACGCCGGCGCGCTCCTCTACTACGACGGCGCGAACCTGAACGCCGTGTGCGGGATCTCACGCCCGGGCGACATGGGCTTCGACGTCGTCCACTTCAACCTGCACAAGACGTTCTCGCAGCCGCACGGCGGCGGCGGGCCGGGCGGCGGGCCGATCGCCGTCCGCAGCAACCTCGAGCCCTACCTGCCCGTGCCGACGGTCGCGCGCGACGGCGACCGCTTCCGCTGGCACGACGCGCGCCCGAAGTCGATCGGCCGCGTCCGCGCGTTCGGCGGCCCGTTCGGCGTCTTCGTCCGCTCCTACGCGTACCTGCGCGCGTACGGACCGCAGCTGCGCGAGATGTCCGAGACGGCCGTGCTGAACGCGAACTACCTGCTCGCCCGGCTGCGCGACGACTACGAGCTTCCGTACGACCGGCTCTGCATGCACGAGTTCGTCGTCTCGGCGCGCGCGCTGAAGCGCGAGCACGGCGTGACGGCGCTCGACGTGGCCAAGCGCTTGATCGACCACGGGTTCCACCCGCCGACGGTCTACTTCCCGCTCGTCGTCCCGGAGGCACTGATGATCGAGCCGACCGAGACCGAGGCGAAGGAGACGCTCGACGCGTTCGCGGACGCGATGGCCGACATCGCGCGCGAAGCGGTCGACGACCCGGAGGCGCTGAAGCATGCGCCGACGAACGCCGTCGTCGGGCGGCTCGACGAGGTGAAGGCGGCGAGGCGGGTCGTCGTCCGCTACGGGTTCGAGGAGCACCCCGACCTGGGCGGCGAGGCGTCCGAGCCGGTCACCGCGGACGCGCCCAAGGGCGTTTAGGTGCCGGGGGAGCTCGGCCTCTTTCCGCTCGGGATCGTCGTCCTCCCGGGTGAGCTGACGCCGCTCCACATCTTCGAGCCGCGCTACCGCGAGCTGGTCGGCGAGGCGATCGACTCGGACACGCCCTTCGGGATCCTGCTGACCGACGACGACGGGCTCCGCGACGTCGGGACGACCGTCCGCGTCACCGAGGTCGTCGAGAGCTTCGACGACGGCCGCTTCGTCGTCGTCGTCGAGGGCGGCGAGCGCTTCCGGCTGCTGCGCTTCACCGAGGGGCGGTCGTTTCGCACCGGCGAGGTAGAGACGGTCGCGGACGGCGACGCCGAGGCGGGTGACGGCGAGCGGCGGTCGGCGCTGGAGCTGTTCGAGGGCCTGCGCGACGCCGTCGGCGCGGACGTTGACTCGCCCGAGGTCGACGACCCGGAGCTCTCGTACGCAATTGCACGCCGGGTCGAGATGGACGCGCGCGTGAAGCAGGACCTCCTCGAGTCGGTGTCCGAGCCGGAGCGGCTCGAGATCCTCAGCAGCCACCTGCGCAGCGCGCAGGCGCAGCTCGAGCTGGTCCAGGAGCACTCGGCGCTTGCGCGGCGGAACGGGAATCTGCGCGGCGCCTCAGGCGGGGACTAGCCGCCCGCGCGGCGCGCTCGCCAGCTGCCCGCAGGCGGCGGCGATGTCGCGACCGCGTGTCAGCCGCACCGTGGCCGGCACGCCGGCCGCCCGGAGCGTCTCCGCGAAGGCGTCGATCGCCCGCGGCGACGAGCCCGTAAATTCACCGCCGGTCGGGTTGTACGGGATCAGGTTCACCTTGAACGCGTTTTTGGGCCGGAGCAGAGCACCGAGCTGGCGTGCCTGCCCGACGCGGTCGTTGACCCCGGCCAGCATCACGTACTCGACGAAGACCTTGCGCCGCCGCATGGCCACGTAGCGGCGGCACTCCTCGAGCACATCTGCGAGCGGGTAGCGCTCGTTGACGGGCATCAGCGCGCTGCGCAGCGCGTCCTCCGGGGCGTGGAGGGAGAGCGCGAGCCGTATCGGCTCCTCGACCTCGTCCGCGAAGCGGCGGAGGCCGGGCATCCAGCCGACCGTCGAGATCGTCGTCCGCCGGTGCGTCACGCCGAGGTGGGGCAGCCGGCGTGCGGCGGCCACGACCTCGTCGAGGTTGAGCATCGGCTCGCCCATGCCCATGAAGACCGCGTGGTCGATCGGCTCGAGGCGCCGGAAGTGGAGGGCCTGCTCGAGGATCTCCGACGCCGTCAGGTTGCGGCCGAAGGCCATCGAGCCCGTCGCGCAGAAGCTGCACGTGAGTGGACAGCCCGACTGCGACGAGACGCAGATCGAGCGCCTCCCGTCGCGGTAACGCATCAGCACGGCCTCGACCGGGTGCCCGTCGCTCGTCCGGAAGAGCACCTTCAGTGTCCCGTCGCGCGACTTCGCCTCCTGCTCGACGGCGAGCGACGCGAACGGCACCTGCTCTGCGAGCCGGGTGCGCAGCCCCGCGGGCAGGTCGGTCATCGCCTCGTAGGACGCGGCGCCGTGCGCCGTCCAGCGCCACACCTGGCGGGCGCGGTAGGCCGGCTCGCCGGCGTCGGCGAGCGTCTGCTCGAGCAGCTCGAGATCCATCGGTCGAGCGTAGCGCCGGGTTAGAGCCCGGCGGCTGGTGGTTGAATGCCGCGCGTGATCGATCTCCGCTCCGACACCGTCACCCAGCCGTCGCCGGGCATGCGCGCTGCGATCGCCCAGGCGGTCGTCGGCGACGAACAGAAGCGCGAGGACCCGACCGTCCTCGACCTGGAGGGGCGCGCCGCCGCGCTGCTCGGCCAGGAGGCCGCTGTCTACCTGCCGACGGCGACGATGGCGAACCAGATCGCGCTGCATCTCCTCGGCGAGCCGGGCGACGAGCTGCTCGCCCACGAGCACTCGCACATCCTGCTCTACGAGCTCGGCGGCCCCGCCGTCCACTCTGGGCTCGTCACCCGCGGGCTCACTGGTGAGGACGGGCGGCTCACGGCCGACCAGATCCGGCGTTCCGTCCGCTACGACGAGGACGTCCACCATCCGCTGACGCGGGTCGTCGCGCTCGAGAACACGCACAACGCCTCCGGCGGCCGCGTCTGGCCGATCGAGCAGATCGTCTCCGTCACCGAGACCTGCCGCGAGCTCGGGCTCGCCGTCCACCTCGACGGCGCGCGGATCATGAATGCCGCCGTCGCGCTCGGCGTGCCCGCCGCGGAGATCGGCCGCCACTTCGACACGGTGACGATCTGCCTCTCGAAGGGGCTCGGCTGCCCGCTCGGCGCCCTGGTCGCCGGCAGCACGGAGCGCATGAAGACGGCCCGCCGCTACAAGTTCCTCTTCGGCGGCGCCATGCGCCAGGCCGGCATCGTGGCCGCGGCCGGCGTCTATGCCCTCGACCACAACATCGACCGCCTCGCGGACGACCACACCCGCGCGCGGCGGCTCGCAGAGGGCCTCGTCGCGGCCGGCCTGCCGGTTGACCTCGAGCAGGTGCAGACGAACTTCGTCCAGCTCGATGTGGGGCGGCTCGACCTGACCACCGCGGAGGCGATCGCCCGCCTGCGCGAGGCGGGCGTCGGCATGTCGATGACCATCCATCCGAACGTCCTGCGCGCGGTCACGCACCTGGACGTCGGTGACGGCGACATCGAGCGCGCCATCGAGCTAATCCCGCGCGCCCTCGGCGTCCTTGCCCCTGCCTGAGGCCGAGCTCGAGCGCTGCGTCCGCGCGCTCCAGGCCGAGCGCCGCCTGCCGAGCGTGAGCGCGGCCGTCTACGTCGACGGCGACGTGGTGTGGGAGCTGGCCGTCGGTCTCGCCGACGTGGCCTCCGGCCGCCAGGCCACGCCGGATACCCAGTACCGGATCGGCTCGATCACGAAGACGTTCACGGCCGCCGCCGTCCTGCGCCTGGGCGACGAGGGCGCGATCGACCTGCTCGCGCCGCTCCGCGACTACGTACCCGAGCTCTCCGACGACCGCGTCCGTGTCAAGGACGTGCTGTCGCACGCGTCCGGGCTGCAGCGCGAGGAGCCGGGCTCGTCGTGGGACGAGGTGGCGTTCCTCACGCGCGACCAGCTGCTGGCGCGCCTCGACGAGGTCGGGCGCGTGCTCGAGCCGCGCGACGAGTGGCACTACTCGAACATCGGCTACACGCTTCTGGGCGACGTCGTCGGCCGCCTCACCGGCGACTACCAGCGCACGATCGAGGAGTGGTTCTTCGGCCCGGCCGGCCTGCGCCGCACGACCTGGGAGCCCGATGCCACCGCGGCGGTCGGCTACCACGTCGACCCGTGGAGCGACGCCGTCCAGGTCGAGCGCAACATCGAGCTGAACGCGGGCCGCGCGGCGGGTCAGCTCTGGAGCACCACCGGCGACCTCGCCCGCTGGGCGGGCTTCCTCCGCGACGACGAGGGGCTGCGGCCGATGCAGCGGCTGCAGACGATTGCAGACCACGCCGCGTGGGCCTACGGGTCCGGCCTCGGCCTCCTGCTCTGGCGCAGCGGCGACCGCATCTTCGCCGGGCACAGCGGCGGCATGAACGGCTTCCTCGCCAACCTCGCGTGGGACACACGCGGCCGCACGGGCGCGGTCATGTTCACGAACGCGAGCCCGGGCCTCTCGATCGACAACGAGGGCGTGGCGCTGGCCGTGCGTGCGGCGGAGCAAATGGCGCCGATGCCGGAGCCGTGGCGCCCGGCCGACGCGCCGCCGCCGGAGCTCGCGGGCGTGCTCGGCAACTGGTGGACCGAGGGCTGGGAATTCGTCCTGACCTATCGCGGGGGCCGCCTGCGCGCCGCCGCGGTGGGCTCCGTCCGCCCGCCGGCGGTGTTCGAGCCGGAGGGCCCGGATCGGTACCGCACGGTGTCGGGCCGCGAGCGCGGCGAGCTGCTCGAGATCCACCGGGACGCCGACGGCCGCCCGGTGAGGCTCAGCTGGGCGACGTACGCGATGACGCGGACGTCATTGCCGATGGCTCCCTAACGATCGCCGGCGGCGAACACGGCTGCGGCGAACCCTGCGTAGGCGATCACGAGCACCGCGCCGCGCCACTTGTCCGACCGGCCCTGCGCGAGCAGCGCGGCGGTCAGCGCCGTCGCAACCGCGACGGACAGCAGCTCGATCGGCCGGAACGACAGCGCGAGCGGCTGGAGCGCCCAGGCGAGCAGCGCCACCGCCGGGATGAGGAAGACGCAGACCTGCGCCGCCGAGGCGAGCGCGATCTCGGCCGCCAGCCGGATGTTTCCGCGATGCGCCACGACGACGGCGCCGCCGTGCTCGGCCGCGTTCCCGACGATCGCGACGATGACAGCCGCCACGAAGAAGTCGCTCAGGCCCACGTTGGCGGCGAAGGTGTCGATGCTCGACACCAGGATCTCGGCGATCAGCGCGGTCACGACCGTCGCCGCGCCGAGCATGACGAGCGCGACGGGGAGGCTCCAATGGGTCTCCTGCACCGTGTCCTCGGCGACGTGCTCCTGCCGGTGGCGGCGCAGGTTGCGCCAGGTCACCGCCACGTAGAGGACGAGCAGCACGATTGCAGGCGCGATCGAGAGCAGGGCGATCGAGTGGCGCTCGGGATCGCCGTGGAACCCGGGCACCGCCGGGAACAGTGCGAGCAGCACCGCGACCGCGACGAGCCCGAGCGCCGAGAAGCTCGAGCGGCGGTCGAGCGATCCCGCGGGCCCGAAGAGGAGCGAGAACCCGAGGACCAGCAGCAGGTTGCCGACGATCGAGCCCATCAGCGAGGCGCGGACGACGTCGAACTTGCCGGAGTTGACGGCGAGCAGCGCGATGACAAGCTCGGGCGCATTCCCGAAGGTGGCGTTGAGGAAGCCACCGATACCGGGGCCCGTGTGGGCCGCGGCGTGCTCCGTCGACTCGCCGATCAGCCACGCGAGCGGCACGAGCGCGACCGCGGCCAGGATGAAGTTGGCCGTGTCACCGGGATTGGCGAGGTAATGGATGAGCAGGGTGGCCGGGGCGAGGGCGAGCGACGCCCAGAGGAACCTCCTGGCCACGCGGGGCAGCGTATCGACCTGCCCTTGCGCCCCCGACGGTAGAACACGCGTCGTGATCGCCGCCGTCCTGTTCGACTGGGGTGACACGCTCATGCCCTACGAGGGGCCCGCCGACGACGAGTTCCTCGCCGAGCGCGCGCGCCGCGGGCTCGCCGCGCTCGACGGCCGCGTCGACCTCGACCCGGACGCGATCGGCCACTGGTTCCGGGCGCGCTTCGACGAGCTCTTCGCGTCCGAGGCCGAGGAAGAGTCGGACTACCTGGCGATGTTGAAGAGCTGCTTCACGGACCTCGGCGCCACCGTCTCGGACGACGACGTCCGCGCCTACGCGGAGGCGAGCCTCTGGGAGCGCGACATGATCCTCCACCCGCAGACGCACGCCCTCCTCGACGCGCTCCGGCACCGCGGGCTGAAGACGGCGCTCGTCTCGAACACCTCCGTCCCGGGGTGGCTGCTCGGGCCGGTGCTCGAGCGCCAGGGGCTCGCGTCACGCCTCGACGCGGCGGTTTTCTCGTCGGAGGTCGGGAAGCGCAAGCCGCACCCGCTCATCTTCGAGTGCGCGCTCCGCGACCTGGGCGTCCCGGCCGAGCGTGCGCTCTTCGTCGGCGACCGCGTGCGGCAGGACGTCCGGGGCGCCTCCGAGGTGGGGATGACGACCGTGCAGGCCCTCTGGACGCGGGTGGACGACCATCCCGAGGGGGCCGAGCCGGACTATGAGGCCTACACAAATGATGGACGTTCTCAACGTCGTACGACGGCTCAACGGCGAGCGCTGAGCAAGCATTTTCGAGCCCGGCTGTCAAGTCTTGCGGCGGCCCGCGGAGGTGCCGACAATCCGCCCTATGGACATCTCCTCAGCGTCGCCGGCCAAGCGCCTGCCGCTTCACCCGCAGCAGGAAGTCGAGTGCCGGAGGTGTGAGGTCCACTGCGACAAGGTCGTGTACCCGGCGGCCTGCATCGAACGTGCATGCCCGTTCGTGTACGCCTACGAGGAGTTCGGCCGCCGATACGTCGGCTGCATGCAGAAGGTCTTCTCGGTCGAGATCGACCTGGCGATGCTCGAGCAGGCCGAGCGCCGGCGTGACGGCTTCGGCGCGGTGAAGGCCATGCGGGAACCGCTGCCGATGTGCGAGGCCGACGTGTCGAGCTGCTACGAGGCCAAGGGCGCCGACCTGGGGTGCGTCAACCCCGAGTTCTTCGAGCTCCCGCTCGACCGGCCGAGCTTCCGTGTGTTCGCGCGGCTCGCGCCGAACCCCGAGCGCTAGCCCGCTTCTTCGGCTTCCAGCGGGCGTACAGGTCGCGCAGGACCTCGATGTCGGGCGCGCGCGGGCCGTGCCCGTCCTTGCCCGGCGTCTCGAGCACCGCGGGCAGGTCCTGCACCGCCGGGTGGGCGAGGAACACGCCGATCTGCTCGCCCATCTGGCCGTCGAGCACGTTGGCGTGCCGGTCGCGGTTCGAGCCGAGGGGCGCCTCCGCATCGTTCACGTGCAGCGCGCGCAGACGGTCGAGGCCCATCGCGGCATCGACGGAGCCGAGGACGGCCGCGTACGCGGCCGGGTCGGTCACGTCGATTCCGCTCACGTACAGGTGGCAGGAGTCCAGGCACACGCCGAGGCGCGGGTGCCCGTCCAGGCGGTCGAAGATCACCGCCAGCTCGTCGACCGAGCGCCCGATGGTCGCGCCGGCGCCGGCCGAGTTCTCCATCAGGAGCCAGGTCTGGTCGGTCGTGCGGTCGAGCGCGCGCTCCATCGCGGGGATGACGCGCCTCAGCCCGGCCTCGAAGCCGGCGCCGAGGTGCGAGCCGACGTGGAACACGACCCCGTCGGCCTCGATCCCCGCGGCCGCGTCCACCGTGGAGGCGAGCGTCGTCGCCGACTTCTCGTAGATCTCGTCGTTCGGCGTCGCCAGGTTGATCAGGTAGAGGGCATGCACGAGGGCGGCCCGCACCGGGCCCTGCTCGAGCCGCGACGCGAACAGCTCCAGGTGCGCCCGCTCGTGCTCCGGGAACCGCCACGCCCGCGGGCTCTGGGCGAAGAGCTGGACGGCGTCCGCGCCGATCTCCTCGGCCCGGTCCAGCGAGGCCTTGATCCCGCCCGAGCAGTGGGCCCCGAGGAGCACCGCAGTAACCTACCCGCGTGCCGCCGAGGGTTCGCATGGCGCCGTCGCCGACCGGTTTTCTGCACATCGGCGGCGTGCGCACGTTCCTCTTCAACTGGCTGTTCGCGCGCGGCCGCGGCGGCGAGTGCCTGCTCCGTATCGAGAACACGGACACGACCCGCGAGGTGGCCGAGTCGGTCGAGCAGATCCAGCGCTCGCTCCTCTGGCTGGGGATCGACTGGGACGGTCCGGTGACGTTCCAGCTCGACGCGATGCCGCGCGCCCGCGAGCTCGCCGCGGAGCTGGTTGCCGAGGGCAAGGCCTACGAGGACGAGGGGGCGATCCGCTTCCGCATGCCCGACGATGGCGTGACCGCCTGGGAGGACGCCGTCCGCGGCTGGATCGAGTTCCCGAACGAGAAGCTCGAGGACGTCGTCATCGTCCGCTCCGACGGCCGCCCGACCTACAACTTCGCCTCGCCGGTCGAGGACATGGACGACCGCATCACGCACGTGATCCGCGGCAACGACCACGTCTCGAACACACCGAAGCAGATCCAGATCTTGCGCGCGCTCGGCGCCGAGCTGCCCGTCTACGCGCACGTCCCCGACGTGCTCGGCGACGACGGCAAGAAGCTCTCGAAGCGCCACGGCGCGCAGTCCGTCGACGAGTTCCGCAATGCAGGCTACATCCCGGAGGCGCTGATGAACTTCCTGGCTCTGCTCGGCTGGTCGTACGACGACCACACGACCGTCATGTCGCCGCCGGAGCTGATCGAGCGCTTCTCGCTCGAGCGCGTCGGCGCCAGCCCGGCCACCTTCGACTACGAGAAGCTCGAGTGGCTGAACGGCGTGCACCTCCGGGCGCTGTCGGACGCGCAGTACGGCGACCGCCTCGTTACGTATCTGCGCGAGCAGGGCATCGACTGGCCTGAGGAGCTCGTCCGCGCGACCGTTCCCTCCGTCAAAGAGAAGATCACGACCCTTGGCCAGTACCCGACCTACATCGGCTTTTTGTTCCACGACATCGAGCCACCCGACGTCGACGGCGGCGGGCCCGTGCTGAGCGCGGCGGCAGAGGCGCTCGCGACGCTCGAGCCCTTCACGGCCGAGCGGATCGAAGAGGCGCTGCGCGGGATCGCCGAGCGGCTCGAACTGTCGCCGCGCAAGGCCTTCCAGCCGATCCGGATCGCGGTCACCGGCTCCACCGTGTCGCCGGGCCTGTTCGAGAGCATCGAGCTGCTCGGCCGAGAGCGCGCGGTCGAACGCATCCGGGCGGCGCTCGCGTGAAGGACGGCGACGGCTACACGGTGCTGGTGGTCGACGACGACCCGGCGTTGCGGATGCTTTGCCGCGTCAACCTCGAGCTCGACGGATACGCCGTGCTCGAGGCCGGCTCCGTCGACGAGGCCGCGGAGCACGCGGCCGGCGCGGACGTCGACGTCATCCTCCTCGACATCCGCATGGGCGAGGGGCTCGGCAACGGGCTGACGCTCCTCGACCGCCTGCCGCGCGCCGACCGTCCCGCCGTCGCCCTGCTGACCGGCTCGGTCGACCTCACGCACTTCGAGCGCCCGGTCGAGGTGGATGCGATCATCTCCAAGCCGTTCGCACTCGCGGACCTGGCAACGGCCGTGCACGACCTGGCCACCCGATGAGCGCACCGACCGTCATCGACGTCGCCGCCTTCGAGGAGCGGCTGCGGCAGTACCGCTTCGAGCGCATGGAGGAGGCGCGCGCGGTGCGCGTGGGCGAGAAGGAGACCTCGGAGGGCGCGGCCATCGTCGCCAAGTACGAGGACCTGTTCACGCACGCGCAGCGTGATGCGCTCCTGAAAGCCGAGGAGGAGGCCGGCGA
>DASTZE010000159.1:0-13509 GCA_035764425.1 Gaiellaceae bacterium
CGTCCCGAGGGGCGAGGTGGGGGAGTACTGGCCCTTCGTCAGCCCGTAGATCTGGTTGTTGAAGAGCAGGATCTTCAGGTTGACGTTGCGGCGCAGCGCGTGGATCAGGTGGTTGCCGCCGATCGAGAGCGCGTCGCCGTCGCCGGTGACGACCCAGACGGACAGGTCGGGCCGCGACACCGAGAGGCCAGTCGCGATCGCCGGCGCTCGCCCGTGGATCGAGTGCATCCCGTAGGTCTCCATGTAGTACGGGAAGCGCGACGAGCACCCGATCCCCGAGACGAACACGATCCGTTCGCGCGGGAGCTGCAGCTCGGGCATGAAGCTCTGCACGGCCGCGAGCACCGCGTAGTCCCCGCAGCCCGGGCACCAGCGGACCTCCTGGTCCGACTTGAAGTCCTTCATGGTCAGCGGCGCGTTGCCGTTGCCGTTCCCGTTGCGGGTCACAGCATCGCCCTCATCGCGTCGGCCAGCTCGCTCGCGCGGAACGGGACGCCCCGCACCTGGTTGTAGCCGACCGCATCGACCAGGAAGCGCGAGCGGACGAGCTGAAGCAGCTGGCCCAGGTTCATCTCCGGCACGAGCACCTTCGGGTAGGCGTGCAGCACCTCATCGAGGTTCGGCGGGAACGGGTTGAGGTGCGTCAGGTGCGCGTGCGCGATCTTTCCGCCGCTCTCCCGGACGCGGCGAACGGCGGCGCCGATGGGGCCGTACGTGCCGCCCCAGCCGACCACGAGCAGCTCCTCGCCGCCCTCGGCGTCGACGTGCACCGGCGGGACGTCGACGCGCGCGACCTTGGCGGCGCGCAACCGCACCATGCGATCGTGGTTGTCGGCGTCGTAGGAGACGTTGCCGGTGCCGTCCTGCTTCTCGAGACCGCCGATGCGGTGCTCGAGGCCCGGCGTCCCCGGGATCGCCCATTCGCGCGCAAGCGTGTCCGGGTCGCGCAGGTACGGCCAGAACTCGCCGTCCTGGTTCGGCTCCGTCGCGAAGGAGATGGAGATGTCCGGGAGCGATGCGATCTCCGGCAGGCACCACGGCTCGGAGCCGTTCGCCAGGTACGCGTCGGAGAGCAGGAACACCGGCGTCCGGTACTTCAGCGCGATGCGCGCGGCCTCGAGCGCCGCGTCGAAGCAGCCGCTGGGCGTGGCCGCGGCGACGACCGGCACCGGCGACTCCGAGTTGCGGCCGTAGAGCGTGAGCAACAGGTCGCCCTGCTCGGGCTTGGTCGGCATGCCGGTGGACGGGCCGGCGCGCTGGACGTCCACGATCACGAGCGGCAGCTCGAGCGCGATCGCCAGCCCGATCGTCTCCATCTTCAGCACGATCCCGGGGCCGCTCGACGTGGTCACGGCGAGCGCGCCGCCGAAGCTCGCGCCGAGGGACGCCCCGACCGCGGCAATCTCGTCCTCGGCCTGGAAGGTGCGGATACCGAAGCTCTTGTGCCGCGACAGGTCCTCGAGCAGCGCGGATGCGGGCGTGATCGGGTAGGCGCCGAGGAAGAGCGGCAGCTTGCTCTGCACGCTCGCGGCGACGAGGCCGAGAGCCAGCGCCTGGTTGCCGGTGATGTTCCTGTACGTGCCCGGACGCAGCTTCGCGGGGGCCACCTCGTAGGTGACCGCGAAGTCCTCGCTCGTCTCGCCGTAGGCCCAGCCGGCCTTGAAGGCCTTCTCGTTCGCCTCGGCGATCGGGCCCGTGAACTTCCGGCGGATGACCTCGACCGTGCCGTCTGTCGGCCGGTGATAGAGCCAGGACATCAGCCCGAGCGCGAACATGTTCTTCGCGCGCTCCGCCTCCCGTTTCGTCACGTCGACGTCCTTCAGCGCCTCGATGGTCAGCGAGGTGAGCGGCACGCGGTGAACGTGGAACTCGTCGAGCGACCCGTCGTCGAGCGGGTTCTCGGCGTAGCCGGCCTTCTCCAGGTTCCGGTCGCTGAACGCGTCGGCGTTCACGATCAGCGTCCCGCCGTTGGGCAGGTCCTTCAGGTTCGTCTTGAGCGCCGCCGGGTTCATCGCGACCAGCACGTTCGGCGCGTCGCCGGGCGTGAGGATGTCGCGGTCGGCGAAGTGGATCTGGAAGCCCGACACGCCCGGCAGCGAGCCGGCCGGCGCTCGGATCTCGGCCGGGAAGTCGGGCAGCGTCGAGAGGTCGTTGCCGAACAGTGCCGTCTCGCTCGTGAACCAGGAGCCCGTGAGCTGCATGCCGTCGCCGGAGTCGCCGGCGAAGCGGATCACCACGCGGTCGATGCGCTCGACGGGCTTCGTGGCCATTTGCGGCCAGCGTAGCGCAGCCGTCCGCGCGCGCATCGGGGATTTCCCCGGGCACGGCGCTGGGCGGTATTCGCGCTCCTTCAGCGGGGGGAGTGGCGCCCCGCGGGCTATGCTCGGCGCGATGACGCGGCTCAGCGATCTCATGCAGCGAGACGTGCTCGGCGTCGCGCCGGAGGACACCCTCGGCTTCGCCGCCGAGCAGATGGCGGAGCGGGGCGTCGGCGCGGCGGTCGTCGTCGACTACGGGCGCCTGATCGGCATCCTCAGCGAGCGCGACATCCTGCGCGCCGTGGCCGGCCGCGTGCACTCGTCCGAGGCGCGCGTACGCGACTGGATGACGGCCGACCCGGTGACCGCGTCGCCGGACACGTCGCCGGCCGACGCGGCCCGGATCATGGTCGAGAACGGCTTCCGCCACCTGCCGGTGGTCGAGGACGACCAGGCGGTGGGCATCGTCTCGATCCGCGACGTCATGCGCTGGACCGTGGCCGCCGAAGCCGCCTCGACCTAGCCCGCTCTAGCCGAGGATGAAGTCGCCGCCGCGCATGACGGGCACGGCGGTGCCGCCGCGCTCGATGCCGTCCACGTCCAGCTCGGAGCCGCCGATCATGAAGTCGACGTGCACGGCGGAGTGGTTGACGCCAAGCTGCTCGCGCTCCTCCCACGTGAGCTCCTGCCCGCCGTCGATCGCGAAGGGCAGCCCCTCGCCGTACGCGATGTGCGACGCGGCGTTCTCGTCGAACAGCGTGTCGTAGAAGGTCAGACCCGTGCGGCCGACGCGCGAGTCGTTGTCGACGAGCGCGAGCTCCCCGAGCCGTGACGCGTTCTCGTCGGTGGCCATGCTCTCGCGCAGCACGTCCTCGCCCTCGGCCGCTCGCACCTCGACCGCGCGGCCGCCCTCGAAGCGCATCTCGATGTCGCGCACGAGCTGCCCGAGCAGCACGAGCGGCTTCGTCGAGCGGACCACGCCGTCGACGCGCGCCGCGTGCGGCGTCGTGAAGATCTCCTCCGTCGGCATGTTCGGAACGTATGTGAGGCCCCACGCCGTCTGCATCGACGCGGAGTCCCAGATCGCGCCCTCCGGCAACCCGACTCGCAGGTCGGTGCCCGGGCCGCGCAGGTGCATGGCGTCGAAGTCGCGCGCGTTGAGCGCAGCTGCGCGCCGGTCGAGGCGTGCGACATGCTCGCGCCACGCGGCCGGCGGGTCGGGCTCGTCGAGCCGGACCGCGTCGGCGATGGCGCGCCACAGCCGGTCGACGTCCGGCTCTCCGAACATGCGCTCTGCCCAGGCGGGGGTCGGCCCGGCGACGATGACCCAGTTGAACCGCCCTTCCGTGACTTCCTTCAGGTAGGCGCGGCGCCACTCGACCTCGGCGTTGCGGGCGAGCCGTTCGCCGTCGGCGCCCTCGAAGATCGCCGGATCCGGCGGGGCGCTGATCTGCACGATCGCGCCGCCCCGTGCGGCGAGGTCGCGAATCTGCTGGATGTGGTGCGGCGGCGACCAGCCGAGACTCTCGTCCGGCGAGAGGTCGGTGCGGATGCGGGCGAGCCGCGCGTCGCGGTAGTCGACGTCGACAAAGCGCGCCCCGGCCTCGAATGCCTGGCGCGCTATCGCCCTCGTGAGCTCGGCGTGCTCGACGTCGGCGATGATCAGCACGTCCTGGCCGGGCTCGAGGTTCAGGCCGACCTGCACGGCGAGCTGGGCGTACGCGTCGAGGGTGGGGCCGGTGGTGGCGGTCACGCGTCGGTCAACGCTAACGGGCGGGTATCAGGGCACGCCGAGACGGACGCCGGCAGGCATCCCGGTCGCGGCAGAAGGACCCGGGGCTAGTCTCCCCAGTCGAAGTCCCGGGAGCGGCTCCAGAGGGTCTCGTCGCTTTCCGCGGCCGGCTCGATGCCGTAGGCGTGCGCGTGCACCGTGACGAGGTCCTCCTCGGAGTGTTCGGCGATGGACACGGTTCCATCCAGCGTGTCCTCGATGCGCGCCTGCTCCTCGGTCTTGAACAGAGGGTGGTTCTCGAAGGGGTCGGCGCCCTTGTAGCGCTCGATCGGCATGGACCGCTCGAGCTCGGCGTTCTGCTCCTTCAGCCTCAGGTGATCCTGGATGACGTCGGTGAACATGTTGGTCATGGCGATGTTGGAAACGGCTCTCCCTCTCCCGCGAGAGAGCACGGCGGCGGATTGTAAACAGGATGGAGGCCGTTGTGCGACCATGTCCGCCGCATGCCGCGTCCGCCACGTGCCGCCCGCCGCGTCCCGAACCTCTGGGTCGCCATCACCATCTGGCAGATGTGGCGCCGCCTGCCCGCCCCCGTGCGGCGCCGGATCTACCGCGAGGCGCGCGTCCAGGGGCCGAAGATGGCGCGCGCGGCGCAGCGCGCCGTCCAGCAGCAGCTGGCGAAGCGCAAGTAGCGGGACTGCCTAGCCCAACGCTTCGCGGACGATGCGATCCTGCTCGCGCAGGTGCGCGGTCGGGTAGCCCTCGCTGGGGCTCGCGCGCCAGGGGCGGCCGACGTAGCGGAGGCTGACGCCCTCGGGGAGCGCCTCCTCGATGCGGTGGCGGATGCTCCGCCACGCACCCATGTTCTGCGGCTCCTCCTGCGCCCACACCACCGCGTCGAGGTGCTCGTAGCCGGAGAGCAGCCGCTGCGCGTCGTGGACGGGAAACGGGTAGAGCTGCTCGAGGCGGGCGACGGCCACGTGGTCGGCGCCGTCGTAGAGCTCGTGGCCGGCGATGTCGTAGTAGAGCTTCCCCGAGCAGAGGACGAGCCGTCGGGCGCTCGCCTGGCGGCCGCGGGGGTCGTCGATCAGGTGCTGGAACCCGCCCTCGCTCAGCTCGTCGAGCCGCGCGGCGGCGCCGCGCAGGCGGAGCAGCGCCTTCGGCGTCATCACGATCAGTGGCCGGCCGGTGCGCGCGAGCGCCTGGCGGCGCAGCAGGTGGAAGTACTGCGCGGCCGTCGTCGGATTGACGACGGTGACGTTCTCCTGCGCGGCGAGTTGCAGGAAGCGCTCGAGCCGCGCGCTCGAGTGCTCGGGGCCAGAGCCCTCGTACCCGTGCGGGAGGAGGAGGGTCAGGCCTGAGGTCTGGCGCCACTTCGACAGCCCGGCGACGATGAACTGGTCGATGACCACCTGCGCCGCGTTCACGAAGTCGCCGTACTGGGCCTCCCAGAGCACGAGCGTCTCGGGCGCGCTGGTCGTGTAGCCGTACTCGAAGCCGAGCGCCCCGGCCTCCGACAGCGGCGAGTTCCGCACCTCGAATGACGCGCTCGCGCCCGGCAGGTGCTGCATCGGCGCGTAGGTCTCGCCGGTCTCGGCGTCGTGCAGCATGAGGTGCCGCTGGGCGAACGTGCCGCGCTCGCTGTCCTGGCCGGTCAGCCGGATCGGCACGGCCTCCGTGACAAGGCTGGCGAACGCGAGCGCCTCGGCGTGGCCCCAGTCGATCGCGCCCTCGTCGATCGCGCCGATGCGGCGCTCGAGCTGCTTCAGGAGCTTCGGGTGGACGGTGAACCCGTCGGGGACCTGGATCAGCTGCGTGTTCAGCTCCCGGAGCCGCTCGGCCGGGACGTCGGTCTCGACCTCGTCCTGGTGCTCCGCCTTCGGGATGATCTCGTCGCGCGACTTGGCCGGGATGGACTGTCCGAACGTCTCCTTGAGCTGCTCGTGCGCCGCCTTGAGCCGGGTCTTGACGCCCTCGGTCAGCTGCTCGACGTCCGACTCGGTAACGACGCCGTCGGCGACGAGCTGGTCCGCGAACCGCGCGAAGACCGACGGGTGACCGGCAATTCGCGCCGCCATCAGCGGCTGCGTGTACGCCGGCTCATCCTGCTCGTTGTGCCCGAAGCGCCGGTAGCCGACGAGGTCGACGATGACGTCCCGTCCGAAGCGGCGCCTGTAGGCGAGCGCCAGCCGGATGGCGCTCAGCGCGGCGGCCGGATCGTCGGCGTTCACGTGGACGATCGGCATGTCGTAGCCCTTCGCAATGTCGCTCGAGTAGAACGTCGAGCGGCCCTCGGAGGGGTCGGTCGTGTAGCCGACCTGGTTGTTCGTGATCACGTGCAGCGTCCCGCCGGTCGTGTAGCCCGGCAGGTCGGAGAGGTTCAGCGTCTCGGCCACGATGCCCTCGCCGGGGAAGGCGGCATCGCCGTGGATGAGGATGCAGAGCGCCTTCGACGGGTCGTGCAGCGCGATCGGGTGCGTGCGGTCGGTCTGCTCCGCCCGCGTGCGCCCCTCGGCGACCGGGTCGACAAACTCGAGGTGGCTCGGGTTGGCCATCAGGGTGACGCCGATCTCGCCGCTCGGCGTCGTGCGCGTCGAGCGCATGCCGAGGTGGTACTTGACGTCGCCGGTGCCGCCTTCGGGGTAGGCGGTGACGGCGTCGATCGTCCGCTCGCCCTCGAACTCGCGCAGGATCTGGTCGTACGGCCGGCCCACCACGTGGGTGAGCACGTTCAGCCGGCCGCGGTGCGCCATGCCGATGACGATCTGGCCGACGCCTTCGGCCGCGGCGAGCTCGATCGACTCGTCCAGCATCGGCACGAGCAGGTCGAGGCCCTCGATGGAGAACTGCTTCTGGCCGAGGAACGTCCGGCGCAGGAAGGCTTCGAAGCCCTCGACCTCGGCGAGCCGTGCCAGCAGGCGCCGCTGCTCGTCGTCGGACAGCGGGCGGCGGTACCGGCCCGACTCGATTGCCTCGCGCAACCACATGCGCTGCTCGTGGTCGTCGATGTGCTCGATCTCGTAGGCGATGGTGCCGCTGTAGGTCTCGCGCAGATGCTCGAGGACGTCGGCGAGCGTGTTCCCCTCGACGTACGTACGCAGGATCGAGGCGGGAACCCGGCGCTGGAGATCGGGCGTGAGCCCGAGCCGGTCGGGGTCAAGCGAGGGGTCGCCGGGCGGCTTCGTGCCGAGCGGGTCGAGCTGCGCGGCCCGGTGCCCGTGCGTGCGCGTGGCGCGGACCAGCGACGCGGCCGCCGCCACCGCGTTCAGGAGCGTCTCGTCGGTCTCGGCGGGCGCGGGCGCCGTCGCCACCTGCCCGTTGCCGCCTTCGAGCAGCTTGCCCAGGCCCGGGAGGGCGGTGGCGAGATCGCCGTTTCCCGACTCGAACAGTGCACGCCACTCGGGCGGTACCGAGCTCGGGTTCTCGAGGTACTGCTCGAGCAGCTGGCCGGCGTAGCCGGCGTTCAGCGCGTCCACGTCGCGCATGGCACTTCTCTTTCTAGCAGTGCGGTGAAAGACCTTGGTGCCGCGCTACCAGAGGGCGCTGCCCTCGATCACCGCGTAGATCATCCCGAGGACCCACCCGACCGTGATGACGCCGACGGCGACGGCCGCCAGGCGTTGGAAGCGACCGCCGATCGCGACGGCGATCAGGGCGACGGTCAGCGCCGGCACGGCCAGCTTGACCGGCTCGTAGAAGATGGCGATCACGCCAACGGCCAACGCCGCCGCCGCGATGAAGCCGGCGACGGTCTCGGCCGGGCGCGTCCCGTCCTGCTGCGCGGCGGTCTCGCTCACCGGCTCCGCTCCGCGCGGGCGGTGGCCGTGCGTGGCCCAACGGGGCGGCGCGGCGGCCGACGGTCCGGGCGGCCGCGGTCGGGCCGCACGCGGGACGAGCTGCTCTCGGGCACGTACGGGCCGGGCCGGTCCTCCTCCCGCACGATCGCCGGCTCCTCGGGCCTTGGCTCGGCCTTGATCGCGTACCAGACCACGCCGATCACGTACAGGACCGGGATCTTGAGGATCAGCATCAGGAGAACGATCTCTACCACAGAGGCGACGAAGTGTACGACAGGTGCGGCACCTCCGTAGTTCACCCGTACGGGGGATGAAACGGACGGCGCGCGACGCCGAGGTGACTAGCGACTCCGCCTCTGTGGTGCGCGTGGGGGGCCGCAGCCACACGCGCTCCGGACGGCGACGGAGTCACCTAGACGAGGCGGTCTCCGGGCCGCCTCGTTGCTTGTGTAACTGTCTCGCGCGATGGAGGACGGGCTGGTCATCCGCGGCGATCGCGTCTCGCTCCGCCCCTACCGGCAGGAGGAGGCGGAGCAGCTGCTCGACCACTGGCTCTCGTCGACGTGGCGCGTCGGCGGCACGGCCGATCGCGCGGCTGCGCGGCGACGCCTGCGACAGCGCATCGCCCGGTCAGGTCGCCTCACTGGTGGTCGGCTCGAGCTTGCGATCGACGTCGACGGCCGTGTGGTCGGCGACGTCGAGGCGCGCCATCCGCCCGGCGCCCTGCCCCCCGGCGTCTTCGAGATCGGCATCGAGATCCACGACGAGGCCGAGCGCGGCCGCGGCTACGGAAGCGAGGCAATCACGCTCATCGCGCAGCACCTCTTCGACGCGCACGCGGCGGAACGTGTGCAGGCGTCGACGGCCGTCTGGAACGCGCCGATGCGATCGGTGTTCACGCGGCTCGGCTTCCGTGAGGAGGGCATCCTCCACGGCTTCATGCCCACCGAGACGGGCCGGGACGACTTCGTGCTCTACGCAATCACCCGACGACCGCCGGCAGCGCCCTGAGCGTCATCGCCAGCCCGACGAGCACGATCACGACCGCGCTCACGGCGGGTAGGGCGCGGACGAGGCGCCCCTCGAGACTCATGCGGCCGAAGACGTGCTTCGCGGTTGCCGCGATCAGCGCGATGCCGCTGACGACGACGGCCAGGCCGAAGCTGAACGCGAGGATCAGCGCCAGGCCGAAGCCGACCCGGTGCAGCGAGATCGCCGCGAGCAGGACGACGAGCGCCGTCGGGCAAGGGAGGATCCCGCCCGACACGCCCACGGCGATGAGGCCGCGGATGCCGGCGCCCTCCGAATGCGTGTGGTGGTGGTGGTGTGCGTGCACGTACGCCCGCGCGCGCATCCGCGCACGGAAGACGGCAGCGCCGACGCCGACGACGAGCAGGGCCGAGGCGAGGTTCAGCCAGGGGTACAGCTGCTCGGGCACGACGAGGGATGACAGCGCCAGGGTCACGAGCCCCAGCGAGAACACGCCGATCGTGTGCGTGAACGTCACGGTCAGCCCGAGTACCATCGCGTGCCGGATCGTGCCGCGTGACCCGACCATGTAGGCGGCGACGATCGTCTTGCCGTGCCCGGGCGTGAGGGCGTGCGCGGCGCCCCAGAACAGCGCGATCAGGAGCGACAGCAGGACGATCCCGGTGCTCAGGTGCTCGCACGCGATCAGCGACGCGAAGCCAGTCTCGGAAGCGCCCGCCACGTGCACCGCGCCCGTGAGCGTGTCGTCGGAGAGCGACGTCGGGCCGCCGCTCTGCGTGCCGGGGTCGACGTCGAGCGTAGCCGCCGTGACGTGCAGCGGGTCGCTGAGCAGATCCCTCGGGTACGCGCGCAGCTCGTCGCTCTCGCTCGTGGCCGGCGCCGTGGTGCGCGTGAGCGTCGCGCCGTCGCGGGCCTTGACGACGATCTCCTGCCACCCGAGCCGGTCCGAAAAGCTGCCATCGCGGTAGGCGATCCGCGTGGGCGTGTGGCCGAGCGGCGGCGCGCCGTAGAGCACCTCGAGCCTGGTGGTGCGCAGCCCGGCCGCGCCCGGCGGGAAGCCGATCACGTCGTCGAGCCGCCGGAGCGGGACGCGCCGGCCGTCGATGGTGAGCGCGAGATCCTTGCGCACACCGGCGGCGACGGCGCGCGCATAGCCGGCCCGGCCGAGCCTCTCCACCTTGTCGCGCTCCTGGAAGGTCGGGATCTCGGCGAGGTCGAGGACGTAGGTGAGGTACACGCGGTCGCCCGCGACGTCGACGCGCGTGAAGTGGTTGGTCGTGAAGTTCCCGAGCGGGTGCGCCAACGCGGCGTTGGGGAGCGCGAGCGCGGCGACAGCGGCCGCGGCCAGCTTCTTCACCGGTACCTCCTGGCGACCGGGCTCCAGATCGGCGAGAAGTGCGGATTGAGCGCCAGCGCCCGGTGGAACCACGCGTGGGCGGCCCGCGGGTGGCCGGCACAGCGCTCGGCCATGGCGCGGTGGAAGAACATGGTCGCGTCCCGCGTGCCGAGCCGGAGCGAGCGCGTCGCCCAGCGCAGCCCTTCGGCGCAGCGGCCGTTGCGAGTGAGCGCCCAGCCGAGCACGTCGTCGCCGAGGATGCTCGGCCGCTCCGCGCGCGCCCGCCGGGCGAGCACCAGCGCGTGGGGCAGCCGGAGCCCGTGGTCGACGTAGAACTGGGCGATCTCCAGGTCCGAGCGGACGCCGTTCGCCCGTAGAAGCCGCTCGACGACGCCGATGAGCGCGGAGTCCCGGCGCGCCTCGGCCAGGCGGCCGTTCGCCTGCAACAGGTCGGCGAGCGTCGTCACGAACTGCGGCAGCGGCACGGTCTCGACGGCGCGGTTCGCCAGCCGGATGGCGCGCTGCTGGCGGCCGAGCGCCGCCTCTGCCCGGGCGAGCGAGTCGAGGGCCTGCGGGTAGCCGGGCATCAGGACCTGCGCGATCCGGAACTGCCGAACGGCGGCGCGGGTGCGCCCGGAGCCGAAAAGGAGCTTTCCGAGCTCGACGCGCGCCCACGCGGTCGGCTCGGCCTGCCCCTGCGAAGCCTCGAGCGCGAGGCGCATCGCGGCCTCGGCCCCCGTCCGGTTGCCGATCAGCTCGCGCGCGTACGAGATGCGCGCGTACGCCGATGCCCCGGGCTCGGCGTGAACCATGTCGGTGAAGGCCTTGAACGCGGCGCGGTAGCGGCCGAGCTCGAGCAGGCCGTCGCCCTCGATGCCATAGGGGAGGCCGGCGCCGGGCGCGAGCCGCTGCGCGCGGCGACCGAGCACCACGGCATGGCCGAATTGATGGCGGGACAGTGCGAGCGATCCGAGGCCCACGACCGCGTCCGCGCTGCGCGGAGCGAGCCGGAGCGCGTGACGGAGGACGCCGTCGGCCTTGGTCAGGTACGTCGGGTCGGCGGTCTCGCGCATGCGCTGCTCGTACGCGAAGCCGAGCGCCGTCAGCGCGCGGACGTCCGCGGGATCGCCGCGCACGGCGGCCTGCTGTCTGCGCACGTCCGCCTCGGTGCCGTGGGCCGGCGGCGGCGCGGAGCGCGCGACGGGTGCCGCCCCCGCGGCGCCCTGCGAGGTGCGCAGGGCGCCGCCGAGCAGCATGACGGCGGCGGCACCGACCGCCGCCGTCACTGCGATGAGGATTCGCGCCTTCATTCCCTACGGGTTCATGTGCGGGACGGAGCGGTTGCGCCCGTCGGACGGGAGCGCGAGGAACGGGAACGACGTCGACAGCGGCGCGTCGTCCACGTTGACCCCGTCGCCCGCCTTCAGGGCGATGTAGGTCGGGCCGCCGACGAGCCGGACGGCGATGTCCGTCACGTCGTCGCGCGGGCGGCGGCCGTTGGGCCAGCCCGCGTTGTCGCCCGCGAGCACCGTGAGGCGCTTCTGCTGCGCGAGCGGAACCGGTGCCACGGTGGTGTCGAGCCGCAGCAGGTCGGAGTAGTGCGGGTCGCCCGGGCCGTACTTGAGCAGCGCGTTGACGAGGTCGCTGCGGTTGCTCGTGGCCGCGGGCGCGCCGAAGACCAGCTGCAGCGCGAGTGCGAGCCGCGGGTTGAGGTAGTAGTCGACGAAGTCGACCTCCTCCCACGGCGGGAGGGAGTTCCAGTAGTCCTTGTCCTTCGTTCCGATGATCACCTCGTTGACGAGGGGATTCGCGAGCCGCTGGACCTGGACGTACCTGTGGCTCTCGTGCGGGTCGTGCGACCGGATGGTCACGTTCGGCCGGCTCGTGTACGCATAGCCGCCGAGCGTCCGGTACGCGCCCGTCACCATTGAGATCGGCAGCTCGATCGCGATCGTCTGGACGTTGAAGCCGGACAGCATGTCGACGCCGAACGGGTTGCCGTTGTCGTTCGCGTCCTCCGCGTCCGTCAGGAGCGGCACCGGCCGGCGGAAGTTCAGCGTGTCGAACACGCCGCCGAGGTCGATGTAGAACGGGTCCTCGGCCTGGCCGGCGAAGACGCGCACGCCGTTGCCGAGGTTGTAGACGCCCTGGCTCCGCAGCGAGGCGTAGTCGGGCATCGTGCGCGGGCCGACGTTCGACGGCACCGCGATCAGGTCGTGGCCGATGACCTGCTCGTCGCCGAGCGCCTGGCCGCCGGTCATCGAGACCTGGTAGCGCTGGCGCAGGCCGAGGCCTTCGGAGCCGGGGCCGTCGAGCCGGGCGATCGGAGGGATCACGCTGCCGGAGCCCGGCGGGACGTTGCCGACGAACGAGAGCGGCAGGCCGAGCGAGTCGACGACGCCGCGGATCTCGTTCCGGAACTGGAAGTCGATCGAGATGTCGGACTTGCCGTCGCCGTTGTTGTCGATCCCGAACGAGTACTTCACCGACGGATCGAAGTTGAAGTAGTTCGGGCCCGAGCTCGGCTCCTCGCCGGGCTGGGTGTTCATGATCAGGACCACCTTGTCCTGCCGGCCCGGCTCGTAGCTGCGGAACATGAAGAAGTCCGTGATGTCCGCGGCCGGGTCGAGCGAGATCAGTGGTGCCTCTCGATGGCTCGCGGCGCTCGCGACATCCGGCCCGGGGCCGCGAACGAGCGTTGCCGCGAACCCGAGCACGGCGCTGAGAACCAAGCCGCCGAGCAGGAGCCTCCCTCTCATCGTCTCTCCTCTCGATTGGGGTCAGACGCGCCCTATTCGGCGGTGTCCCCGAACCGGTTCGACCTCCGTCCGGACGGACGCCGAGGTGTCGGTTCACCCACTCAGGGCTCGCCGCGATGCGCTAGGGTCGCCCGCCCACCGTCGTTCACAGCACCACCCTGGTCTCGTTGGCAGTCCACGTCTGGCGCAGCCGTCGGCTGGCGCGGGTGGGCATCGCCTGCTGGCTTTGCCTTGCCGCCGCCGTCCTCCCGGTCGCCGCTCATGCGGCTCCGGTTCACCCTGGGCCGGACCAGAACCAGGCGCAAGGAGCCTCCGCGCAGGGCATCAGGACGCGCGGGCTCGCGTCGGTGCAGCTCGCCGGCGACCTCAACCGCGAGCTGCTCCGTCAGCTGAACGCCGTGCGGCTGCGCGCCGGCCTCCCGGCGCTGCGCCGCTCGCGTGACCTGACGCAGGCCGCGGTCGCGCACTCGCGCTCCATGGCGAAGCACGGCTACTTCAGCCACACCTCGTATAACGGCTCGCTGTTCTGGCAGCGCGTCGAGGAGTACTACCGCGCTCCGCAGGGCGTGCGTGCCTACCGGGTCGGCGAGAACCTGATCAGCGGGCCGGCGGGCGTCTCGGCGGCAACCGTGATCCG
>DASTZE010000160.1:0-5945 GCA_035764425.1 Gaiellaceae bacterium
CTACGCGATCTCGCGGTCGCGGTCGTCGACGAGCAACATCGATTCGGCGTCGCACAGCGGCGGGCGCTTGCGGAGGGACGCAGTCCGCACGTCCTGCACATGACCGCGACGCCGATCCCGCGGACGCTCGCCCTCACGGTCTATGGCGACCTCCAGGTAAGCGAGATCGCGAAGCCGCCGGCGAACCGCAAGCCGGTCAAGACGGCCTGGGTCACCGAGGACCGCTCGAGCGAGGCGTACCGGCGGCTGCGCAAGCACCTCGACGACGGCCGCCAGGCGTACGTCGTCTGCCCGCTGATCGAAGAGTCGGAGACGTCGGTGGCGCGTGCAGCCGAGCGGGAGGCGGACCGGCTCCGCAACGGCGAGCTCAAGGGCTACCGGGTCGGGCTCATGCACGGGCGCCTCCGGCCCGCAGAGCGCCGCGAGCTGATGGCGCAGTTCAAGGCGCGGGAGCTCGACGTCCTCGTAGCGACCACCGTGATCGAGGTCGGAGTCGACGTCCCGAACGCGACGATCATGATCGTCCAGGAGGCCGACCGGTTCGGGCTCGCGCAGCTGCACCAGCTCCGCGGCCGCGTCGGCCGCGGCGGCGAGCAGTCGTACTGCCTGCTCGTCTCGCGCGCGAAGGAGGAGCTGACTGATTCCGCCCGCGCGCGGCTGGAGGCGCTGGTCGCCACCACCGACGGCTTCGAGCTGGCCGAGGTCGACCTCGATCTGCGCAGCGCCGGGCAGCTGCTCGGCACGCGCCAGTCCGGGCTCTCCGACCTCCGCTTCACCAACCTGCGGACGGATCGCGCACTCCTCGAGCAAGCGCGGGGCGACGCCGAGGGCCTGCTGGACTACGACGGGCCGCTCAACGAGGCGGTCGAGCGGGTCTTCGCGGCCACCGAGGACGCGCGACTGGCCTAACCACGCGGCGGCGGTCCTCGTCGCAAGCAGTACGTGCGCCGGCTCCCCGCCCTGCTGATCCTCCTCGCGGCACTCGCGGGCTGCGGCGGCTCGGGCTCGAGCTATCCGGACAAGGCAACCGCGACCGGCCCGATCGTCAAGGGCCCCGGCGGCGTCTGGATCTTCCAGCCAGCCGGCAAGCCGAAGGACGTCGTCGTGTTCTTCCACGGGCAGGGCAGCTTCCACGAGGCGACGCCCGTCAACCACCGGCCCTGGATCGACCATCTCGTGCAGCGCGGGAGCCTGGTCATCTACCCCCGCTACGAGCTGAGCTACGAGCCGGACCCGATCCCCTTCGTGATCAAGGGCGTGCAGACCGCGATGAAACGCGTTGACACGAGGGGCCTTCCGGTGCTCGCCATCGGCTACTCGCGCGGGGGCGGCCTGGTCGTCGAGTACGGCGCGTTCGCGCGCGAGAACGGCCTGCCGGTCCCGAACGCGATCATGGCCGTGTTCCCCGCCGGCCAGGGCGACGAGCGGCGGATCATCTCCCTGAGGAACCTCGACCACAAGACGGCGCTCCTGCTCCAGACCGGCGAGGACGACAACGTCGTCGCCGGCGGCGGCGCGCGCTTCCTGCTCGGCCGGCTGCAGGCCGCCGGGTTCCCGGCAAGCCGCATCCAGACCGACTACGTCCGCTCGCAGAAGGGGCTGGTCGCGAACCACTTCGCGCCGCTGCAGACCTCGCCCGCGGCGAAGGCCGAGTTCTGGGGCGTCGCCGACCGCATGCTCAACGCGCTCGACGAATAGCCATGCTCCCGCGGTGCGGATCATCGCGGGCAGCCGGAAGGGCCACACGATTCACGCGCCGAAGGGCCTCGACACCCGGCCGACGTCCGACCGGACGCGCGAGGCGGCCTTCAACCTGATCGGCCCGGTCGACGGCGCCGGCGTTCTCGACCTCTACGCGGGCTCCGGCGCGATGGGGTTGGAGGCGCTGTCGCGCGGCGCCGCGAGGGCCGTGTTCGTGGAGTCGGACCCGGCGGCGTGCCGGACGATCGAGCAGAACCTCGACCGCCTGCGGCTGACCGGCGCGGTCGTCGTCTGCGGCGACGCGGCCCGTGCGCTGGCCGCCGACGCGGCCGCGGGGCAGCGCTACGACCTCGTGCTTGTCGACCCGCCGTACCGCCTGTTCTCGGACGTCGAGCCGCTGCTGTCGCGGTACGTTCCCGCCGTGCTGACGGAGGACGGCATCGTCGTCGTGGAGACGTCCGAGCGGGAGGAGCCCGAGCTCGCCCTGCCCAAACGCACGAGCCGGCGTTACGGCTCGGCGCGGCTCACCGTGTTCGAGGCGCCATGAGCAAGGTGCACCCCGTCACCGCGATCTGCCCGGGCACGTACGACCCGGTCACCTTCGGCCACCTCGACGTGATCACCCGCGCGGCGAGCGTTTTCGAGCGGGTCGTGGTGGGCGTCGTGAACGAGCCCCGCCACAAGAAGGCGATGTTCACGATCGACGAGCGGGTGGGCTTCCTGAAGGAGGCGCTCGCCGGCCAGCCCAACGTCGAGGTCGAGGTGTTCGCCGAGCTCGTCGTCGACTTCGCGCGGCGCTGGGGCGCTCGGACGCTCGTCAAGGGGCTGCGCGTCGTCTCCGACTTCGAGTGGGAGTTCCAGATGAACCACCTGAACCGGACGCTCGCGCCGGACGTCGAGACGATGTACGTGATGGCGAGCCCGCAGTACAGCTTCGTCTCCTCGAGTGGCGTCAAGGAGGTGGCGGCGTTCGGCGGTCGGGTCGACGAGCTCGTCCCCGAGCCGGTTGCGCGGCGGTTTCGCGAGCTGTTCCCCAACGGACGGCCCGGCACCCCGGAAAACCCGTCGGATTGAGGGGCGCCCGGGGCGGAGAGGCCCTGAGCCGCCGCGACGCGCCCCGCTGCGGCGAGGCATCCCCCCGGGCGCCCCTGGCGGGATCCGCCGCGGTGACTACACTCAATCGCCATGGACGTCCTCGTTCTCATCGACAGGCTCGACGACCTCGTGCACAACGCGAAGGCCGTGCCACTCACCGACCAGGTGCGCATCGACCGGGAGGAGATCTACGAGATCCTCGACCAGATGCGCGCGACCATCCCGGAAGAGATCAAGCAGGCGCGCTGGATCGTCAAGGAGCGCCAGGAGATGCTCGCCGAAGCGAAGCGCGAGACCGACCGGATGCTGGGCGAGGCGCGTGAGCAGGCGCTGCGTGAGGCGTCGCAGACCGAGATCGTCAAGCTGGCGGAACGCCAGGCGCAGGAGATCATCGAGGAGGCCCGCCGCTCGGCTCGCGAGACGCGGCTCGAGATGGAGGACTGGGCCGACAGTATTCTCTCGACCCTCGAGGTCAACCTGGACAAGTTCCTGGGCGCCGTCCGGCGCGGCCGCGAGCGGCTCCAGGAGCGCTCGCAGGAGACGGTCCCGGCGGCCGTCACCGCCTCCGTCGGCGACGACGGCGACCTCGCGTAGGTCGCACACCCCGACGGGCGCAGCAGTGGCCGGCGGCACGCGCTGGCTCGACCCGAGGGGGCGTCCTCGGTCGCGCCCGTACCTTTGGGTGCGGACGCTCCCTGCGTCCTACCCTCGGAACGAGCATCACGCACCGCCGGACGAGCGGCATCCCGTCGGGGTGCGCGCGGCGCGGTAGCGCCTGAGACCGGCGCTACGCTGGCCGGTGTGACGGCGATGCTGAATCTCCGAACGCTTCGCCTCCGATCAGGCGAGCAGTACCGCACGCGCGAAGAGCTGACGCTCGAGCCGTTCGAGCTCGGCGGGCAGGCCTACGCGCCCGACCCGCCCACCGTCGCTGCCGACGTCGTGGTCACCCGCGCGACGACCGGCACGGTCTTCGAGCTTGGGTTCTCGACGCGGCTCCACGGCCCGTGCTTCCGGTGCCTGGAGGACGCCTCGCTCGGCATCGACGTGCGCGCGCGGGAGTACGAGGCGACGAACCCGGACGGCGCGGAAGAGCTGACGACGCCGTACCTGCACGAGGATCGGGTCGACCTCGACGAGTGGGCGCGTGACGCGGTCGCCGACCTGCTGCCGGAGCAGATCCTCTGCCGCGAGGACTGCGCGGGGCTCTGCCCCGTGTGCGGGCTCGATCTCAACCTCACGCCGCACGAGCACGAGACCGAGCATGGCGACCCGCGCTGGGGCGCGCTCGCGAACCTCAAGCGGCAGCTGTAACCTGGCGAGTGCGCCTCAGGGCGCCTCTCATGACGGACTGAGCTCGAGCCCACGCTTCCGCGCCGCGCGAACCACGCTGCGCTCACCCGCTCGCTCAGGAGGTACCCGTCTTGCGACTCTCGCTCGAGGGCGTCACGAAGTCCTACGGCGCCCAGCCCGTCCTCAACGACGTCACGCTCGCCGTCGGCCCGCGTACACGGATCGGGCTCGTCGGCCCGAACGGAGTCGGCAAGTCGACGCTGCTCCGCGTGCTCGCCGGGCTCGAGGACCCCGACGCCGGCGCCGTCGTCCAGGCGCCTGGCGACCTCCTCGTTGGGTACCTGGCGCAGGAGCGCGATCTCCGCGCCGACGAGCCGTTGCTCGACTACCTCGCCCGCCGAACAGGGGTCGCAGGGGCCGAGCGGGAGCTCGACCGGCTCACACGGGAGCTGGCGGAGAACCCGGATGCCGTCGATGCCTACACGGACGCGCTCGACCGCTTCCTCGGGCTCGGCGGCGCCGACCTCGACGCCCGTGCCCGCGGGGTCTGCGCCGAGCTCGGCCTCGCCGCGCGCCTCGACCGGCCTGTCGCCGGGCTGTCCGGCGGCGAGGCGGGGCGTGCCGCGCTGGCGTCGATCCTGCTTGCCCGCTTCGACGTCTTCCTGCTCGACGAGCCGACCAACGACCTCGACGCCGACGGGCTCGAGCGCCTCGAGGCACACCTCGCGGGACTGCCGGGCGGCGTGGTCGTGATCTCACACGACCGCGCCTTCCTCGACGCGACCGTGAACCGGATCGCCGCGCTCGAGCCACGCGATCACACACTCCGCGAGTGGGCCGGCGGCTGGTCGGACTTCGCCGAGCGCCGCGAGATCGAGCGCCGCGGCGCCTATGCCGCGTTCGAGCAGTCGCAGGAACGCCGCCGCGAGGTCACGGCCCTCCTCGCGCGACGCCGCACGGAGGCGCGCGCCCACGGCCCCGGCGCGGGGCGGCGGGGCACGCACGCGCTGATGACGAAGGTGCGCCAGGCCGAGCGGGCGCTCGGACGCGTCGACGGACCGGCGAAGCCCTTCGAGCCCTGGGAGCTGCACCTGGCCCTGCGCGCCGGCGCGCGGCCGGGCGACGTCGTGGCCGCGCTGGATCGTGCCGTCGTCGTGCGCGGGCAGTTCAGTCTCGGCCCGATCGACCTCGATGTTGCGTGGCGGGACCGGGTGGTCGTCACCGGCCCCAACGGCTCCGGCAAGTCGACCCTGCTCGCGGCGCTGCTCGGCGAGCTGCCACTCGAGGCCGGCACGCGCGTCGTCGGCCGCCACACGGTGGTCGGGTCGATCGACCAGCGCCGCGAGCGCTACCGCGGCGTCGAGCCGCTGCTCGAGGCGTTTCGCGCGCGCACGCGCCTCAGCCCCGAAGACGCCCGAACGCTGCTCGCCAAGTTCGGGCTGGGCGCGGAGCACATCGGCCGCCCGGCCGGCTCCTTGTCGCCGGGCGAGCGCACGCGCGCGCAGCTCGCCGAGCTCCAGACACAGAACGTGAACCTGCTCGTCCTCGACGAGCCGACCAACCATCTCGACCTGGAGGCGGTCGAGCAGCTCGAGCAGGCGCTCGCCGCCTACGACGGCAGCCTCGTCGTCGTGTCGCACGACCGCCGTTTTCTCGAAGGAATCGCACCGGACCATGAAGTTGCGTTGCCCTGACAGAAAGGAGGGGCCAGGGAACAAAGGTTCCCGGGAAAACAGCGCAGTCGGCAGACCACAAGCGTCCGCCGCCGGAGCCCGATTTATTCGGGCGGGAGGCTCCTCGCGGAGAGGCGACCAGGGGAAGCCAGCTTCGAGCATCCGGCTCCTGAAACCACAGCA
>DASTZE010000161.1:0-13782 GCA_035764425.1 Gaiellaceae bacterium
GAGCTCCGCGCCGCCGGGTATGACCGCACCTTCACGCTCGTGCGTGCGCGCGACCGCTGGACGCGACGCTCCGTCCCGCGCGGCCGGGCCTCGTGGCGCGACATCGAGCTCGACCGCGACGCACTGACGGTGACCGTCCCGCGCGGGCTCGAGCTCGACCTCGGGGCGACCGCCAAGGCCTGGGCCGCGGACACGGCCGCCCGCACGATCGCCGCCGACCTCGGGACCGGGGTGCTCGTCTCGCTCGGCGGCGACATCGCCGTCGCCGGACCGCCGCCGCCGGAGGGCTGGGCCGTCCGCATCGCCGACCACAGCTCCGCGCCGCTGGGCACGCCAGGCCCAGTCGTCACGGTGGCGGAGGGCGGCCTCGCCACGTCAAGCACTGCGGTCCGGCGCTGGCCGACCGACCGCGGCGACGCCCATCACGTCATCGACCCTCGCACCGGCCTCCCGGCAGTCACGCCCTGGCGGACGGTGACCGTCGCGGCGGCCACCTGCGTCGACGCGAACGTCGCGTCGACCGCGGCCGTCGTGCTCGGCCCAGATGCGGCGCGCTGGCTCGAGCGGCGCCGCCTGCCCGCGCGCCTCGTCTGCCACGACGACACCGTCACGCTCACCGGCGGGTGGCCGGACGCATGATCCTCGCCGCCGCATCGAACGCCAAGACGTTCTGGTACGTGACCCGGGGCACCGGTGTCGTCGCCCTCCTGCTGCTGACGGCGTCGCTCGCCGTGGGCATCCTGACGACGTCCCGGTGGCGCAGCGCCCGCTGGCCGCGCTTTGCGTCGGCGGGGCTCCATCGCAACCTGACGCTGCTCGCCGTCGCGTTCGTCGCCGTGCACGTCGTGACGACGGTCGCCGACGGCTATGCGCCGATCGAGCTCAAGGACGCGGTCATCCCGTTCGTCTCCGCGTACCGCCCGCTCTGGCTCGGGCTCGGCGCCATCGCGTTCGACCTGCTGCTCGCGCTCATCATCACGAGCGTCCTGCGCATGCGCCTTGGGTACCGGCTCTGGCGCGGCCTGCACTGGCTCGCGTACGTCTCCTGGCCGGTGGCGCTCACGCACGCCTTCGGCACGGGCAGCGACGCGCGCACCGGCTGGCTGACCGCGGTCGGGCTCGCATCGCTCGCGCTCGTGGCGGGCGCGGTACTCGTCCGGCTCGCGTTCGCCGAAGGCACGCCTCCGCGCCGGCTCGCCGGCGCCGGCGCGGCCGTGGCCGCCGTCCTCGCGCTGCTCGTCTGGTACCAGGGCGGCCCCGCCCAGACCGGCTGGGCGAAGCGCGCCGGCACGCCCTCGAACCTGCTCGCGAGCCGGCGCGCCCCGGTCCCGGTGGCCGCGCCGCGGCGGGTAACGGTCGCGCTCCCGCGGGGGCCGTTCACCGCCTCGCTCAGGGGGGAGCTCCGGCAGTCGACGAACATGAACGGCCTCGTGAGCGTCGTGATCACGGGCCGCTTGCACGGCGGCCCCGGCGGCTCGATCCGCATCGACCTGCGGGGCCAGCCGGCCGAGGACGAGGGCGTCGCGATGACCGCGAGCGGCGTTTCCTTCGTGCCGGCCGGAACGGCGACCGTCTATACGGGGAGCGTCACGTCGCTGGCCGGCCGGCAGGTCGAGACGCGCGTGAAGAGCGAGGCCGGACAGCAGCTCGATATCAGCTTCGCGCTGAACATCGACCCGGCCTCAGGCGCCGTCAGGGGCTCGGTCAGCGGGCAGCCGGCATGAGCACGACCGCACTGCGGGTCTCGCCGCCGGGCGGGGTGGCCCGCGTGCTTGCAGGCGTCCGGGACGACGGGCGGCCCTTGTCGCTCTCCGACCATCTCGACCTGTACGGGCCGCTGGAGACGGGCCGCGCGCTGATCGGCCTGGTCGACGAGAGCGGTCTGTGCGGCCGGGGCGGCGGCGGATTCCCGGCCGGCCAAAAGCTGCGCGCGGTCGCGGCCCAGCGCGGCACGCCGGTCGTCGTCGTCAACGCGGCCGAGGGCGAGCCGGGCAGCGGCAAGGACAAGGCCCTGCTCCGCTCTACGCCACACCTCGTGCTGGATGGCGCAGCCGCGGCGGCGGCCGCGCTGGGCGCCCGACAGGTGATCGTCGCCGTGGGCAGGGACGCGCGCGCCGAGCGCGCCGTGCTCGTGGAAGCGTTGGCCGAGCGGCGCGACCGCCTGCGCTGGCGCCTCGCGCCCGTCGCGGAGGGCTTCGTGGCCGGAGAGGAGACCGCGCTGCTCGCCTCGCTCGCCGGACGTCCGGCGAAGCCGGCGGTGAAGCCGCCCTACCCGTTCGAGCGGGGCGTCGACGGCGCTCCGACGCTCGTGCAGAACGCCGAGACGCTGGCACACATGGCGCTGATCGCACGCTATGGCCCGCACTGGTTCCGCTCGCTCGGCAGTACGAGGGAACCGGGCACGACGCTCGTCACGCTCTCGGGCGCCGTCGCGCGCCCCGGTGTCTACGAGATCGAGCTGGGCACGCCGCTCTCGCACCTGGTCGCGCAGGCGGGCGGCCCGACCGAGCCGTCCCGGGCGTTCCTCGTCGGCGGCTACTTCGGCGGCTGGACGACCGACGAGCACATCCGGCTCACGCGTGCGAACGGCCTCGGTCCCGGGGTCGTCGTGGCGATGCCGGCCTCCACGTGCGGCGTGCGCGAGACCGCCAGGGTCGCGCGCTACCTGGCCGGGGAGAGCGTCGGCCAGTGCGGGCCGTGCACGTTCGGCCTCGACGCGCTTGCCGGCGGCCTCGAGCGCGTCGCCGGCGGCCGCGCCGACGACCGCGGGCGGCTCGAGCGCTGGACGGGCCAGATCAGCGGCCGCGGCGCGTGCCGCCATCCCGACGGGGCGACGCGGTTCGTGCAGACAGCCCTCGACGTCTTCCGGGACGAGGTCGGGCTCCACCTCCGGCGCGGACGCTGCGGGGCGACCGACCGCGGCGTGCTGGCCGCATGAGTGACAGCCTGCGCGTCGACCCGATCGCGTGCGAGGGCCACGGGCTCTGCGCGGAGCTCTTCCCGGAGTGGGTCAGCCTCGACGACTGGGGCTACCCGATCATCGACGCACGGCCTGTGCCGGCGGCGCTGGCGCAGCATGCCCGGCGGGCGGTCCGGGACTGTCCGAAGTTGGCGCTTCGCCTTCAGGAGAACGTCTCGAGCGGCCCCTCGTAGGCGGCCGCTCCCTCCTTGCAGGCCACGCGCGTCGCGACGAAGCGCAGCTCGTTGCAGCCGACGTTCATGAAGTCCCCGTTCGTGACCACGTTCAGCGTCATACCGAGCCAGCGGTAGCAGGCGTGCTGCGCGCCGTGGAAGACGTTCGCGCACCGGCGAATGAGCCGCAGCTGCTCGGAGCGCGGGCTCTCGTTCAGATCGGCGACGCGGATGCCGCGCACGCAGTCGGCCGCGCCGGGCCGCCGCATCGCGACGCAGATGTCCATCTCGGTGAACGGGTCGTCCGCCGCAACGACGACCGACGCGATCGTGCAGCCGGCGCCCTGGACGCCCTGCAGCCCGCGGCACTGGCGGTACACGTCGCCCACCGACTCGATCGGCTTCGCGGGCGGATGCTCGAGCAGCGCCCGGTACCAGCAGCCGCGCACGAACCCCCCGGACTCCTTCGCGCACAGAAGGCGCGGCGAGGTGATCGGATCGGACGGCTTCTTCGCCTGGTCGAGGCCGGCGACCGCGATCCAGTAGTCGTGGAACGCGCCGGCGGCGCAGTCGGGCGCGTTGTCGGGGCCGAGCAGGCGGCAGGCGTGCAGGGCGTACGGCAGCTGCTCGCCGTACAGCCGCATGTACGCGTGGCCCTCGCCGTGCGTGCAGCTGTAGCGCTGGTAGCGCGTCTCCGCGTCGGCGCACGCCTTGACCGCCTGGGCCGGGCTGAGGTTGCCGAGCTGCGGCGCCAGGTCCATGAGCAGCCCGTGGCCGAACCCCGCGGCGCAGCTGGCGCTGTTCGAGCGCGGCAAGTAGTCGAGCAGGTTCGAGAGCGTGAGGTGCACGGACGCCGCGTAGCGCCGTCCCACGGAGTGCATGAGCACGTGGCAGTGCGCCGGCAGGTAGCCGGTCAGGTGCGACACGTAGTCGTCGATCTTCGGCACCTCGGTGGCCGAGTTGCGGCCTTGCACGAGCGAGAACAGCGCGTCGCTCAGGCACGTCGCGTACCGCGTCTCGCGGTCCTGGAATGCGTTGCAGTAGCCGAGCGCGCGCGCGTAGCGGACGTCCTTGCCGTAGCCGAACCCGATGTTCTCGTCGCCGCGGCCGCCCTTGGCGAACGCGCCCGACGTCACGAGCGCAAGCGCCACCAGCGCCGCCGCCAGCACAGAAAGACCCCGCATTCCGCAGAGATTCTGCCTAGCCGGTGCGGGCGCGCGCGAACGCGCTGGAACCGACGGCCGCGAGGGCGAACGCACCGGCCGCGACGAGCACGATCGCGCCGCCGGGCGCCAGGTCGCCGTAGTACGAGAGCGTCAGCCCGAGGCAGACCGAGCCGTCGCCAATGGCCATCGCGAGCAACAGCGCCGAGCGCAGGCTCCAGGCGACGCGCGACGCCGCGGTGACCGGCAGCACCATGAGCGCGGCGATCAGCAGGATGCCGACCACACGCATCGACACCGCGATCGTCACGCCGGCGAGACCGGCGAGCAGGACATTCAGCAGCCCGACCGGAACGCCCGACACGCGGGCCGACTCCTCGTCGAGCGCCACCGCCGCGAAGGCGCGGTAGAGCACGGCGACGAGCGCGAGCCCGGCGGCGCCGAGCACGGCGACGAGCGCGAGGTCGCCGTGCGTGACGGTCAGGATCGAGCCGAACAGGAACGCGAACAGGTTGGCGTCGAGGGCGCCCGCCGATGACACCAGTACGACGCCGGCGGCGATGCCCGTGTAGAAGACCAGCGCGAGCGCCTGGTCGGCCGCCTCCGGCCGCCGGGCGCGCAGGACCTCGATCAGCACCGCGCCGGCGACCGAGGCGATCAGTGCGGTCAGCACCGGCGAGACGCCGATCAGGTAGCCGAGCGCGACGCCGGCGAACGCGATGTGCCCGATGCCATCGCCGATCAGGCTCAGCCGCCGCTGGACGAGGAAGAACCCGACGGCGGGCGCGAGCAGGCCGACGATCGCGCCCGCGGCGAACGCGAGCCGCATGAACTCGCTGTCAAACATGCGCGTGCGAGGGGTCGTGCCACGTGGGCGGGAGCGCCCCTGGGCTGCCGTCGAAGACGATCGATCCTCGGACCAGGACGAGCCGGTCGACGAGGGGCTCCACGGCGCCGAACTCGTGCGAGACGAGCAGGATGGTCACGCCGAGGTCACGGTGGAGCTCGCCGAGGAGCCGCGCCAGTGACTCCTGCGCGTCGACGTCCACGCCAGCGGTCGGCTCGTCGAGCACCAGGAGCTCCGGCCGCGCCGCGAGTGCCTTGGCCACGAACGCGCGCTGCTGCTGGCCGCCGGAGAGGCGCGAGACCATGCGCGAGGCCTGCGCGGTCAGGTCGACGCGGGCGATCGCGTCCTCGACCCGGGCCCGGTCCTCGGCCGTCGGCCGGGCGAGGACGCCGCGTCGGGCCACGAGCCCGGCGGAGACGAGCTCGCGCACGGTCACCGGGGCTTCCACCCCGAGCCGCGCGCGCTGCGCGAGGTAGCCGATGCGCGACCGCCGGGTCGCGTGCTGCGCCGGTTCGCCGAAGAGCAGCGCCGTGCCGTGCGTCGGCCGCTCGAGTCCCAGCGCCACGCGGAGCAGGGTCGTCTTCCCGCCACCGTTCGGCCCGGCGATGGCGACGAACTCGCCCGCCTCGACGGCGAGGTCGACGTCGCGCAGCACCGGCGGCCCGCCCGGGTAGGCGTACGCCACGTCGCGGAGCTGCACGACTAGCGGCACCCGAGCGCCTTCCGCAGCTCGTCGAGGTTGGCCCGCATGATTGTGAAGTAGTCGCCGTGCTTCGGCTGCCCCTCGAGCGGGTCGAGCACCGCGGTGTGCGTGCCGGTCTCCCGCGCGACCGTGTCGGCGATGCGCGTCGAGACGAGCGGCTCGGTGAACACGGTGGTCGCGCCGCTCGCGCGCACGGCGCGGATCGTGTCGTTGAGCGCGCCCGGCGTCGGCTCCGTGTCGGGGACGAGGCCGGTGACCGCGATCTGCCGCAGGCCGTAGCGCTGCGCGAGGTAGCCGAACGCCTCGTGGCTCGTGACGAACGAGCGGCGTATGCACCGGGTGAGCCCGCGCCGGTACTCGCGGTCGAGCGCGTGCAGCCGTGCGACGACGCGACGTGCCGCGGCGGGGCGGTGCAGCGCATGCCCGACCTCCGTGACGATCTGCCCGTACCGGATCGGATCGAGCCACACGTGCGGGTCCTCGCCGGCGTGGCCGTTCAGAACGCGCACGACCCGCTGGCCCGACCCGGCGGCCTCCTCGAGCTGCGGCTGGAACCCCTCGCCCATGAGCAGCACGAGGTCGGCGTCCTGGATGTCGCGGACGTCGCTCGGTGTCGCCTCGAGATCGTGCGGCTCTGCGCCGGGCGGCGTCAGGTTCTCGACGTGGACCGAGCGACCGCCCACGGCCTGCGCCGCGAAGGCGAGCGGGTAGAAGCTCGCGACCACGCGCGTGCCCGAGTCCCTCGAGGCACCGCACCCGGCCACGACTGCCACCAGGAAGATGAGAACGATTCTCGTTCGCAACAGCGGCTATCGTAGGGGACGCCATGCCGACTGCGCAACGCGACCGCGCCCTTCTCGCCGGCCTCGGGCTGCGCGCGACGCCGCAGCGCGTCGCCGTCCTCGAGGTGCTGAGCCACGAGCCCGACGGGGCGACCGCCCAGGAGATCCACGACCGCCTGCGCGCGCAGGGCGAGCGCGTCGGCCTCGCCACCGTCTACCGGACGCTCGCCGCGCTTACCGAGGGCGGCGCCCTCGACACGCTTGCGCACCGCCCCGGCGAGGCCTGCTACCGCCTGTGCGGCCGCGGCCACCACCATCACCTCGTCTGCGAGCGCTGCAACCGGGTGGTGGAGCTCGGCGAGTGCGACCTCGAGCCCTGGCTCGCCCGGCTCGGCGGCGCGCACGGCTTCCACGTCACCCGGCACAGCGTCGAGGTCGCCGGGATCTGCGCGGACTGCGCGGCCTAGCGGATTACGAGCCTCCCGCGGAGCGTCGTGCCGCCGGCGACGACCTCGACCATAGGCCTGGACAGCAGCAGCCGCGTCGCGCGCGGCTGCACCCTCACGACCCCGTGGGGCTCGGCGCACGGAGCGCAGACCGTCAGCGCGCCGATGCGCACAGCCGTCACGGTGCCGGGGGCGCTCACCTTCCAGCCGATCAAGAGCGGTCGCGGATGCGCGAATGGAATGCGCCGGCCTCCATGCTTGGCGATCCAGAAGCCCGGCGAGAGCGCGGTGAACGCGCCCGTCGCACCGTGCGGCCCGATGAGTTCCGCGGTCATGCGGGGCGTGCCGTGCCCACCGCGCGTGGCGATGAGGCCGAGCGCCGGGCCCGTCAGCACGAGCGTGGCGGCGACCGCCAGCGCCACGCGGCCGAGCGGGAGCCGCCGCCGTGTGCGGCGCAGGACATCGTCCCAGTCCCCACCGTCGGGTTCGAACCGCCACTGCTCGAGCGTGCTCATGTCGTCACCTCCAGGGTTCGTCGCAGGGCCGCCTGGGCGTCGCGGACGCTGGCCCGCGCCGTGCCGTCCGTGACGCCGAGGATCTCGCCGATCGCCCGGTAGTCGAGGTCGGCGTAGTAGCGCAAGAAGACGGCGATCCGCTGCCGTTCCGGCAGAGCGGCTACGGCGTCGCGCAGCTCTTGATGCTCCGTGCCAGGCACTGTAACGGACTCGTGACTGTGCCTGGCACGAGCGGGCTGCCGCCGCCGCGCGTGCGAGAGCGCCGCATTGACGACCGTCCGCCAGAGCCAGGCCTCGAGCGGGCCGTCGCCGCGGAATCGAGAACGCCGCCGGACGGCCGACGCGAACGCCTCCTGCACGAGATCGGCGGCGACGTCGCGGTCGCGCACGATCGCCGCCGCCACGCCGCGGTAGCGGTGCACCGAGCTCCGGTACGCCGCCTCGATCTCCGCGAGCGTCGTCATCACCCCTACTGACGCGCGCGACTGCCGTTTCGTGTAGCCCACCAAGGGTTTAGACATAGCTAAACTTCATGTATGGCGCGTCTAACGGAAGCGTCCGAAGACTACGTCAAGGCCGTCTGGACCCTGTCGCACAAGGGCAAGGTGACGACCACCGCGCTCGCCGAGGAGCTCGGCGTCGCCCCGGCCTCGGTGACGGCGATGCTCAAGAAGCTCGCGAAGCTGAAGCTCGTCGACCACGAGCCGTACCGCGGCGTGACGCTCACGCCCGCCGGCGAGCGCGTCGCGCTCGAGGTCGTGCGGCACCACCGGCTGGTCGAGCGGTTCCTCGTCGAGGCGCTCGGCGTGCCCTGGGACGAGGTGCACCACGAGGCCGACCGCTGGGAGCACGTGCTCTCCGAGGAGCTTGAGCAGCGCATGGACGCGGCGCTTGGGTTCCCGACCACCGACCCGCACGGCGACCCGATCCCCGACGCCAAGCTGCGCCTCGCCAAGACCGACTTCACGCCGCTTGCGGCCATCGAGCCCGGCGGCGCGGCGACAGTCGGGCGTGTCCCCGACGAGGACGCCGGCCTGCTCCGCTACCTGGCGGAGATCGGCGTCGTCCCGGGCGAGCGCGTCGAGGTCTGCGCGGCCGAGCCGTTCGGCGGCCCCGTCACCGTGCGCTCGAGCCGCGGCGAGCGCTCGCTCTCGCGCGAGCTCGCGGGCCAGATCGAGGTGTCGCCGTGCTGAAGTGGCGCAAGGTCGTTGAGGTCGTCCCGTCGCGGAACGGCGTCGCGGACGTCCTCCCCGGCGAGGCGCGCGTGCTCGAGGCGGCGCAGCGCTCGCTCAAGGGCGAGCGGCACGGCCTGCGGGCGCTCTGGCCGTTCCTCGGCCCGGCGTTCATCGCCGCCGTCGCCTACGTCGACCCCGGCAACTTCGCCACCAACTTCGCCGGCGGCGCCAAGTTCGGCTACCTGCTCGTCTGGGTGATCGTCGCCTCGAACCTGATGGCGATGCTGATCCAGTCGCTGAGCGCCAAGCTCGGCATCGCCACCGGCATGAACTTGCCGGAGGTCTGCCGCGACCGCTTCGGCCGCCGCAAGACGTTCCTGCTCTGGCTTCAGGCCGAGGTGATCGCGATGGCGACCGACCTGGCGGAGTTCATCGGCGCCGCGCTCGGCTTCCACCTGCTCTTCGGCGTTCCGTTGTTCCCGGCCGCGCTGATCACGGGCGCCGCTGCCTTCGGCATCCTCGCGCTCCAGGCGCGCGGCTTCCGCAAGCTCGAGGTGGTCATCACCGCGCTCGTGGGCGTCATCGTCGCCGGCTTCGCCTTCCAGGTCTTCGTGGCCGACCCGAGCGTGAAGGGCGCCGCATCGGGGCTGATCCCGGGCTTCGACGGCTCGGAGAGCGTCCTGATCGCCGCCGGGATCCTCGGCGCGACCGTGATGCCGCACGTGATCTACCTGCACTCGGCGCTCACGCAGCGGCGCGTCGTCGGCGACAACACGCGCGAGAAGCAGCGCATCCTGCGCTTCGAGCGCATCGACGTCGTCATCGCGATGGTCATTGCCGGCGTCATCAACCTGAGCATGCTGCTGATCGGCGCCGCGGTCTTCCACGCCTCCGGCCAGACCGATATCTCGTCGCTCGACGAGGTCTACAAGGGACTCGGCGAGCAGCTCGGACAGCACACGAACACGGTCTTCGGGATCGCGCTGCTCGCCTCGGGGCTCTCGTCGTCGTCCGTCGGGACGATGGCCGGCCAGGTGGTCATGCAGGGCTTCATCCACCGGCGCATCCCGCTCTTCCTGCGCCGCGCGATCACGATGGCGCCTGCGCTGGTCATCATCTCCCTCGGCGTCAACGCGTCGTCGGCGCTCGTCATCAGCCAGGTCATCCTCTCGTTCGGGATCCCGTTCGCGCTGATCCCGCTCGTCCTGTTCACGCGCGACCGCTCGCTCATGGGGGAGCTGGTCAACCGCCGGCTGACGTCCGTGATCGCGTGGGCGGTCGCGTCGGTGATCGTCGCGCTGAACGTGGTGCTGCTTGGTCTGACGATCGCGGGCTGAACGCGAAGACCTCGGGCAGCCGCCGCAGCAGCTTCTGGTCGCCGTCCGCCTCGGGCGCGGGCGCCTCGCCGCGCAGATAGCCGAGCAGCGCCTCGTCGTCGACCGCGATGCGCAGGTCTGCGTCGGACGCGTGGCCCGGGCCGATGTCGATGCGGTCGCGGTCGATCTCGATGCGGAACGGGCCGTCGGTGAGCTGGAGCTCGATCGTCGCGACCACGTCGGTGGGCTGGAAGAACGCCCGCATGGCGACCGCGACCCAGTTCGAGTGCAGCTCCTGCTCGAGGCCGCGCGGCCCCATGCTCTGCGCGCCCCAGCGGCCGAGCGCGAGCATCGCCGGCACGAGCTCGACCCCGTCGTCCGTGAGCATGTAGACGGTCGTGTCGGCGGGCGGCATGAGCCGCAGCTTCCGCACGATCCCGTCGGCCTGGAGCTGCCGGAGGCGCGTCGCGAGCACATTCGTCCCGATGCCGGGGAGCCCCTCGCGCAGGTCGGTGAAGCGCTTGCCGCCGAGCGTGAGCTCGCGCACGACGAGCAGTGCCCAGCGCTCGCCGACCAGGTCGAGCGCTCGCGCCAGGCCGCAGTACTGGTTGTAGGTCCGCTCCGGCATGGTTCTTATTTAGAACTTCATAGTTGCGAACTAGAAGCTTAGTCATTATCGTCGCGGGCAATCGAGTAAGGGAGGCACGAATGAGCACGCCGACGAAGACGGCGACCGGCACGTTCGTTTGGCACGACCACATGTCGAACGACGCCCCGACCGCCCAGGGCTTCTACGGCAAGCTCCTCGGTTGGCAGACCGAGGTCTTCAAGCCGGGCGAGATGGATTACCCGATGATCTCGAAGGACGGCCAGACCCACGGCGGCTACGGGCCAGTGCCCGAGGGCGCCCCCAACCACTGGGTCGGCCATGTCCTCGTCGACAGCGCGGACGCGGCCGCCGAGCGCGCGCGCAAGGCGGGCGGCAAGGTCGTCTTCGGACCGGAGGACATCCCGGATGTCGGGCGGTTCGCGATCATCATGGACCCGCAGGGCGCTGTTATCTCCGCGTTCTCGCCCGCGGGCGAGGCGTTTGAGCCACGGGGCGCCTTCGGCTGGGACGAGCTGCACACGAGCGATCTCGAGGCCGCGAAGAAGTTCTACGGCGACGTGTTCGGCTGGACGGCCAAGGAGTCGGACATGGGCGGCATGACCTACGTCCTCTTCAGCGAAGGCGGGGCCGATCGCGCGGGCGCCATGCAGAAGATGGCGGACGACCCATCGCCGCCGCATTGGCTCGTGTACGCGATCAGCGGCGACGTCGACGCCGACGCGGCCAAGGTCAAGGAGCTCGGCGGGACGGTCTACTGGGGGCCGGACTCGATCCCGGGCATCGGCCGCTTCGCGGTCGCAGCCGACCCGACCGGCGCCGCGTTCGGGCTGTTCAAGCCGGACATGTAGAGCATGCCGGGACCGTCTCCGCAGGAGACTGTCCCGGAAAGCGTGTCGGGACAGTCCCCATCATGGGGACTGTCCCGTGCCGCCGTACGCTGTTGCCGTGAATCCGCAGCGGCGTACGGCCCTCGTGTCGGTAGGTGCGGCCGCGGCACTGGTCGCGATCAAGCTGGCGACCGGGATCGCGAGCGGCAGCCTCGGCCTCGTCTCCGAGGCGATCCACTCCGGCACGGATCTCGTCGCCGCGCTGTTGACCTTCTTCGCGATCGGGGTCGCCGTGCGCCCGGCCGACGTCGCCCACCAGTACGGGCACGGCAAGGCCGAGCACCTGGCCGCGCTCGCCGAGGCCGCCTTCCTGATCCTTGCGTCGCTCTACATCGCCTACAGCGCGATCGGGCGCATCACCGGGGCCAGGGACGCCGAGGTCGACCCCAAGTGGTGGACGATCGCCGTCGTCCTCGTCGTCATGGCGATCGACGTGAGCCGTCTGCTCGTCTCGCGCCGGGCGGCGCGCCGCTACCACAGCGCCGCGCTGCAGTCGAACGCGCTGCACTTCGGCAGCGACCTGCTCGGCACGAGCGCCGTGCTGGTCGGGCTCCTGGTCGCGCGCGCCGGCTACCCGAACGGCGACTCGGTGGCGGCCCTCTTCGTCGCGGTGCTCGTGCTCGCCGCGGCCGGGCGCCTCGCCCGCCGCAACGTCGACGTGCTCATGGACCGCGCGCCCGCCGCCGCGCGCGAGGTGGCCCTACGCGCGATCGCCGGCATCCGACCGCCGGTCGAGCTTCGCCGGCTGCGCCTGCGCCAGGCCGCGGGCCGGCACTTCGTCGACGTGGTCATCGGCGTCCCCTCCGACGCGGCGGTCGGCCAGGGCCACGCGGCCGCAGACGCCGTGGAGTCGGCGCTGGACCGCGCGCTGCCGGAGAGCGATGTCGTCGTTCATGTCGAGCCGGTCACGTCCGGCAGCGTTGCCGAGCGCGTCCAGGCGGCCGCGCTCTCGATTCCGCGCGTGCGCGAGGTGCACAACATCGCGGTCGTCGACGTCGACGGCCGCCCGGACATCTCGCTGCACCTGAAGCTGCCCGGCGCGATGTCGCTCGACGAGGCGCACGGCGTGGCGACGTCGGTGGAGGACGCCATCCACGATGCCGTCCCGGACGCGCGCACCGTGCAGACGCACATCGAGCCGCTCGAGGAGGAGGCCGTCGGCCGGCGCACGCAGAAGGGGGCGATCGACGACGAGGTGACGCGGATCGTCCGCGAGGCGACCGGCTCAGCGCCGCGCGAGGTGCGCTTCGTCGAGACCGACGGGAAGCTCGTCGCCTACGTCACCGTGGGCATGGACGCCGGCACGCCGCTCGCGGACGCGCACGGGTACGCGAGCGAGATCGAGGAGCAGATCCGCCGCGAGCAGCCGCAGATCGCCGACGTCGTCATCCATACCGAGCCCTAGGGCGGTAGATCGACCGCAGCCGTGCGCGCTCGGCGGGCAGGTAGAAGCCGACGAGCCCGAGCAGGAACGGGTACGACAGCGCGATCACGATCGCGAGCGCGAGCGGCGCATCCACCAGCTTCGCCCCGACCGTGAGCACGCCGGCCACGCCGATCGCCTTGGCGACGCGCACCCACTGGTAGCGCACCGGGTAGACCTTCTGCGCCCAGTACGTCATGGCCAGGAAGAGCGCGATGTAGGCGGCCAGGGTGGCGATGCCGGCGCCGACCATGCCATAGGACGGGATCAGCACGAGGCAGAGCGCGAAGTTGACGGCCGCGGCGATGCCGGTGATCACCCAGTTGAACTGCGTGCGCCGCGCGCGCCCGACGCCGATGGCCATGACGATGTACGCGGCGTAGAACGCCGTGCCGAAGGCGAGCATCCCCACCACGTCCGCGCCCGCCCAGAAGGCGGGATTCCTGTGCGCCAGGAGCCGGACGATCCACGGCGCCAGCACGCCCAGCCCAAGGGCGAGCCAGGAGGCGAGGAAGACCAGGTAGGTCAGCACGAAGGCGTACGTCCGCTTCGCCTCGCGGTCGTCGTCCAGCGAGTAGGCGAACGCCGGCCACGCCGTGCGGAACGCGGTGAGCAGCAGCACCATTGCCGACGCGACGCGGACGCCGAGCTCGTACTTTCCGACCTCGTTCAGGCCGGACAGGTGTGAGAGGAAGAAGCGGTCGGCGAAGTTGATCCCGATCAGCGCCAGCGCGGCCGGCACGAGCGGCCAGCCGAAGTGCTGCATCTCGCGCAGGAGCTTGC
>DASTZE010000162.1:0-6524 GCA_035764425.1 Gaiellaceae bacterium
CGGCCTCGAGCGCAAGCAGCAGCTGCTCACGCTCGAGGGCGCGATGGGGCGCTAGCGGCCGTTCAGGCGCTGGACGCCGTCGAGGAGCGTCCAGTTGGCCTTCAGGGCTCGCTCCGCCGCCGCGACGAGGCGATCCTCGTCGGCGTCTGTGGCGCGGTCGCGCAGGATCTGCTCCGCGCGCGCCGCGTGCTCCGTGTCGAGCTCCGCGTGCACCTGGAAGTACGAGAGCGCCGGCGAGTCCGGCCGGTAGCCGTAGTGCTCGATCAGGCCGGCGAGCTTGGTCTCGGCGATCGCCGGCTGGGCCGATTCGACGGCGTAGAGCACGGCGGTCGCGGCGAGCGCGTCGTCCTGGCTCCACGCGTCGACGCACACCTCGGTCTCGGGCGAGGGCGCGGCGCGGTCGGCGTCGACGCTTGCCGCCCATGCGTCCCAGAGCATCACGTGCGCGGCCTCCTCGGCCGCGTGCGTGTCGCCAGGGCTCGCGGCCGTGCGGGCGGCGGCCGCCACCGCCGCGACGGCGTGCCGGTACTGGCCGGCATAGGTCTGCAGCTCCTCGCGCGTGAGCTCGCCCTGCTCCCAGCGCGTGTAGAAGGGGTGTCTGAGGACGTTCCAGCGATCACGTGCCTCGGCGATGCGCTCGATCAGGGCCATCGGCCCTCCTCTCCTCCGGGGTCGAGGAGCTGACACTACCGGCCGAGCCCACGGACGTTCGCGGGGGCGACCGGGGCGGAGGTCGGGCCGAGGCCGCTGGCGAGGCGCGGGCCGAGATCCGCTCGAGTCGGGAGGCCACAGCGGCTGCCTGACGCACGGGGGATTCAAGAAACCGGTCGCGCGACCGACTAGGGATGTGTCGCGTCGACGGTCGGCGCGCCGGCCCCACCCGAACCGGAGACCCCATGACGAAGACCCTCGCAGCGACCTCGGCAGTCGCCGTGCTTGTCCTTGCCCCGTCCACCGTCGCCGCGACGTGGGACGCGCACCTTCTGGCTCGGGACGACAACAACAACGCGCACGCCGCGCGATACGACAAGCTCTTGAACCGGTTGCAGCCGAGATGCCGCCAGGGTCGGAGCGCGATCGCGCGCTACACGCTCGGCGCGAAACGCGTGATGAACGCGGACGGCTACCACTACACGAACCTGACGCTCCTGCTCACGCTTTCGGGAACGATCCCCAACGGGCGCGCGCGGGTCGACTGCGTCGGGCGGTACGCGTCGATGGTGGTGCTGCTCGAACAGCACCCCTGACGGGGACTCAGTCCGTGATCTCGGCGGCCAACTCCTGGTCGGCCGGGAGGACCTCCTGCCATCGCGACTGCATCGTCCGAACCTCGCGGCCGGCCGAGCGCGTGACCGGCGACGCGCGCCGCATAGTTCACGGTCGTGCCGAAGAAGTGGTCGGCCTCGTGGAGCGCATCACCCGTATGCAGGCCGATCCTGACGCGGATGGGCTGGTTGGCGAAAGCGGCTCGAACCTTCCTGGCTGAACCGACCCCTGGCGTTGACTGTCGGGGCGGTCAGATGAAGAGCCGCGGGCGAGGCGGCGGGATGTCGGCGTGGCCGCCCCGCCCGCGGCGACAGCGTCAGCGGACGACCGTGAACGGCACCATCATGTCGTTGTCCTCGTGTTCCACGATGTGACAGTGGTGTACGTATGACTGGGGCGCCCTGACCTTCGCGGGAAGGTCGAATTTGGCCCGGATGACCGTGACCTGTCCGGGATTCGCTTTGACCGTGTCCTTGAAGCCTCGTTCGGTCGGATCGGGCGGGAGATCGGGGCCCAACCGGTATGGCCTCGGGTCGGTGCCGCCGGGCACGCCTCCGTTCGGGCCCTCGCCGACCGCCGTCTCGTAGGCCTCTGCGTCAAACGGGAAGCGCCGGACGACCTGGAATGTGACCAGGTGGGTGTGCATCGGGTGCGTATCCCCGGTGAGGTTGATGTAGTACCAGTCCTCGACCGTTCCCACCTTCGGCGTCTCCGTTGCCGGCAGGTTGTCCATGAACGGGTTGTCGTTGAGCGTGAGCCGCCAGCGCGGGGAGTCGACGTCCACTTCGTTGAGCGTGATGAAGCGTTGCGCGACCGGCGCGGGCAACTGTGCTCTCCTCCCTCCGACCAGCTTCGCCGGGATCGTCGGGGCGACCGGCGTCGAGTCTGCTACGCGGATCTGCATCACCTGGGCCAGCTGGGGCGCCGGGTTCGAGACCGGAGCCGGCAGCGGGCCGTTCGTCATGACCGTCGTCTGGCCCGGGAGTCGGCTGAAGTCGACGAGCACGTCGGCCCGCTCGGCCGGGGCGAGCACGAGCTGCGACACTGGGACGGGGACGTCCCAGAGGCCGCCTTCGGCGCCGATCTGCCACATCCTCGCGCCGCCGATGTCGAGATTCATGATCCGTGCGTTGCAGCCGTTCAGGATCCGGAACCGGTACAGGCGCGGCTCGACGTCGAGGAACGGCCAGACCTTGCCGTTGACGAGCATCGTGTCGCCGAAGTACTCGCCGATCCAGGTCGTGCCCGGGATGTCGCTCGTGGGGTAGAGGAACTCCCCCGTCGGCAGGAACTGCCGGTCCTGGATCACCAGCGGGACCTCGAATCCGTCCGGACCGAGCCCGGACGGGAGGCCGTTCGGGTTGTCCGTTTCCCCGGTATCGAACTCGTCCCGAAGCAGGTAGCCCGCCGCGAGCCCGGCGAAGACGTTCAGGCGCGTCGTGCCGAGCCCGTGGTCGTGGAACCAGAGCAGCGAGGCCGGCATCTGGGGCAGCTGGTTTGTGTAGAGGACGTTCTGCGTTTGCCCTCGCTTGAAGAGTTGGGGCGTGGCCGCCGGGTTGCCGTCGCTGTCGGCCGCGACGAAGCCGCCGTGCAGGTGAGTCATCACGCGCACCTGCGGGCTGCCGTCGGGGTTCCTGAACGGCGTCAGCCGCGGATCGACGGGGATCCAGCTCGGGTACGTCGTCGGGAGATGGTTGGTGAAGCTCATCGTCACGGGCGTCCCGCTCTGCGCTGCGACGGCCATCCCGAACGAGCCGGCCTGACCGGCGAGCCCGTTGTGGCCGTCGTCGTACGCCCAGATCGGCGTCGCCGGAAGCTCGGGGTGCAACTGCCGCGCGATCTCCGTCTGCGTAAACGAGTAGTGGTTGCTTCCGCTCGGCGTCTGCTGCGCGACCGCGATCCCGGCACCGACGCGCGGCACCGGCTGGACGTACTTCGCGAGCTTGCCGGCCATCGTCGCGCTCGCACTCGACACTCGCGCCGCCCACGAAAGCGGTACGAACAGCATTGCTCCGCCGGCGGCGCCGTACTGCAGGATGCGCCTGCGGGTGTAAGTGACCATAGTCTTCCCCCTTGCCCTTGAGCCGCCGGGTCGGCTGGGCTCGTCGCCCCGACGCCACCGCATAGAAAACACCGCTTGTGAAGGGACCCTGCGCGCCAACGCGTCACCTGTCATCCGCGACATGTGCGGATCCGCGCCGCCGCTTCAGCGCAGCGGACATGCGGACTAGTACCCACCGACGAGGCGGGGCGCCCGACCGCGACCTCGGTGGCCGGACCTGCATCGGGCTCGATGGATCGCGAGGACCGCCGCGAGCCGCGGGACGCCCTGAGGCGAGCTGCAGGCGGGCGGCGTAGGCCCCAGAGCGCTCGGTGTGGAACCCCGGTCGTGGCCGTAGGCACAAATCGGGGGTGACTTGCCGAACGCGCTGTTGCGGTGCTCGCCGTGGACGCTTCGCCAAGGCGTGCGAAACCGTCGCGGGCACCGAGAGACTTGCGACCGCGCCGACAGCGAGCTGTGTGGGCAGATCAGCTAGCGCAATCCAGGGCCGGCTCGTCAGCCAGCGGAAGTCGGTGCGCCAATGCGCAAAGCAACGAGGCTGGGAGGTAGCCGAGCAGCGGTGATTACTCCAGCTCGACGAGCCGGTACCCGACGCCCCACTGATTCACAACCCACGGCCGCGCGCTCACCGCTGCGAGCTTCCGCCGAAGGCGCGAAGCGTGGCTGTCCAATGTTCTGGTTCGCCCGAGCGACCGAAAGCCCCAGACCTCCCGCAACAGCTGCTCCTTCGTGAAGACGCGGGCCGGCTCCGACGCGAGCTTGAGCAGCAGCTCGTACTCCTTCGCCGCGAGGGCCACGCGCCGGCCGCCGACGCGCACGTCACGCGTCCGCCGGTCGACGACGAGCTCGCCCGCCTGCAGCCGGTCGCGCTCCGCCGGGCTCACGCGCCGCAGCACGGCGCGGATCCGGCTCAGCAGCTCGTCGTAGACGAGCGGCCGCGCGACGTAATCGTCGACCCCGCGCGCGAACGCGCGCACGCAGTCGACCGGGTCGCGCTCGCCGATCATGATCACCGGGACGTCGCGGTTCCACGAGCGGCCGGGCTCGCCGGCGCGTAGACGCCTGCAGAGCTCGACTCCGGGCTCGTCCGCGAGCGTGCTGCCGAGCAGCACCAGATCAGGATGCGCCCGCTCCGCCAGATCAAGCGCCTCGGCGCCGGCCGCGGCGTGCATCACCTCGAAGCCGTCGCGCTCCAGGTGGCGGCCGAGGAACTCGCGAGCGGACTCCTCGGGCTCGGCCACCAGCAATGCGTCCATGCGACCGACGGTAGAGAGGCCTCCCCGGCCCCGCCAGATGTCCTTTCACGCGAGTTCGTGTCAGACCGTCGACAGCCGCGGTCACAATCGGCCGTGGCGGATAACGCCGACGAGCAGCCAGATGGCGAGCAGCGTCGAAAGCGTGAAGCCGAACACCGAAACCACGTTGATCCCGAGCACGTGCGGCCCACTCGTCGCAAAGATCCCGATCAGGCTCGACGACACGAGACCGGCCGCCACGACGATCGCGATCACGAGCCGGTTGAACGCGACGTCGATCTTCTGAAGGAACTCGTCGACGCCCTTGTGGACGAAGCCGACCTCGATCTGGCCGTCGCGCGCCTGCTCGAGCACGTCGTTCAGCTGGTACGGCAGCTCGCGGGCGATGCGCACGAGGTCTGTCGTCTCGCGCCGCGCGCGGCCGGCGATGCGCCCGGGGCTGTAGCGCCGCAGCATCAGGTCGCGCGCGTATGGCTTGGCGACCTCGAACACGTTGAACTCGGGGTACAGCTCGACCCCGACAGACGCGAGCGTCGCGATCGCCTTGTCCAGCAGCAGCCAACGAGTCGGCAGCTCGAGGTTCATCGAGTAGATGAGGTCAAAGCCTTCGCGGATGACCTGCAGTGGGTCGATCTGCGAGAGCGGGGCGCCGTAGTAGCGGTAGAACAGCTCGCGCAACGCCGCCTGCAGCTCCGCCTCGCGCTCGCGCGGGTAGCGGACGCCGAGCTCGGCGAGCCGCTTCGGCAGCGCATCGACGTTCTCGTTCGCCGCGTCGATGAACAGCCGCGTCAGCTTCGTCATGTCGGCGTCGGTCAGCTTCCCGGCGAGGCCGAAGTCGACCAGCCCGATCGCCTGGTGGTTCTCGAGCACGAGGATGTTCGCCGGGTGCGGGTCCCCGTGGAAGAACCCGTTCTTGAAGACCATGGTCATCCACGTCTCGGTCATGATCTCGGCGAGCCGTCGGCGGTCGAGCTCGGGCGTCGTCGAGTACTCGATGTCGCGCAGCTGCACGCCGTCGAGGTATTCGAGCGTCAGCACCCGAGCCCGCGTGTAGCTCCAGTACACGCGCGGGATGCGGACGCGCGGATGGCCGGCAAAGTCCTTGCGGAACGCCTCCGCGTTGCGAGCCTCGCCGCGGTAGTCGAGCTCCTGGCGGATCGAGCGCGCGAACTCGTCGACGATCCCGCGGGCGTCGATGAAGTCGAGCCGCCGGATGCGGTCCTTGGCGAGCTTCGCCGCCTGGTAGAGAAGGGCGATGTCGGATTCGATCTGCCGCGGCGCGTCCGGGCGCTGGACCTTGACCGCCACGCGGCGCCCGTTCGGTAGCACGGCGCGGTGCACCTGGCCGATCGACGCCGCGGCCACGGGCGTCTCCTCGAACTCGAGGAAGAGCCGCTCGACCGACAGCCCCAGCTCGGCCTGGATGACGAGCTCGGCGTCGGCGTACGAAAACGGCGTGACGTCGTCCTGCAGCGAGCGCAGCTCGGCGATGATGTCGGGCGGGAGCAGGTCGGGTCGCATCGAGAGCAGCTGCCCGAACTTCACGAACGTCGGGCCGAGCTCGTCGAGCATCGCCCGCAGGTGGGCACCGCGCTGCGACGGCGTGCCTTCCTCGAGCTCGCGCCGGCGGAAGCGGCGGTTCTCGAACAGGTAGCCAAAGCCGTGGCGGGCCGCGACCTGCGCGATCTCCGACAGGCGGCCGAGATTCCGTGACGATGGCGGCGCCGTGGCCATGGGAAAAGTGTGACAGGCGGCCACGCCGTAACGTTCTGCGGGACTCGCGCCATCTCCCTGACATGACGACGGACGCCGAGCTTCTCCGCCGCGCGCGGACGGACGTGCACGCCTTCCGCGAGCTGTACGACCGCTACGCGGCGCGCGTGTTCACGTTCCACAGGCGGCGGGCCCGAGACGTCGACGCGGCGCACGACCTGACCGCC
>DASTZE010000163.1:0-13107 GCA_035764425.1 Gaiellaceae bacterium
TCACGCGGTCGGTGAGCTCGAAGCCGCGGTCGCGGCGAAGCGTGTTCAGCTCGTGGATCAGGTCGTACGCGCGGCCCTCGAGCTCCAGCTCGGGATCGACCGCCGTCTCGACCGCGACCGTGACGCCGTCGTCGGAGGCGACCGCCCAGCCGTCCCGGCCCACCGTCTCGATCAGCACCTCGTCCGCCCCGAGGTCGTGTCCCGAGACGCGGATGCCGCCGTCGGGCAGCTGCTCGAACTCGCCGGCAGCCAGTGCACGGCGGATGTCGCCCAGAGCGGCGCCGAGCTTCGGCCCGAGCACCGGCAGGTTCGGCTTCACGCGCAGCTCGGTCGCCTCGACCGTCCCGAACTCCACCTCCTTGACGCGCAGCTCGTCGCGCAGCTCCTCCTCGTGCGCCGGAAGCGATGCCCCCTGCACGACCAGCTTCCGCAGCGGCTGCCGCTGGCGCTGGTTCGCGACGGCACGTGCCTGGCGCCCGAGCTCGACGACGCGCCGCACCGCGGCGATCTCCTCGAGCAGCGCCTCGTCCGGCTCGCCCGGCTCCGGCCAGCCCGCGAGGAACACGGACGACGGCGCGCCCGCAACCCGCACCACCCGCTGCCACAGCTCCTCGGCGAGGAACGGCATCACCGGCCCGATGACGCGGATCGCGGTCGCGAGCGCGAACCACAGCGTCCGCAGCGCCGCCTCGTCGCCGTCCCAGAACCTCCGGCGCGAACGCCGGATGTACCAGTTCGACAGGTCGTCGACAAAGGCCTCGAAGGCGCGGATGACGTTGACCGTCAGCGTGTCCTCGTAGGCCTGCCGCGTCTCCGACACGAGCGCGCGAGTGCGTTCGACCATCCACCGGTCGAGCGCGCCGAGCTCGCCGTCCGGCCCGGCGGCCAGGTCCGCCAACCGAGGCTTCCAGTCGTCCACGTTGCCGTAGAGCACGAGGAAGCGCACCGAGTTCCAGAGCCGCAGGATCTTGCCCTTGATCTCCTCGGCCGGCCCGAAGCCGAAGAGCAGGTTCCGGTCCGGCGGCTGCGCGCAGTACTGCCACCGCATCACGTCGGCGCCCATCCGCGCAAACGCGTCGTCGGCGTCGATCATGTTCCCCCAGGAGCCGTGCATCTCCCGACCGTTCTCGTCCAGCATCTTCTCGTAGCCCAGGACGCGCTTGAACGGCGAGGCCCCCGTGAGCACGACCGACATGAAGAGCTGCGAGTAGAACCAGAGCCGGATCTGCTCGCGCATCTCCGAGACCCAGTCGGCCGGGAACCACTTCTCCCAGTACGCCTCGTCCGGCAGATCGGCGCCGGTCAGGCCCCGCGCCGCACCGGTGCCGTAGCCGCCCGGGACGACCTGGTCGTTCTGCCAGCCGAGCGTCGAGAACGGGACGATGCCGGCGTCGAGCCAGACGTCGCCGACCTCGAGGATCCGCTGCACCGCGTCGCCGCAGGCCTCGCAGCGGACCGGGACCCGGTCGATCCAGGGCCGGCGCAGCTCCTCGAGCTGGTCGAGCCCCTCGACCGCGCGCTCCTCGAGCTCCTTCTTCGACCCGATCACGTTCAGGTGCCCGCACGCGCACGGGTAGAAGGGCAGCGGGAGGCCGTAGTAGCGGCGGCGCGAGATGTTCCAGTCGCCCATGTTGTGCAGCCAGTCGTCCATGCGCTTGCCCATGTACTCGGGCACCCACTCGACGGTCGCGTTCGCGTCGAGCATCTGCTGGCGCAGGACGCGCACGGAGATGAACCAGTCGTCGGCGATGCGGAAGATCAGCGGCGTGTGGCAGCGCCAGCACTCCGGGTAGCGGTGCTCGTAGAGCCCCGCCTCGACGAGCCGCCCCTTCTCCTCGAGGTTGCCGATGATCTGCTCCGCCGCCTCCACCGTCGAGAGCCCGTGCAGCCAGCCGTAGTCGTCATGGAAGCGCCCTGACTCGTCGACCGGCGTGAGCACCGGCAGGTCGTGGACGCGGCTGAGCTCGAAGTCCTCCGCGCCGGCGCCCGGGGCGATGTGGACGATGCCCGTGCCCTCCTCCATCGTCACCTCGTCCCACGGGATCACGCGGTGCTCGACGGCGCCGCCTGGCGCCAGGTCGTCGAACGGGCCCTCGTAGCGCCAGCCCACCATTTCCCTGCCCTTGAGGATCTCGTTGAACCCTTCGTCGGGGTAGCGCGGCGCCGCCACCCACTCGCCGTTCAGGCGCCGGCCGTAGTCGGCGTCGGGCTTGACCGCCGCGGCAACGTTGGCCGGCAGCGTCCAGGGCGTCGTGGTCCAGACGACGAGCGACTCGCCCGGCCGGTCGAGGAGCGGCAGGCGCACGTACAGCGACGGGTCGGCGCGGTCGACGTAGTTGCCGGCGAGCTCGTGCGCGGAGATCGAGGTCCCGCAGCGCGGGCACCACTCGGTCGCGCGGTGGCCAAGGTACAGCCAGTCGCGTTCGTGCACCGTCTTCAGCATCCGCCAGACGTACTCGATGTTCGTGTCGCTGAACGTGAAGTAGTCGTTGCCCCAGTCCATCCACATGCCGAGCCGGATGGAGCCCTTTGTCAGCTCCTCGGACGACCAGACGACGACCTCGCGGCAGCGCGCGGCGAACTCCTCGAGCCCGTACTCCTCGATCTCCCGCTTGGAGTTGAGGCCGAGCTGGCGCTCGACGCCGACCTCGATCCAGAGCCCCTGGCAGTCGAAGCCGTTCTGGTAGCGCTGGTCGAAGCCCTGGAGCGCTTTGTAGCGCTGGAAGACGTCCTTCAGCGTCCGCCCCCACGCCGTGTGCACTGCGAGCGCCTTGTTCGCGGTCACCGGGCCGTCGATGAAGCTCCACTTCTCGTTGCCGCGGTTCAGCTCGCGCAGCTGCGCGAACGTGCCCTCGCGCTCCCAGAAGTCGAGGATCTCGAGCTCGAGCGCGGGATGGTCGGGCTTGTCGGGGAGCTTGTCGAAAGCGGCCATTCCGCCAGTCTAGGAGTGCCCGGGATTACGACGGCCGACGACGGCGTTAAATCTACTGTGGGAGCGGGGACGCTCCCTCTCAATAGTCAGGAGAAAGGAAACGCATAGATGGCAACGGCAGCAACCGAGACCACCTTTGAGCAGGAGGTCATCCAGAGCGACAAGGCAGTCATCGTCGACTTCTGGGCCGAGTGGTGTGGCCCCTGCCACGCGGTCTCGCCCGTGCTCGAGCGCATCGTCGACGAGCGCGGCGACGAGCTGAAGCTCGTCAAGGTCAACATCGACGAGGAGCCGGCGCTCGCGCAGCGCTACGGCGTCGCGTCGATCCCGACCATGATCCTCTTCAAGGGCGGCGAGGCCGCGGCGTTCGCGGTCGGCGCGCAGCCGAAGGGAGCGCTGGAGCGCTCGCTCGGCCTGACGGCGTAACAGCCGCGCTCTTCATCAACCCCCGCGCCGGCGGGGGCGACCGAACGGACGAGCTCGCCGCGGCGGCGCGCGCCCGCGGAGTGCAGGTGCACGTCCTCGCGCCGGGCGACGACACGGCCGAGCTGGTGCGCGAAGCGGACACACTCGGCGTCGCGGGCGGCGACGGCTCTCTCGGGAGCCTCGCCGCCCTGGCCGTCGCGCGCGACCTCCCGTTCGTCTGCATCCCCTTCGGAACGCGCAACCACTTCGCGCGCGACGCCGGGCTGCCCCCGGACCCGCTCGAGGCGCTCGCCGCCTTTGACGGCACCGAGCGGCGCGTCGACATCGGCCGTGCCGGCGAGCGCGTCTTCCTGAACAACGTGTCGCTCGGCCTGTACGCGGAGCTCGTCCACCGGCGCGAGCGGCGCCGGCGGCGGCGCGACCTGTTCGCCACCACCAGGGCGCTGATCAAGCTGGCAGCTGACCGCGGGCGGACGGCCGGCTTCGTCGTCGACGGCGAGCCGGTCCACGCTCACGTCGTGCTCGTCGCCAATAACGCCTACGACCTCGACGTGTTCGACATCGGCGAGCGGCGGCGGCTCGACGAGGGGCGGCTCCACGTGTACGTCGCCCACGGCTGGCGGCCGCGCACGTGGGAGGAGCGCTCGTGCACGCAGGTGACGATCGAGCACCCGCAGGCAGCCGTCGACGGCGAGCCGGCGCGGTTCGACGCGCCGGTCGAGTTCAGGGTCGAGCCGGGCGCCCTACGCCTGCTCGTCCCAGCGGCGTAGGACTTCGTCGACGTGGAACGCCAGCCGGTCGGGCAGCTCGTCCCGGGCGAACCAGCGCAGCTCCTCCACGTCGTCGTCCGGGCGCGGCTCCCCGGCGGTGACCCGGGCCGTCCAGTAGAGGTTGATCGTCGCCGAGGCGTCCTCCGCGTCGCCGTAGCGGTCCATCCACACGCCGAGGAAGTCGCCCGGCTCGACCTCGACCGCCGCCTCCTCGCGGAGCTCGCGCCGCAGCGCGTCGAGCGGATGCTCGCCCTCCTCGAGGAACCCGCCCGGCAGGTCCCAGAAGCCGGCGAAGGGCTCGTACTTCCGACGGGCCAGCAGGACGCGGCCGTCCTCGCCGACGATGACCGCCGACGCGGTCGGCTTCGAGCTCGCGTATGCGACGAAGCCGCAGCGCGGACACTCCTTGCGCGCGTCGTCGTCGCCGCCGAGCTCCGCCGAGCAGCGCGGGCAGAACCTCCAGGCGGCGAGCTCGGCCATCTCGGCAAGATAGGCGGGCATGAGCCCGCGCATGCTCCCTGCCACCGTCGCCGAGCTGTCCCGCGTCGGCCTGCTCGCGGAGCTCCCAGGCGAGAAGCTCGGCGAGCTCGCCGCGTGCATGCACCGCGAGTACGTGCCCGCCGGCACCGAGATCGTGCGTGAGGGCGAGTTCGGGTCGCGCTTCTACGTGGTGCTGGCCGGGCTCCTCTCGGTCACGCAGGACGCCCGCGGCGAGCGCGCCCTGCTGCGGCCAGGCGACTACTTCGGCGAGGTCGCCCCGGCCATGGGCATCCGCCGGACGGCGAGCGTCCGCGCCGTCACGCCTGCGACCGTCGCCAGCTGCGACCGCGCCGCCTTCGACGAGTTCGTGAAACCGCTGTTCAGCCACTGATGCTGGAGCTCTTCCAGGCCGAGTGGTGCCCCTACTCGCACCGCGTCCGCGAGCGGATGACCGAGCTCGGCATCGACTTCATCGCCCGGCAGGTGGAGCCGCGGCGCACGCTGCGCGACGAGATGGAGGAAGCGATCGGCACCCGCTCGATACCGGCGCTCAAGACCGAGGACGGCCGCGTGATCGAGGGCGACATCGACATCATGGCCTTCCTCGCCGAGAACTACGGCAAGGGCGACGAGTGGGAGCAGGGGCACCAGATGATGGAGCTCCGGCACCCGACGCTCCGCCAGGGCGCCTCGCGCGACTAGGGCAGCTCGGCGACGACCGCGTCGGAGAGCGGCGGCCACGCCTCCTTCGCCCACCTGCCGAACGGCCGGTCGGTGAGGACGCCGAGGGCGGCGCCGAGCTCAGGGTCGACCCAGAGGAACGTCCCCGACCCGCCGAAGTGGCCGAACGCCCGCGGGGAGACGGCCGTTCCCATCCAGTGCCCGGGCTTCGCGTCGCGGATCTCGAACCCGAGCCCCCAGTCGTTCGGGGTCATGCGGCCGAAGTCGGGGAGCACCCCGTCCAGGCCCGGGAAGGCCACCTGCGTCGCCTCGGCCAGCGTCTCGGGCGCGACGATCGTCGGCGCCAGCAGCTCGCGGCCGAGCCGGAGCAGGTCCTCGAGCGGCCCCCAGAGGCCCGCCGCGGCCGTGCCCCGCAGCTCGCTGCGCGTCATGCCGAGCGGCTCGAGCACGGCCTCGCGCAGGTAGTCGGCGAACGGCATCTCCGCCGCGGCCTCGAGGTGCCGGGCGAGCTGCTCGAAGCCCTCGTTGGAGTAGATCCGCCGCGCACCGACGCGCCCGATCGCGGCGCCGTCCGACTCGAACGGCAGGCCCGAGGCATGTGCGAGCAGGTGGCGCACGGTCGAGCCTTCCGGGCCGGCCGGCTCGTCGAGGTCGACGACGCCCTCCTCGGCCGCCACCAGGACGGCCAGCGCCGTCACCAGCTTCGTGATCGACGCCCAGCGGAAGAGCCGCTCGGTGTCGCCGCGCGCGGCGACCACGCCGTCGGCGCGCACGACGCCCGCCGCGGCGTGCTCGACCGGCCAGCTCTCGATTGCGGCAAGCGCCTCCACGGCGCGTGCAAGCTACCGCGATGGAGCGGCGGCGCATCTCCTCCGCGATGCCGATGGAGGACCAGGTCGGCTACTCGCGCGCCGTCGTCGCGGGCCGGCACGTCTACGTCTCCGGCACCGCGCCGTTGATGCCGGACGGCGGTGACCCGCCCGCCGACGCGTACGCCCAGGCGCGCCGCTGCCTCGAGATCATCCTGGCCGCGCTGACCGAGGCCGGGGCGACGGCCGACGACGTCGTGCGCACGCGCATCTACGTCACCGACGCCGCGCTGATCGCCGACGCCGGCCGCGCGCACGCGGAGGTCTTCGGGCGCGTCCGCCCGGCGACGACCGGCGTGGTCGTCGGGCTGCTCGACCCGCGCTGGCTGGTCGAGATCGAGGCCGAGGCGCTCCTGACGCAATAGGCTGCGCAAACCGTGTCGGAGCAGGCATTTCCTCCATCGATCATGGCCAAGTCGCTCGAGCCGGGCGGCAGCGTGCTCGACCACAGGTTCGGCGAGAGCGATCCCTATACGCTCGGCGTCGAGGAGGAGTACATGCTGCTCGACGGTGAGACGCTCGACCTCGTCCAGCACATCGACACGGTGCTCGCGGCGGTCGCCGGACACGAGCTCGAGGACCGCATCAACCCCGAGCTGATGCAGTCGGTGCTCGAGATCACGACGCCCGTCTGCCGCACGGCCGCCGACGTCGACGGCGCGCTGCGCCAGCTGCGCACGTATGTGACGGGCATCGCGCACGAGCGCGGCCTCCGCGTCGGCTCGGCGGGCACGCACCCGTTCAGCCTCTTCGAGCGCCAGCGGATCACGGCCAAGGACCGCTACCGCCAGCTCGTCGATCAGATGCAGTACGTCGCGCGGCGCGAGCTGATCTTCGGCATGCACGTGCACGTGGCCGTCGACTCGCCGGAAAAGGCGATCGGCGTGCTGAACGGGCTGATCCCGCAGCTGGCGCCGCTGCTCGCCCTGTCGGCGTCCTCAGCGTTCTGGCGGGGCGAGCCGACCGGCCTGCACTCGAGCCGCCAGATGGTCTTCGCGGCGTTCCCGCGCTCGGGCCCGCCGCCGCGTTTCAAGGACTACGCCGACTACGCGGGCGTGATCCACCAGCTGGAGCGCACGGGCTGCATCGCCGACTACACGCAGATCTGGTGGGACATTCGCCCACACCCGCGGCTCGGGACGATCGAGGTGCGCGTCTGCGACGGCGTCACCCGGGTCGAGCACGCGGTCGCGATCGCGGCCTACTGCCAGGCGCTCGTGAAGCACCTGTCCGAGGCGATCGACCGCGGCGACGAGATCCAGACCTACCACCGGATCCTGACCACCGAGAACAAGTGGCTCGCCGGCCGCTACGGGCTCCAGGCGCCGATCATGGACCTCGAGACCGGCAAGCGGAACCGCATCCCGGTCGCCCAGCTGATCCGGCGGACGCTGCGGCGGATCGAGCCGCACGCGCGGGAGCTCGGCTCGGAGGCCGAGCTGGAGGGGATCAACGACATCCTCGCGGGCGGCAACGGCGCCGACCGGCAGCTGCGGGTCTTCAACGCCAACCGCGACGTCGTCGAGGTCGTCCGCGAGATCGCGGACACCACGGAGGCCGCGGCCGTGCCCGCGGCTGCCTCCTAGATCCTCCTCCCCGTCGCGGCGTCGAGCCAGAGCGCGCGCCCGCGGGGCGTGATCACGATCAGCCGACGTCCATCAGGCGTGAACGCCAGCCCGCCGATGTGGTTCGGGCGGTACGGCCCTCGCACGCCGTCGGCGCGCAGATCCCACGCCCAGATCCCGTGCAGTCCGCCGAAATACATGAGATCACCGCGCGGCGACATCGCGGTGTTGACGAACTGGTCGGAGCCAAGCGGCGCCACGAAGCGCCGCGGCCTCGAGGACTCGAGCGTTGCAAGGTCGATGCGGGTCGCGAGCCCGAGCGCGCCGTTCGCGGCGTACAGCGTCCTGCCGTCGAGACCCAGCGCGAGGGCCCAGTCCTGCAGCTCCGCGCTGCCGTGGCCGGGCAGGTCGAGGCAGTACGCGATGGCGCGCCGCAGGTCGAGCGCGTGCACGAACGCCTCGTGCGGCTTGAGGTAGAGCGTCAGCAGCCAGTGTCCGTCCGGCGCGCCGATCGCGTAGGACGGGTAGCCGGTCATCGGCTCGTCCTCGTTCGCCGGCTTGAGCTGGCCGGGGCGCAGCGCGCCACGGGCGACGTCGTAGACGCGCACCCGGTAGCCGCCCTTCAGATACTCGATCAGGAACAGCCGGCGGCCGTCCCGTGAGATCGCCTCCGGCTCGAAGCTGCCGCGCAGGTCGATCGAGTGCGTTTGTGCCGTCCTCGAGTCGAACACGACGATCCGGGTGCGCCCCCTCGCATCGAGCAGCACGACGCGACGGCCGTCGGCCGACACGACCGGCGCCCAGAGACGCGGCCCCAACACCCAGCTGTGCACGAGGCGGCCAGTGCGCGCGTCGTAGCGCCGCAGCATCGTGCGCCCCCGCAGGTTGTCCGCTGACCATGCGACGCGCCCGTCCGCGGACTGCGTCGCGTTGGGAAGCGTGTACCGGGGCCTCCCGGTGCGAACGTCGTAGACGCGGAAGACCCCCTGCGGTCGCAGCGCCACGACCGGGGAGCCGGGGACGGCAGCGCTCTGGACGCCGCACGACTCCGGTGGACACCCATCACCCGACGCCTGGACGGGCACCAGGAAGAGCGGGGGCAGGACCAGCAACAGCAGGCGCTTCATAGACACTCCTCTCCGCGGTGACGTACGAGATACACCGGGAGACGCACGCGAGGTCCGGGACCTCCGAGGGCGCTCAATCCGTAGAGGTACGGATGGACCTCGCGGGCAGCGGTGAACGTACCTCCGTCCGTGGGGTGCCGTCCTATAGTCGGCGGGTGCGGGGGAACGAGCGCGCCTGGATCCGGGGCGCTCAACGCGGCTCGGTGCCGGATCTGGAGCAACTCTTTCGAGCGCACTGGGCGCGGGCCTACCGGGCGGCCTACCTCATCGTTCAGGACGCGGCCGCCGCCGAGGACGTCGCGCAGGAATCGTTCATCGCCGCCGTGCGCGCGCTCGGACGCTTCGACCGGCGCCGGCCCTTCGGCCCCTGGCTGCACCGGATCGTCGCCAACCGTGCGATCGACTGGGCGCGCGCCCGGACGGCCCGCGCCGAGGTCGAGCTCGGCGAGCCGCCGGCGTCCCTCGACGAGCGCACGGACTCCGGCGACGCGGTACCGATCGCGGCTGCCCTGCTGGAGCTCTCGCCGGAGCACCGCGCCGTGATCGTGCTCCGATACCTGCTGGACTACACCCCCGGCGAGATCGCCGACCTGCTCGAGCTGCCGCGCGGCACCGTCAACTCGCGGCTCCGCCGGGGCCTCGACCAGCTGGGGAGTCAGCTCGGTGAATGAGTCGGCCGTCCGCAAGACGCTTACCTCGGTCGTCGTGCCGGGCGAGCTCGAGGCGCGCGGCCGCGGCTGGACGGTCGTGCGCGAGGTTTTCGAGGACCTCGAGCCGACGCCATCGCCGAGCTCGCGGCGCTGGCCGATCGCGGTCGCCGCCGTCGCCGTCGTGCTGGTCGCGGCGGCGGTCACCCCGCCCGGACGCGCCGTGCTCGGCAGCGTCCGCGACGCCATCGGCCGCGATCGGGTCGTCGGCGTCAAGGGCGCGCAGCCGTCGCTGTTCTCGCTGCCCGCACCGGGCCGCCTGCTGGCCGTCTCCACCCGTGGCCCATGGGTCGTGGATCCGAATGGCTCCAAGCGGCTCCTCGGCGCGTACCGCGAGGCGTCCTGGTCGCCGTACGGCAAGTTCGTCGTCGCGACCAAGGCGGACGAGCTCGACACGCTGGAGCCCGGCGGGCGGCTGCACTGGTCGATCGCGAAGCCCGGGATCACGGGCGCCCGCTGGGGCGGCACCAGGACCGACACCCGGATCGCGTACCTCAGCGGCGGCGCCCTGCACGTGATCGGCGGAGACGGCCGCGACGACCGCATCCTCGTCCCCCGCGCCGCGCCGGTGGCTCCCTCGTGGAAGAGCGGCGACGACCACGTGCTCGTCTACGCGACGCCCAACGGCCGCGTCCGCATCGTGGACACCGACTCCGGGCACGTCAACGGCGGCTGGCAGGGGTCGCCAAAGCAGCTCGCCTACTCACCGGACGGCAAGCTGATCCTGGCGCGGAGCCCGAAGGCGCTCGACGTCTACAACGCGATCGGCTTCCACCTCGCGCGCATCACCGGCGGGCGGTTCGTCGACGCGGCCTGGGCGCCGGCCGCGGACACGCTCGCGTACGTCACATTCGATCGCGCGACGAACCGAAGCACGGTGTGGACGGTGAACCGTGAGGGCACGGGCCGTGCCCAGCAGCTCTTCGGCGGCGCGGGGCGGATCAGCGGCGTGACCTGGTCGCCCGACGGGCGTTGGGTGCTCGCGTCGTGGGACAGCGCCGACGAGTGGGTCTTCATCCGCCGCGGCGACGGGGCCACCAAGGTGGTCGCCGCGCGCGCCTCGATCACGGACCAGCTGAACGGGCATCCCGGCGGGACGTTCCCGGCCGTTGCCGGCTGGTCTCCGTAGTCGAAGAATGCGGGGGGCCCGGGTCGCCCGGGCCCCCCGCGGTACGAACTCCGTCAGCCTCCCGGCTGCAGCACACCGTTCGCCCACAGCTGGTACCGGGCGTACTCGGTGATGAGCTCGGTCGGCTCGTCGTAGGTGACGATGACGCCGACGATCTCCGCCTGCGTGCCGATGATGCTGCGGATCTTGCCGCCCTCGAGATTCGCCTCGAACGCCGGGTTCAGCGGAACGGTGCCGAGCGCGACGGGCGTCTTCTTGTCGGTGTCGAGCCCGATCAGCTGAACGGTGAACCCGTTCACCGCGACCGGATTGATCTCGGTCAGCGACTTCCAGCCGGCGAGCGTGCCGTCGCCGACGGGCGCCCCGTTCAGGGTGATGTTGTCGACCCAGACGCCGTCGAAGAGCACGCCGCGGGTATTCGTGTCCGTGATGTACCGGAACGAGACGTAGATCGTCTTGCCCGCGTACGCGGCAAGGTCGAAGACCTCGTGCTTCCACGTGGTCGACTCACCGTTGAACCCGGGCAGGTTCGCCGTGAGCTTCGCGTCCGCCGCCGGCGACAGCGTGTTCGTCGTGTCGGCATTGCCGAGTGACGTCCACGTCTTGCCGTCATCGGTCGACACCTGCACGTACAGGCTGTCGAACCCGACTTCCGTGCTCCACAGCATGTCGGCCGCGAGGGTCGGACTACCGGTCGGCACGGCCACCTGGCGCGCCATGGCGTTGTCCAGGTTGTCCGCCCGGCCGCCGAAGTACGCCGGGTTGCCGGCCTGGAGCGGCGGGCTGTTGTCGACCGTCCACTTCGTCGGGACGGGCGCGAACGACGTCGACCCCTTGAAACGGAGCGAATTGATCTGCCTCGCCGAGAAGGGCTGGCCGTTCGCATCGCGCAGCCGGACGTAGTCGGAGCCGTTCGGCGGAGCGCCGGGCGTGGAGTACGCCTCGGTGGTGTCCCAGCGGATGTCGGCGTTGAGCGGGCCGACCTGGAACGGCAGCGGCGACGAGCCGTCCCTGAGGCCCACGCCGGTGTCGAGCGCCTTGTCCGCGGCGACGGTCACTGCCCAGGCATGGATGACGTCCGCCGCCGACTTGCCCGTGACGAACGAGTCGAGCGTCGCCTGCAGGCCGGCAAGCCCGTTCAGGTCCTGGCGGTGCAGCGCGGACATGAAGCCCGGGCCGTAGTGGTCGGAGAGCCAGAGCATGAACGTGAACGCTGCGCCGTAGTCGCAGAGGATCTCGCCGTCGCCCTGGTCGCTCCAGTTCGTGAGCGAATTCTCCGGCCCGCTCGTCGGGCGCGGGTTCGGGTTGGCGGCGGTCGCCACACCCAGCCAGCCGAGGAAGCACTGGATGTGCGAGTCGAAGCCGGTCTGCGTGATCGGCGTCGCCGGGTTGACGTACCCGGTCAGCGCGATCGCGAAGTCGGACAGGCCCTCGTTGGCCCAGGTGCTCTCGCCCGGGCTCTCGTAGAACTCGAGCAGGTGCTGGTACTCGTGCGCGAAGACGCCCTCGTAGAGGAACGGCCGCGCCGGCTTGCTGGTGCAGTTGTTCCCCGGGACCGGCTCGTTCGGCGGGTTCGCACCCGTCCGGTGCGTCCAGTCGTAGGAGTCGACGGTCATCACGTTCCGGTCGAGGTTCGTGTTGATCGTCGACGAGAAGAAGCCCGCGATGTACGACAGCCCCTGGCTGTTGTTGAGGTCGTTGTAGTTGTCGTCGCGAACGTTGTCGACGAGGATCACGATCTTGTTGCCGTCGCCGGCGTAGTAGTTGTCGCCGCCGGTCAGGGAGAACGGCGTCCCCGGCTCGCCGCGCCGGGCGTGCGTGCCGTCCCGGTCCGGCGGGACGCTGAACTCGGCCGACTCCTTCGGGTAGATGTTGTTCTCGAACTGGCCGGCCAGATAGTTGACCTGTGCGTCGGTGATCACGTTGCGGTCGCCGTCGTTCCGGCAGTCGCCGGTCTTGAAGCTCAGGACGTTCGAGACCCAGATCTCGGAGTGTCCCGTGATCGCCCGCAGCGTGAAGGGCCGGTCGCGGAGCAGCGAGTTGCCGCTGCGCGAGTACCAGAACTTCACCGTCCCGATCGGCGGCGTGGTGACCGCTGCCGCAATCCCGGGCGCCAGCGACGGTGCGAAACGCGCCTCCACGGTGGGCCCGCTCGCCACCTCGCGGAGCTTCGACGGGTCGTCGTCGAGAACAATGTCACTGCCGGTCCCGGCTACGGTCGCCGGGCCGCCTGCAAGCGCCGATCCCGCGAACCAGAGCGCAGGGACCACCAGCGCGCACAGAAGCAACCCTCTTCGCATTTGCTTCCTCCCTTTCTCTCCCGCTGAAAAGGCCGCCGCGTCCCGCAGCCGCGCCGGCCATCTTGTGCGGCGGGGAAGTTACTGGCGATACGGGGCCGCGTCCACTCCGCGGCCATCCCAC
>DASTZE010000164.1:0-10968 GCA_035764425.1 Gaiellaceae bacterium
AAGAGCGCGAGGAATACGAGCCGCACGTTGCCGAGGGCACCGTCGTCTACGCCGGCGTCGACTATGCCGCCATCCTCGCGCGGGCCGAGGAGGAGTGCGACGTCCTGGTCTGGGACGGCGGCAACAACGACACCTCGTTCCTGACCCCGAACCTCCTGATCGTGGTGGCCGACCCGCACCGAGCCGGGGACGAGCTTCGCTACCACCCGGGCGAGACGAACCTGCGCCTCGCCGACGTCGTCGTCGTGAACAAGGTCGACACGGCGCCGCCCGGCGCGGTCGAGCAGGTCGAGGCAACGATTCGCGCGACGAGCCCGGCGGCGGTCATCGTGCGCGCCGAGTCGCCGATTGAGCTCGAGGGCGGCGCCGAGCTCGCCGGCCGCCGCGTGCTGGCGATCGAGGACGGCCCGACGCTGACGCACGGCGGCATGACCTTCGGGGCGGCCACCGTCGCCGCGCGCGAGCACGGCGCCGAGCTCGTCGACCCGCGGCCGTTCGCGGTCGGGTCGATCGCGCGCACGTTCGAGACCTACCCGTCGATCGGGCCCGTGCTGCCGGCCATGGGCTACGGCGATGCGCAGGTGGCCGAACTGCGCGAGACGATCGAGCGCGCCGACGCCGACGTCGTCCTCATCGGCACGCCGATCGACCTGCGCCGCCTGATGGGCATCTCGAAGCCCGCGGTACGCGTGACGTACAGCCTGCGCGAGGTAGGCTCGCCGACACTGGCGGAGGTGCTCCGCGAGGCCGGGCTCGCCGGCCGCCCCGTTGCCGCCGAACCGCCCTAACCACTTCGACGAATCTCCCCGGTACGCTCATGGCGCCACCTCGCATGCCCGAAGAAGCCGACCTGCACGAGCTCGTCGCCGCGTACGCCCTGAACGCGCTCGACGACGACGACCGAGCCGCCTTCGAGGAGCACCTCGCGACGTGCGAGCGATGCGCCGCGCAGCTGGCTGAGCTCCGCGATGCCGCGGCCGCGCTCGCCTACGTCCCGGAGACGGCGGCGCCTCCTGCCGCACTCCGCAGCCGCATTCTCGAGACCGCCCGCGCGGAGCGCCCCAACGTGGTGCCGATCCACCGCGCCGGCCGCCGCAGCTGGGGCCTGGGCGCCGTCGCCGCCGCGGCGGTCGCGGCGGCGGTCGCGCTCGCGATCTGGAACGTCTCGCTCCACAACTCGCTCGACGACCAGAGGAACGCGAACAAGACCTTCACAACGGTCACGCTGAAGGGCGCCCAGGGGAACCTCGCCGTCGCCGACTCGGGCGGCGCCGTCCTGTTCACGTGCGGGATCGGCCGGGCGCCGTCCGGCAAGACGTACGAGGCGTGGGTCATCACTGGCGGCAAGGCCTCGCGCGCCGGACAGTTCCAGGGGGGCCAGGGCTGCGTCGCCGTGCCGCTCGCCCGCGGCGTTCCCTCCGGGTCGGCGGTGGCGGTCACGGTCGAGCCCGCCGGGGGAAGCGACCAGCCCACGACCAGACCGATCATCAAGTCGGAGCCGGCATGAGCACGCTCGCGGACGTTTCGCCTCCCGAAGCGGCGGTGGTAGGTTCGGCCGACGTGGGCCGCGAAGCTCATGGGCGGCCGCTCGGGCAGGCAACCGACCAGGAGCTGCTCTCCCTCGTGGCGCACTCGGACGACCTCGCCCTGGCCGAGCTGTACGACCGCTACGGCGGCGTCGCCTACGGACTCGCGCTGCGGATCCTGAGGGACGACGCGTTGGCGCAGGACGCAGTTCAGGACGCGTTCCTGGCCGTGTGGCGCTCGGCCGCCGGCTTCCTGCCCGAGCGGGCGAAGGCGAGCACGTGGATCCTGACGCTCGTCCATCGGCGCGCCGTGGACCTCGTACGGCGGGAGCAGCGTCGCCGCACCGAGCCGCTCGAGCCCGATCAGCATCCCGCGGCCGGCCCGACCGACGAGGAGGCGGCTGTCCGCTTCTACCGGCGCGCGGTGCAGACGGCGCTCGAGCAGCTGCCGGCCGACCAGCGCCAGGCGATCGAGCTCGCCTACTACGGCGGCCTGTCGCAATCCGAGGTCGCCGAGCGGCTCGGCCAGCCGCTCGGGACGATCAAGAGCCGGACGTTCGCCGGCCTCACCCACCTGCGCGAGCTTCTCCGCGAGGCCGGGGTTGAGGAACCGGCGCTGTCCTAGGAGCTCGCCTCTGCTCTAGCATCCCGCGGGGCGATGCGCGAGCTGCCGCAGCACCTGAAAGGACACGACTTCGTCCGGATCGGCGGGTGGACACACGACGATCTCGAGACGATCCTCGACCTCGCCGACGACCTGAAGCGCGCCCGGCGAAACGGCGAGGACGAGCCGTTGCTGCTGCGACGGACGCTCGGCCTGCTGTTCCTCAAGCCCTCGACCCGCACGCGCGTCTCGTTCGCCGTCGGGATCGCGCAGCTCGGCGGCGCTGCGGTGCCGATCTCGTCCTCCGAGCTCCACCTCGGCCAGGAAACGGAGACGATCCGGGACACGGCGACTGTGCTGTCGCGCTACCTCGACGCGCTCGTCGTCCGCACCTTCGACCAGGCCGACGTCGAGGAGCTGGCCCTGCACGCCGACATCCCGGTGATCAACGGGCTCACCGACTGGGCGCATCCGTGTCAGGCGCTGGCCGACCTGATGACGATCCGCGAGCGGCTCGGCCGGCTCTCGGGCGTGCGGGTCGGATACCTCGGCGACGGCAACAACGTCTGTTCGTCGCTCATGGTGGCGGCGGCGAAGTTCGGGATGCGCTTCACCGCGGCGACGCCGACGGGCTACGAGCCGCCAGAGCAGGTGCTCATCGCCGCGCGGCGGGCAGCCGTTCAGGCCGGCGGCACGGTGGAGCTCGTTCACGACCCGGGCTCGGCCGTGCGCGGCGCCGATGTCCTGTACACGGACGTCTGGACGAGCATGGGCCAGGAGGAAGAGCACGACAAGCGGCTCCGCGACTTCGAAGGCTTCCGCATCGACGCCGACCTGCTCGCGTGGGCGAAGCCGGAGGCCATCGTCCTCCACTGCCTCCCGGCGCACTACGGCGAGGAGATCACCGAGGACGTGCTCCACGGCCCGCAGTCGGCTGCGTGGGACCAGGCCGAGAACCGGCTGCACACACAGAAGGCGCTGCTCGCGCTGCTCGTGCGGTGACGGGCGCCGAGTTCGACGAGCACGTCAGGGCGGCGCTCGACGCGCTTCCGCCCCATCTCGCCGCCGCGCTGCAGAACGTCGCGGTCGTGGTCGAGGAGGAGAACCCGGAGGATCCCGACCTGTTCGGGCTTTACGAGGGCGTCCCGCTGACCGAGCGGGGCGCAGAGGCGCCGCTCCAACCCGACCGGATCGCGATCTACCGGCGCCCGCTCACGCACGACTTCACCGACCCCGGGGAGCTACGCGACGAGATCCGCATCACCGTGCTCCACGAGCTTGGCCATTACTTCGGGATCGACGAGGACCGCCTCGACGAACTGGGGTACGCGTGACGCTTGCCCTGGAGGCGCTCGCGGTGGTCGCCGGGGTGGTCGCGGTCGCCGTTCTGGTCGGCTTCGCGGTGCTCGTTGTACGAGGCGGGCAGTAGCGAGGGGCCTCCCCCCGGAGGTGCAGTCCGCGTTCCCGTCGCTCCTGCCCGCTTGTGACGAATGTCCCAGGTGCCGGAAGGGAAGTCAAGCGGGAATTCTCGGGTCCTGTCCCACGTTTGTCCTGTACGTGAGCACTCTTCAGAACATCCGAGACGAAATCGAACGGTTGAGCGACCGCCGCGTCGAGCTCTGGCATAGCCTCTCGGAGGGCCGCGACCCCGATGCGGCCACCGAGCTCAAGGAGCTCGACCAGCGGATCGAGGCACTCTGGGACGAGCACCGCCGGCTACGCGCGACGCTCCGGTTCGGAGACCGGTCGAAGATCGTCGCCCGCGCGCGCATGGAGGAGCGCCTCGAGCGCGCCGCCTGACCGCGCCCTTTCTCCTCATCCTCAACTCTCCTCCGCTTCACCTGCCACCGACGACGGCCCCGACAAGGGGCCGTCGTTTCGAAAGTGGAAGATTTTCGAATCCTTTACGACTTGAACCGTAGGCAAGGACAGGTTCCGGCGTCTAATTAGTGAGATGCCTCCCGTCTCCCGCGAACCATCCCCCCCTGGCGCTTCGGTCGAGTCGCTCCGGCGCTCGATCGAAGCGCTGGTCGCGGTTCGGCAGGAGCTGCGCGAGCGCGGGGCGGCCCGCTCCGAGCTCGAGCAGAACCGGTCGGCGATCGTCCGGGCCCAGCACCTGCTTGCCGCCGCGCTGATCTCGCGGCAATGGGATCTCTCCGCGGCCGAGCTCACCGAGAACGCAGCCTGATCCGCCTCTAGACTGGGTTCAACGGGGCGTTAGCTCAGTTGGGAGAGCGTCGGCTTTGCAAGCCGAAGGTCACCGGTTCGAGCCCGGTACGCTCCATCCCCCGCATTGCGAGTCGCCACGCGGGATCGCGAAGACGAGGAGGCGCGGGCTTGGTAGAGCCAGCGGGCCCTTCGGCGGCCATGGGAGCATGAGCCTCGTCCGGCGGCCGCTGACCGTTTCGCCAGCGGTGGATCATCTCCGGGGAGATGTCCACACCGACTGCGCGTTCGACGACGGTCGCCGCAGCCCGCACGGCCGTGCCGCTCCCGCAGCCGATATCGAGGAAGCGATCCCCGGCGCGCACCTCGAGCGCTTCAAGCGCGACCGGGATCGCGCTCGTAGCGGGCCGCCCAGCGATCGAACCTGCGTCGCGCAGCAGTCTTCCTGTCGCCGTTCGTCCGATCAGCCCCGCGCACATCCCCGACCGTACCCGCAGAGGCTCCGCCACCCGACGGACTCAGAACACTCCCGCGTAGGCGTTCAGGGCAGGTTGACCGCCCAGATGCGCATACAGCACTCGAGACCCCGGGGCGATGCGCCCCGACCGAACGAGGTCGATCAGCGCCGCCATCGACTTGCCCTCGTACACCGGATCGGTGAGTACGCCCTCTAGCCGGGCGCATAGACGAATGGCGTCAATCGTCTTCTCGTCCGGGATGCCGTACGTTCCGGCGTTCCACTCACCGAGGAGGACGATCTCCGAGTCGTCGAGGCCCCGTCCGACGTCGATGGCCTCGGCCGTCGACCGCGCGAGGCGCGCGACCTGAGCCCATGTCTGCTCGATGGTCGCGGAGCCGTCGATCCCGAGCACCGTGCGTTCGTTCTCCTGTGCTGCGAATCCCGCGATCATGCCGGCCTGGGTCGAGCCGGTGACCGAGCAGACGACGACGGTGTCGAAGAAGATGCCGAGCTCGCGCTCCTGCTCGGCCACTTCGTCTGCCCAACGGACGAAGCCGAGCCCGCCGAGGGGGTGGTCGGAGGCGCCGGCTGGAATCGCGTACGGCTTCCCCCCTGCCTCCTCGACCGACGCGAGCGCGTCCTGCCAGCTCCTCCGGATCCCGATATCGAACCCGGACGGGTCTAGCCGAACGTCGGCACCCATGATCCGCGAGAGGAGGATGTTGCCGACCTTGTCGTATACGGCGTCCGGCCATTTCACCCAGTGCTCCTGCACGAGCACGCAGCGAAGGCCGAGTCGTGCCGCGACGGCCGCGACCTGACGGGTGTGGTTCGACTGCACGCCGCCGATCGAGACGAGCGTGTCGCACCCCTGCGCGAGGGCGTCCGCGGCGAGGTACTCGAGCTTGCGGACCTTGTTGCCGCCGTAGGCAAGACCCGAGTTGCAGTCCTCCCGCTTCGCCCAGATTTCTACCGCGCCACCGAGATGCGCACTGAGCCGCTCGAGTCGATGGATCGGTGAGGGGCCGAACATGAGCGGGACGCGCTCGAAGTGCCCGATACCCGCTGCGTGCTCTTCGGCGTTGACTTCGGTTGTCGGCGTGCTGGCCATCTACCTCTCCTCTCGGAACGATTGGTCGATCAGGGCGCCGAGCGAGAGCCAGTTCTCTCGGATGGCCTCAGCCGCCCGTTCTGCTTCGCCCGCGGCGGACAGGGCGATGATCCGCTTGTGCTGCTCGACCGAGCGGCGACCGGCGAGCGAGCCGAAGCGCGCCCGTTCGAGGCGGCGAATCTTCGGCAGCAGCCGTTCGAGCGAGCGGGCGATCTCGGTGTTCGCCGCGGCCTGGACGAGGACGGCATGGAAGCGATCGTCCGCGGCGACGGCGGCGTCGACGTCGGCGGCGGCGAGCGCGTCCGCGAGGTCGCCGTTGGCGGCGCGCATCGTCTCCAGGTCGTCCCGGGTGAGCCGGGGGACGCCGAGCGACGCCGCCAGCGCCTCCAGGGCCGCATAGACCGTGAAGGCGTCGCGCGCGTCGCGCGCCGAGAGCGGCGCGACGCGCGTGTAGCTGTTCGGCTTCGTCTCCACGAGGCCGTACTCCTCGAGCCGTGCGACCGCCTCCCTGATCGGCGTGCGGCTCAGGCCGAGCCACCCGGCGAGCTCGGCGTCCTTGAGCTGCTCGCCCGGCTCCAGCGTCCCGTCGAGGATCGCGTCGCGGAGGCGCGCGTACGCCTCGTCGCGGAGGAGCGTGCGGGCAGAGTCGGCGCGCTCGCTCGGAACCGGCATGTAAAATATTACATCTCAGTAGCCTAATGTTGTCAACCTCGGCAGGAAAATCGGGCGTCGTCCGCCGTGACCAGCACCGCGTCCGTCGGAGCCGGCCCCAGTGGGGTTGCGGCCGGTGAGGGGGCAGTCTGGGTGGCCAACAGCCGCGACGGCACCGTGTCGCGGGTGAACAGCGAGGCAGGTGCCGGGCAGGTTCCCCGGAGCCGAGCCGAGACAAAGCGAGACCCGTCCAACGTGTGGTTTCCGCGCTCGTCCATGCGGCGTTCCACCGATCCGGGGCCAGGCGGGCTCGGCATAGGTTCGGCGTGAGTCCACAGAAAGGAGCCCCGATGAAGGCGCTCGTCTACCACGGGCCCGGCCAGCGGCGCTGGGAGGAAAAGCCCGATCCCCAGCTGGAGGCGCCGACCGACATCGTCGTCCGGATCGACACGACGACGATCTGCGGCACCGACCTGCACATTCTCAAGGGCGACGTGCCCGAGGTGAAGCCCGGGACGATTCTCGGCCACGAGGGCGTCGGAACGGTGATGGAGATCGGCGACAACGTGGCCACTGTCCAGCCGGGCGACCGCGTGCTGCTCTCCTGCATCTCGTCCTGCGGCCACTGCCGGTTCTGCAAGGAGGGCCGGTACGGCCAGTGCCTCTCCGGCGGCGGCTGGATCTTCGGTCACACGATCGACGGCCTGCAGGCCGAGTTCGCCCGTGTGCCCTTCGCGGACACCTCTGTCTACAAGGTTCCGAGCCGGCTCTCGGACGAGCAGGTGCTCTTCCTGTCGGACATCCTCCCGACGGGCTACGAGGTCGGCGTCCTGAGCGGGAAGGTCGAGCCGGCAGACACCATCGCGATCGTCGGCGCCGGCCCGATCGGCCTCGCCGCGATCCTCACCGCGAAGCTCTACTCGCCGTCGCTCATCATCGCGATCGACCTCGCCGACTCCCGTCTCGAGCGCGCCCGTGAGTTCGGCGCGGACGTGACGATCAACAACGGCACGGAAGATCCGATCGCGCGTGTCAAGGAGCTCACCCGCGGTCTCGGCGCCGACGTCGCCATCGAGGCGGTCGGAGTCCCCGAGACGTTCGAGCTCTGCACGGACCTGATCCGGCCGGGCGGACGCGTCGCCAACGTCGGCGTCCACGGCAAGGAGGCCACACTGCACCTCGAGCGGCTCTGGATCGCGGACGTCACGATCACGACCGGCCTGGTCGACACCTTCTCGACGCCCACGCTGTTGAAGCTGATCGAGCAGGGGCGACTCGACCCGCTGCCGCTCGGCACGCACCACTTCGCGCTCGATGAGATCGAGCACGCCTATGACGTCTTCGCCGACGCGGCGAACACGCAGGCGCTCAAAGTCGTGCTCTCCGCGCAGCCGGTCGCGCCCACTCGCCCGAAGAAGCGAGAGGCCGCATTGTCCTCCGCCGGCTAGCACCCCGCCGTGCGCGGTCCGGCCCTCTGCGGGCCGGACCGCGCTTAGCGTGGTCTCCACATGCAGACGGTCGCCACCATCGGCGTCTACCCGTGGACGCTCGAGCGGTTCCTCGCCGCGCTGCGCGACGCACGCGTCGAACTGGTCGTCGACGTCCGCCAGCGCCGAGGCGTGCGCGGGCGCGAGTACTCGTGGGCGAACGCGCAGCGCCTACGGGTGGCGCTCGCCGGCGCCGCGATCCGCTACTCGCACCACAATGAGCTGGCGCCGACAACGGAGCTGCGGCGGCTCCAGTACGGCGAGGACGAGCGGCTCGGCGCCGGCAAGCGGGCTCGCACCCAGCTCGCAGCGGAGTTCATCGCGCGGTACCGCCGCGAGATCCTGGACCAGGCCGACCTCGACCCGCTCATCGCCGAGCTGCAGAGGGCCAGGACGTCTGCGCTCCTCTGCGTCGAGCGAGACCCGGAGGCCTGCCACCGCTCGCTCGTCGCCGCACGGCTGACCGATGAGTACGGGGTCTCCGTCGTCAACCTGCTCCCGATGTGCTGAGATGACGGCGTGAACGGCAGGGCCGATACGCGTCAGCGCATGCTGCGCCGCGGCGGCATCGTCGCGGCCGCGCTCGCGCTCCTCGCGCTGATCCTCCTCATCAGCGGCCACTGGATCCTCGGGATCATTGTCGGCCTCATTGCCGCCGTCGCGATCTGGATCTTCCTCCAGGCGCGCACCGTTCGCTAGCGCCTCACCCGGTAGTCGACGAATGTCGCGAGCGGCGACTGCCGCACGCCGAGGTGCTCCAGCTCGATCGACGTCGTGAACCCGTCGAAGAGGCGCTTGCCGCCGCCGAGGATCACGGGCGCGATCACGATCGTCAGCTCGTCGACGAGGCCCGCGGCCAGCGCCTGTCGGATCACGTCGGCGCCTCCCATGACGTTGACGTCCTTGTCGCCGGCCGCCTCGATTGCCTGACGGATCGCCTCGTCGACACCCGACACGAACACGAAGGCGTCGCCCTCCGGCTGCTCCTCGGGTCGGTGCGTGACGATGAAAAACGGCAGGCCCCACGGGTTCTCGTCGCCCCAGTGCCGCGCCGACTCGTACGTCCAGCGGCCGCCGACGACGGCGCCGATGCGCCCGATCGCCTGCTCGAGCCAGGCGGCGTCCTCGCCGACCGGCTCTCCGCGCGGCTCGTCGTAGGTCCACGGGCCGCCGAAGACCCAGTAGTGCAGGCGCTCGCCGCCCTCGCCCAGGCCCTTGGCCGGCCCGTCGTCAGGGCCGGTGATGTAGCCGTCCACCGATGTTGTGATTGCCGCCACCACGTTCGCCATGGTTCGCCCCTTTCGCAGAGCTGTCGCGTATGGAGACTCGGCGCCGCTGAGCGATTCATCGCGCGAAGCGCGCCGCGACGAGCCCGCCGGGCTCTGCCCAGACGGAGATCGAGCCGAACCGGGCGGAAAGGTCGGCCGGCGGCGCGCTCACCGGCGCGGCCGTCCTCTTTGCGGCATCGCACGGCCGGAGGTAGCTCTGTCCCATGCGCTGCCGGGTGATCCCTTTCGGGGGGACGATCGTGAACTGGTTCATCCTGGAGCACCAGAACGATTCCCCGGGCTCGGGCCTACGGGCAACGCCGGAACGCAGGTCGAGGACGTGCTTCGCCCCGTGGAGGTCGCTCACGACGATGCGATGCTCGTCCTTGAGCGCCACGTTGCCGAACAGCAGGTCCGCGATGTCGCCCACGCGCATCGTCCATGTCGTCGCCCCGGTCTCGGGGCGGAACCCGGTCAGCGTCACCGTCGCGTCGCTCGACACCTTCGGGTGAAGGTCCGGGCCCGCGGCGATCGTCCCCGTCATGTCACACAGCCAGGCTCCCGTCGGGCCCGGACCGCCGCCGCAGATGAACTCGCCGCTTCGGCCCCACTGCTTCTTCCCGGTCTTGCCGGAGAAGCCCACGACCCGCGTCGAGCCGAGATCGACCGTGTTGCCCGACCGCGCCTCGCCGACCGACCCGACCTCGACCGCCCCCACCCGGTCGAATACCCAGCCGTTGTCCGGGTCGTACCGCTGACCGAAGAGGGCGGCCACGCGCGTACGCCAGCGGACACCGCCCGGCGCCCGGATACCGACGAGCACGGAGGGCGAGCCGGTCGCCTGGAACAGTCCGTCCCTAGCGTCGCCCATCTGACGTTCGACGCCGGGGATCTGGGCCACGACCCTGCCGGCAGCGTCGATGGCGATCAGCTCGCTTGACGAAGCCGCCGTCTCGGCGACCAGGCAGACGGCGCGCTTGCCAAGCGGCGGCGGGCAGGCCGACGGCGCGTCGTGGATGTACGCCTGCACCCGGCCCCGCCAGGCGACGGCGCCGGTGTCAGCCCGGATGCCCTCGAGACGGACGATGCCGTCCTTCCGCCTCTCTGGATCGAGCGCCAACACGACCTTGCCGACCGCGACGGGCGGAAATGCCACGCCGGGCGTGATCCCGGAGAACGCGAACCGCCGCTTCCAGCGCATCCTGCCGCTTGCCGGCTCGATGCCCTCCAGCCAGACCGAATGGTTCCGCGCGCTGACCAGCACCACCGCGTGCCCCGACACGTTGACGGGCCCGCCGACGACGTGAAGCCCTGGGTCGAACCAGAGCCGCGCGTTCTTTGTCGTGTCGGCCGATGCCGTGCCCAGGCCGACGGCCGCCGTGGCGAGGAATGCCAGGACCCAGCGCATGTGCCTTCAGTACCCGTTATGCGGGAAGCTGCATCCCCGCACGTCAGGCCCGGCGCACACGCCGCGTCGAAGACGCGAACGCTCAGCCGCGCGTGCCGAAGTCCGCGGTGACGATCGCCACGGTGTCGCCGTCGAACACGCCCGGCGCGTTGACGGCGCGGACGCAGCCGAAGCCCACCTCGGCCCAGCGCGAGAGCAGGTTCTCGCGATGCGGCGGGCTCTGCATCCAACTCCGGATAACGGCGGCCGCAGAGAAGCTCACCGGCCCGCTGATCAGGTTCTCGCCG
>DASTZE010000165.1:0-29261 GCA_035764425.1 Gaiellaceae bacterium
GCGCCGCCGGCGCGCGCGACCGCCGCACGCCGCCGCACGACGCGCAGCTCCGCCGCCGGCGCCGGAGTCGGCAGCCGCAACGCACGCCAGAGCATCAGGACGCCGGCGACGAAGGTGACCTGCGGCACGAAGAACAGCGCGAGCGTCACCGCGATGCCGAGCCCCGCTGACCTCCCCGAGGCGATGTCCGGTTGGCCGTTGCCGGCGACCAGGTACCACGCGGCGAGATACGCCACGCCCGTCAGCGCGAGCGCCGCGAACGCGGCCCACGCCGCCCGGAGTGTGCGGCTCGTGCCCACCACCGAGGCGATGTCGGACGCGAGCGCGCGGGGATCGCCGAAGGCGCGCTCCGACTCGGCCAGGTGGTCGCGCGCCTCCTCGAGCGCGCGCCGCTGCCAGCGGCCGCGGACGCCGGCCGCCGCGAGCTCGCGGCGCAGGTCCTCGATCACGCCGTCACCGCGTTCACTGCGCGCACGAAACCCTCCCACTCGCGGCGCTGCGACGCCAGCTCGCGCCGCCCCTTCGCTGTCAGCCGGTATGTGCGCCGGCGCCGGCCGTTCACGGTCGAGGCGTCGCTGGCCAGCAGGCCGGCCGCCTCGAGCCGGTAGAGCGCCGGGTACACCGTGCCCTCGCCGAGCTCGAAGGCCCCCTCGCTGGCGTCGCGGATCGCCTCGACGATCGCGTAGCCGTGCAGCGGCTCCTTCGCGACCGCGCCGAGCAGCAGGAGATCGAGGTGCCCGCGCGATACATCGGCTCGCATAGTATTGAGCGTATCAGATACCGTCGCTGCGTGAGCTACGCGTTCGGTTCCGTCGACGAGCTGGGCGACGGCTACGGCTTTCGCAAGGTGCGCGGGCCGCTCGGCGTCACGGCCTTCGGCGTCAACGTCATCGTCGTCCCGCCGGGCAAGGAGAGCGTCCACCACTACCACGACGAGCAGGACGAGCTCTACTTCGTCCACCAGGGCAAGGCCGAGTTCCACATCGGCGACGAGACGCATGAGCTCGGGCCAGGCGGCCTCTGCCACGTCGAGTCGACGACGCCGCGCTACTACGCCAACGTCGGCGACGACGACCTGGTGATGCTCATCGTCGGCGGCAAGGACGGCTACGTCGGCCGGGACGGCCAGCTCGTGGACATGGCCGACCTCCCGAAGCGCCAGGCGATCTCGCGCGGCGAGTTCACGTAGCCACCAGAACGAGCAGGGCCACCGTGCCGGACAGCTCGGTGACCGCGCCGAGCGCGTCGCCGGTGACGCCGCCCAGCCACCGCCGGAACAGGAGCCCGAGCACGAGGGCCGCGCCGGCCGCTCCCGCGGCGGCCCAGATGCCGTCCAGCCCGCGCACGCCGATTGCCACACCGAGGGCGACGAGCGCCGCCAGGACCGCGGACGTCCACCCCATGCGCCCCGTCAGAACGCTCCCAGGGCCGCCTTCAGCCCGGGCGTAGGGCATCGCCGCCGCCAGCGGGAGCGACGCCGCACGGCTCAGCGCCCCGGCGGCGACCAGCGCCGCGACCGGTGAACCCGCGAGGCCGGCGATCGCGGCGGCGCGTGTGAGCAGGTCGACCATGAGCGCCGCCGCGCCGAAGGAGCCGATCCGCGAGTCGCGCATGATCTCGAGCGCCTGCTCGCGCGTCTGCGCGCCGGCGGCGTCCGCAATGTCCGCGAGTGCATCGACGTGCATGGCGCCCGTGACGACGAGCTCGACGGCCACGGCGACACCCGCGGCCGCTAACGCCGGCACCGACGGATAGAGCAGCAACACCGCCACGCCGCTCAGCGCGCCCACGCCCCCGCCCACGAGCGGGAACAGGACCGCCCCGCGTGCCACGTCATCCGGCCCGAGCGCGCGCCGGACCGGGATCCGGGTCAGGAAGGCGACCGCCGCCAGCGCGGCGTCAGCGGCCCGCATCGGTGACGCCGGCGCCCGCGAACGTCGCCATCTCCTCGAGGATCGCCAGCGACGAGCGGATGAGCGGCAGGCAGAGCGCGGCGCCCGAGCCCTCGCCCAGGCGCATCCCGAGGTCGAGCACGGGCTCGAGGCCCAGCGAGTCGAGGACCAGCCCGTGGCCGGGCTCCGGCGACCGGTGCGACGCCACGAGCCGTGACGACAGCGCGGGCGCGAGCCGCGCCGCCGCGAGCGCCGACGTGCTGCTGATGAAGCCGTCGATCACAACGGGCACCTCACGCGAAGCCGCGCCGAGGGCGAGCCCCGCCAGGACGGCGAGCTCGAAGCCGCCGACGGCGGCGAGCACGCCGACCGGGTCGGCGGGGTCGGGCTCGTGGAGCCTCAGGCCCGCCTCGACCACCGCAACCTTGTGCGCGACCCCGGCGTCGTCCAGGCCGGTCCCGCGCCCGCAGGTCAGCCGCGGGGCGCACTCGAGCAGTGCCGCCGCCACGGCCGCGGACGCCGTCGAGTTGCCGATGCCCATCTCGCCGAGCGCGACGAGGCCGTGGTCGCCCGTGAGCCCGTCAGCGAGCTCGATGCCCGCCTCGAGCGCCGCCTCCGCCTGCCCGCGCGTCATCGCCGGGCCGGCCGTGAAGTCGGCCGTCCCGGGGCCCTGCCGCAGGTCGACCACCGCAGCGTCGTCGACCGGTTCCACGACGCCCGCGTCGACCACCACCACGCGGGCCGCGGCCTGGCGCGCGAGCACGCATACGGCCGCGTCGCCGCCGGCGAAGGCGGCGACCATCTGCCGCGTGACCTCCTGCGGGTAGGCGCTGACGCCGTGCCTGGCCACGCCGTGGTCGCCCGCGACCACCACGATCACCGGGTCGAGCGTGTCCACGCGGCCGCCCGCCGCGGCGACACGGACCGCGATGTCCTCGAGCCGTCCGAGGCTGCCGCGCGGCTTGGTCTTCTCGTCGAGCCGGCGGCGCAGCGCCGCGATCTCGGCCGGGCACGTCGCCCGGACCTCACGCACCGACGAGCTCCCACGGGGAGGCGAGGGGCAGCGCGCGGCCGGCAACGACGAGCAGCGCGGTCTCTGCCGCTTCGGCCCACGCCGCGTTGACGCGTCCGAGCACGTCGCGGTAGAGGCGCCCGAGCGGCGTCGCCGGCACGACGCCGAGGCCGACCTCGTTGCTGACCGCGATCGTTCGGCGCGCGGCAGCGACGGCCGCCGCCTCGACCGCCTGCTCCTCGATGTCCCCGGCGCCGGCCTCCAGCAGGTTCGCGACCCAGAGCGACAGGCAGTCGACCACGACCGTGCCCTCGGCGGCGTCGAGCACCGCGCGCAGCCGGAGTGGCTCCTCGACCGTCGTCCAGGCGTCGGGCCGCCCGGCGCGGTGCGCCGCGATCCGGGCCGCCATCTCCTCGTCGCCGGCGGTCGCCGTCGCGATGAAGGTGACCGGCCCGCCCGCGCGTGCCGCCAGCTCGACCGCGAGCGCCGACTTGCCCGAGCGCGCACCGCCGAGCAGGAACGTCAGGCTCACAGCCGCGCGGGCACGACGACCAGCCCCCCTGTGACCTGTTGGATCCGCACGCTCGCGCCGTAATGACGCGCGACCAGCTCCTCGGTCAGCACGTCGCGCGGCTCGCCCGACGCGACGACGCGGCCGCCGTCGAGGAGCAGGAGGCGGTCTGCGTACTGCCCGGCGAGCGTCAGCTCGTGCATCGTCGCGACCACCGTCAGCCCCTGCTCGCGCCGCAGCTCGTCCACGAGCTCGAGCACCTCCTGGCTGCGGCCGATGTCCAGCGACGCCGTCGGCTCGTCGAGCAGCAGCACCGGCGCCCTGTGCGCGAGCGCGCGAGCCAGCACGGCGCGCTGCTGCTCGCCGCCGCTCAGCGTCCCGAGCCGCCGGGTCGCGAAGGAGCCGAGGTCGAGACGCTCGATCGCCTCGGCGGCTGCCGCGCGGTCGCCGTTCCCGTCGCGGGCGAGGTAGCCGAGGTGCGGCGTGCGGCCGAGCAGCACGTACTCGGCGACGGTCATGGTCACCGGCATCGCCGGGGTCTGCGGGACGAGAGCGAGTCTCCGCGCCAGCTCGCGTGCGCGCAGGCGGGCGGTCTCGACTCCGTCGAGCGTGATCGACCCGGTCGCCTTCACCAGCCTCATGAACGCGCGCAGGAGCGTGCTCTTCCCGGCGCCGTTCGGGCCGATGACCGTCAGCCACTCGCCGGGCTCCACGCGGCCGGACACGCCGCGGAGCACCTCGGCGCGGTCAAGCGTGACCGAGACGCCGTCGAAGGCGATCGTCATCCGGTCACCCCGCGGCTGGTGCGCAGGACGATCGCGAAGAACGGCGCGCCGAAGAAGGCGGTGACCACGCCGATCGGCAGCTCGGCCGGCGAGAGCACGGTGCGGGCGACGATGTCCGCGAAGACGAGGAAGCCGCCCCCGACGAGCAGCGAGAGCGGCAGCACGATGCGGTAGCTGCCCCCGGCGACGAGCCGCACGAAGTGCGGGACGATGATGCCGAGAAAGCCGATCAGCCCGCTGACCGCGACCGCCGCGGCCGTCCCGAGCGTGGCCGCGGCGACGAGCAGGAGCCGGACACGGCCGACGTTGACGCCGAGCGCGGCCGCCTCGTCGTCGCCGAGGGCGAGCACGTCGAGCACGCGACGGTGCAGGAGCAGGATGGAGACGCTGATCGCCGCGTAGGGCAGCAGCAGGAGCACGTCGTGCCAGCCGGCGGTGTCGAGACGGCCCAGGATCCAGGAGTAGACGGACTGCAACGTGTCGGCGTGCTGCTGCTGGATGAACGTCTGCATGGCGGTCAGGAACGAGGCCACCGTCACCCCGGCGAGGACGAGTGCAGCGGCGCGGCCCGTGCCGCCCGCCGCGCGCCCGACCACGTAGGCGAGCGCGACCGCCGAGGCGCCGCCGATGAACGACGCGACGGGGAGGAGGTTGTTGCTCCAGGCGCCCCCGGAGCCGTAGACGAGCGCGATGGTTGCCCCTAGCCCGGCGCCCGCGGCGACGCCCAGGAGATAGGGGTCGGCGAGCGGGTTGCGGAACGTCCCCTGGTAGGTCGCGCCGGCGACCGAGAGCAGCGCACCGACGAGCAGGCCCATGACGACGCGCGGCGCGCGGATCTGCCACAGGATCGCCGAGTCGGTCTCCGAGAGCCGTGAGTGCACGCCGAGAAACGGCACGTGCGACGCGAGCTCGCTGACCATCGGCGAGTAGCCGAGATCGGCGGGCCCGACGAGGAGGCCACAGACGACCGCGGTGGCGGCGAAGAGGACGCCGCCCAGGTACCAGGGCCAGCTTCGGCGGCGCGTCGGCCGCGGTCTCGCGCGTGCGCGCGGGACCGCGACTGACAGCTCCACCGCCTCCCCCAATTAGTTCGCCTTCAGCGACTTGAGGGCGCTGGCGACGGCGCGCACGTAGTCGACGACGCGTGGCCCCCACCGCGACGCGATCGAGTCGTCGACGCGCACGATCGTCCCCGTCTTCACCGCCGAGATCCCGCTCCAGCCGGGGCGGGAAGAGACGGTCGAGCGGCTCTGGCCGCAGCAGCGGGAGTCGGCGAGCACGATCACGTCAGGGTTCGCCGCGACGACGAACTCGGACGAGAGCTGCGGGTAGTCGGTGCCCGGCGCGGCGTCGGCGATGTTCTCGAGCCCGAAGAGCGCGTACACCCGGCCGATGAAGGTGGCCGACTTGGCGCTGTAGAGATCCGGGCTCAGCTCGTGGAAGACCTTCAGGTTCTCGTGCGGCGCTGAGCTGACAGCCGCTCTGATCCGCTGCCGCATGCGCGCGACGACCGTCTTTGCCTGCTGCCCGTGGCCGGTCCGCGCCCCCAGCTCGCGAATCTGCGCGTAGGCCGCGGAGAGCGTGCGCGCCGCGGGCTGGAGCAGGACCGCGATGTGCAGCTTGGTCAGCGAGATGCGCAGGCCCTTGACGTCGTTCGAGATGACGACCAGGTCGGGCCGGTACTTGGCGATCGCCTCGACGTTGGGCGTGTAGCCCGACAGCCTGGTCTTCGGTGCAGACTTCGGGTAGTCGGACTGGTCGTCGACGGCGATGACCTGCTTGCCGGCGCCGATCGCGAAGAGCGACTCGGTCGCCGTCGGCGACAGGGAGATGATTCGGTGCGGAGCCGCCTTCTGCGGCGCCGCAGCCGCGGACGGGAGCGCTACGGCGGCTGCCGCCGCCAGCGCGATGAGGGCTCGTTTGAGCACCGTTCCTCCTTCCACGAGGGGCTCGGTTCCGGAGGCGGGCGGCCAGGTCTTCTGACTTCGGGCGCCCCTCCTCGCCGCCTTCCCGGCCCGCGGGCCAGTGGCGTTTCGGCGCGGAGGCTTCTCCCTTCACAGCGGCGGGACCGTCCCGGATTCACACCGGCGTTCCCTCAACCGCTCGCCTGTTCTGACTAGGGGCCGGACACTACCACCGGCAGACTGTGGCCCATGGAGGCGCACGTCTTCCGCAACCGGTCGGCGCTCGTGACGGTGTGGTTGCCGATCCTGCTCTGGGCCGGCCTGATCTTCACGCTGTCCTCGATCCCGTCGCTGCACAGCGGGCTCGGCACCTGGGATCTGATCCTCCGCAAGTGCGCGCACATCACCGAGTACGCGATTCTCGCGTTCCTGCTCCGGCGCGCGCTGTCGACGCCGTGGGCGGCCGCGGCCGCGTTCCTCTACGCCTGCTCGGACGAGTTCCACCAGTCGTTCGTCGTGGGCCGCGAGGGACGGCCGCGGGACGTCGCCATCGACTCGATCGGGATCGTGATCGGCCTCCTCGCCGCGCGACGGGTGCTGCGATGAACGCGCTGGCGGTCGAACTTGACGCCCTGGCGGACACGCGCGGCCTCTGGTCGGCCTGGCTCGCCGATGCCTCCCGCCGCTACGCGTCGATCGCGGGGCTCGATGCGGCTGCGCTGCCCGAGGATCGCGGCGAGGCTGCGGCGCAGCTCGACGCGTGGGCCGAGCACGGCATCGGCGACTGGCGCGCCGCCCTGGCGCGGTTCGCCGCGGATCACGCCCCCGTGCACCTGCGGCGTGACGCCGCGGTGGCGGCGGCGCTGCGTGCGCTCGCCGGCCGCGGCGTCCGTCTCGGCGTCTTCACCGACGCACCCGAGCCGTACGCACGCGTCGTGCTCGCGCAGCTCGGCGCAGATCGCCGCGTCGAAGCCGTCGAGGCCGGAACCGGCGCGCTGGAACGGCTGCTCGCCGAGCTCGGCGAGGCCGAGGTGGCGCGGACGCGCGACGAGCTGATCCGCGCGGCGGACTACGATCCGGTGCATGGAGCCCAGGGAGCTCGGTGACCGCCAGTTCGACGCCCTGCTCGCGCGCCTCGACGCCCTGACCGCCGAGCTGCGCGCGCTCAACCGCCGGCTCGACAGCGGCGAGCAGATGGCGCCGCTCGTGCGCGAGCTGCACTCGCTCAACGAGTCGCTACAGGCTCTGGCCTACGCGGCGCTCGGGCAGCAGGCGCCGCGCGTGCACCGCAGACGCTCGGCCTAGCCCGACCGCCGGTCGGGCAGCAGCGCCTGCAGCGACTCGATCGTGTCCGCCTCGGCGGCGTCCTTGTCGGGCCGGTAGCCCTTCACGCGCGCGAAGCGGAGCGCGACGCCGCCGGGGTAGCGGGTCGACGACTGGACGCCGTCGAGCGCGATCTCGACGACGAGCTCGGGCCGGACGAAGACGGTGATCCCGCGCCGTTCGACCTCGCGCTCGAGAAGGGCCGCCGTCTGCCACTCGAGCAGCTGGTCGGTCATGCCCTTGAACGTCTTGCCCACCATGACGAAGCCGCCGTCCGGGCCGCGCGCGCCCAGATGGAGGTTCGAGAGCCACCCCTGGCGGCGGCCGTGGCCCCATTCGGCGCCGAGAACGACGAGGTCGTAGGTACCGACCGGCTTCACCTTGCGCCACGCCTTGCCGCGGCGGCCCGCGACGTACGGAGACGCGAGGTCCTTCACCACCACGCCCTCGTGCCCGGCGGCGAGCGCCTCCTCGAGCACGCGCTCGCCTTCTTCCGCGTCCGCAGTGACGGCCCGCGGGATGCGCATGTCGCGCGCCAGCGCGTCGAGGCGTTCCGCGCGCTCCGCGAGCGGCCTGTCGAGCAGATCCTCGCCGTCGAGGTGCAGGACATCGAAGAGGAACGTGGTCGTCCCTTCCGGCGCCCGCCCGTCGACGCGCGAGACCGAGTCCTGGAACGCGGCTGGCCCTCCCTCGCCCATCCAGATCGCCTCGCCGTCCAGCACCGCCTGCTCGAGCGGCAGCCGCCGCACGGCGTCGGCGATCCCGGGCAGCGCCGCCGTGATGTCGTTCAGGTTGCGCGTGTAGATCCGCACGTCGTCGCCGCGGCGGTGGATCTGGATGCGGATCCCGTCCAGCTTCCACTCGACGGAGGCGAGCTCGAAGGTCTCGACCGCCTCGGTGACCGTCTCGGCGGGCGAGGCGAGCATCGGCAGCACTGGGCGGAAGAGCTCGAAGCCGACCGCGCGCAGGCCGGGCTCGCCCTCGGCGAGCGCGACGGCGGCTGTCCGCGGCAGGTCGCCGGAGAGCATGAACGCGCGCCGGGTGACGTCGGCCGGCACGCCGGCCGCCTTTGCCACGGCATCGACCATCACGCCCGCGAGCGCGCCCTGGCGCAGCTCGCCCGTGAACAGGCGCCGGAGGAACGAGCCCTCGTCCGCGGTCGCGCGGGCGAGCAGGTCGAGCAGCGCGGCGCGGCGCGCTCCGGCCGAGCCCTTGCCGGTCAGCCCCTGCACCGCGCTCACGGCCGCGTCGACGTCCGCGACGGTCAGCGACGGCTCTGCCGCGGGCCGCACGTCGACGCCGTAGACGGTCGCGTAGCCGACCCCGACCCGCCCTTGCCGGGGTGTGCCCGTCAGGAAGCCGACCGCGATCGGCACCTCGTCCGCGTCGAGCCTGCGGAGCAGCTCGGCGAGGGCGGCCGTCTTGGCGGTCCGCGCCGATGTCGCGGCGACGGCGTCCGAGGCGGCGACGACCTCCGCCAGCAGCGTCACTACGTGAGGCGGTAGAGCGTTCCGGCCAGCGAGACGGCGTACAGCTCGCCCCCGGCGTCCTCGCCGAACGAGGAGAGCTCCAGGATCCGCGTCTCTGTGCGCACGTCGGTCGCCTTGCCGTCGACGAGCTTCAACGACCATACGGTGCCGCTGCCGTAGTCGCCGAAGACGTACCGCCCGCGGAGGGCGGCGTTCCGTGTGCCGCGGTAGACGAACCCGCCGGTCACGGAGTAGCCGAAGTCGTGGCTGTAGACGTGGACCGGCGCCACCAGGCGGCCGCCCGGCGTCGGCTGCTTGTCCTCGAAGATCGCGTTGCCCTCGTAGACGTCCCAGCCGTAGTTCTCGAGGCCGGGGCTCGCGCGCGGCGTCCAGTCGATCTCCTCCCACGCGTTCTGGCCGACGTCGCCGATCCAGAGGTCGCCCGTCACGCGGTCGAACGAAAAGCGCCAGGGATTGCGGAGCCCGAAGGCGGCGATGACGGGCCGTGCGCCGCGCTTGACGGGATCGATCTTCAACAGTTTCCCGAGCAGGCTCGAGAGGTTCTGGGCGCGGTTCTCCGGGTCGCCCCCGGAGCCGCCGTCGCCCATGCCGATGTACAGCAGCCCGTCCGGGCCGAACGCGAGCTGGCCGCCGTTGTGGTTCGCGTAGGGCTGCCGGACCGAGAGCAGCTGCCGCCGCGTCGCCGGCAGGGCGCGCGTGCCGGTCATGGAGGAGCGGTACTCGACAACGCGCGTGTTGCCGTTCAGGTCGGTGTAGTCGACGTAGAGGCGCCGGTTCTTCGCGTAGTCGGGGTGGAAGGCCACCGAGAGGAGGCCCTGCTCGCCGCCGCTCTGCACGAGGCGGGTGATGTCGAGGAACGGCCGGGCACGGAGTTTCCCGTTGACGACGACGCGGATGCGCCCCGGCTGCTCGACGACGTAGAGGCGGCCGTGCTCGCTGCGCGGCGCGGCGACGTGCGTCGGCGAGGCGAGCCCGCGGACGACCACCCGGGGCGTGAGCGCCCTGGTGGCGCCGTCGGCCGTGAACGCAGCGCCGCAGGCGAGCACCGCGGCCAGGACGAGGACGCGCACGCTCAGCGCTTGAGCAGGACGCCCCGGAGCTCGGCTTCCTTGCCCGCCTCGAGGATGGCGAGCACCTGGTCGCCGGGCTGCAGCTCGGTCGACTCGTCCGCGATCCAGGCGCGGCCGTCGCGCATGACGGAGATGAGTCGCGAGCCCTCGGGCAGGGTCAGCTTGTCGATCCGCTTGCCGACCGAGGGGGAGTCCTTGTCGATCTGCACCTCCACGATCTCCAGGTTCTCGCGCTTCAGCTCGAGCAGGTGCACGAGCTCGTGCTCCGGCACCTCGTGCTCGATCATCGCGAGCACGTTCGCGGTGGCCGACACGGTCGGCTGGATGCCCAGCAGGTCGAAGTGCTCCTGGTTGCGCGGATCGTTCACGCGCGCGATCACCTTCCGCACGCCGAAGTGCTCGCGCGCGACCTGACAGATCACGATGTTGTCCTCGTCGTCGCCGGTCACCGCTACCAGCAGGTCGGGCGGTCGGCGGATGCCGGCGCGCTCGAGCACGAACAGCTCGGTCGCGTCGCCCACCTGGACGCGGTGCTCGAACTCGACCTCCAGACGCTCGAAGCGGTCGCGGCGCTGTTCGATCAGCGTCACCTCGTGACCCCATGAGATCAGGGTGCGCGTGACGTTCGCGCCCACCTTCCCGCCGCCGGCTACGAGGACGTACATCTACGCCGTGGCGCGTTCGGGGCGGACCTCGCAGGAGCGCGCCGCCTCGATGAGGACCGAGATCGCGTTCGAGGTCGGGCAGACGATGCGGAGCCCGAGGGTGGAGTAGAGCTCGGCCCGGGCCGGGTCGAGGATGCGGACGACGACGCAGCCGACGTCGAACCGCTTCTCGAGCACCTGGCCGACGACGATGTTCGTGTTGTCGCCGTTGGTGGCGACGACGGCGGCGTCCGCCTGGTCGACGCCCGCCTCGCGCAGGAGCTCCACGTCCATGCCGTGGCCGACGAGGAACCCGCCTCGCCAGTCCTCGCCCAGCCGCGACAGCGCGTCCTCGTGCTCGTCGATCGCGACGACGTCCCACCCGTGGCGGTCAAGCGCCTTTGCGACCGAGGAGCCGACGCGCCCGCAGCCGATCACGACGGCCTTCATGGTGTGAGCGTAGCGGACTCCTCGGGCTGAGCCTCGTCCTCGAGAACGCCCTGCGGATACGCGATCACCATCACCTCGCACGACGCCTTCCGCAGCACGTAGTCGACCGTCGGGCTGAAGAACCGGGACTGCCGCCGCCAGCGCGGCGCCGAGCCGAGGACGATCAGGTCGGCGCCCCACGCCGCCGCCTGCTCGACAATCGCCTCGCCGAGCGAGCGCGTCCGCGCGGAGACCGTCTCGATCTCGACCCCGTGCTCGGCCGCGAGCTCCCGGGCGTCGACGAGCGACGCGAAAGCGGCCTCGGACACGTCGGGCAGGTCGGCGTCGAGCGGCGTGTCCAGCGGCACCTTCTCGCCGTGGAAGACGCGCAGGGCCGAGCCGCGCTCCTCGGCCAGCCGGATCGCCGTGGCGAGCACCTCGTCGCCGATCGGACCGAGCTTCAGCGGCACGAAGATCCGCTCGTACGCCCCCTCCTCGAACGGGTCGAGGTCGCCCTCGGACGGGACGACGCGGCCGAGCACGGGCTCCTGGCGCGACCTCCGCACGAGAATGAAGATCACCGCGCCGGCCAGCAGCCAGATCGGCCCGACGATCCGCGGGGTCGGGTGCGTGATCAGCGAGATGATCCAGATGGCGAACGTCAGCGGCGCGCCGATCAACGCCGGGACCGGCACCGGCGTGCCGCGCCAGCGCACCTCCGGCCGCGCGCGGAACGGGCGCTCCAGGTTCGGCTCGGTGAAGCGGAGCTTGATCACCGCTACCTGGGCGGCCGTGAAGGCGAGCAGGACGCCGAACGAGAAGAGGCTCGCCAGCGACCGCACCGGCTCGTCGGTGAACGCGGTCGCGATCAGGAACCCGCAGGCGACGAGCGATGTGCTGACCAGCGTCGACGGCGAGAAGAGCGTGCGGCGGTTCAAACGGGCGAACGAGTGCGGGAGCATGTCGTGCTTCGCGAGCGAGTAGGCGAGCCGCCCGGCGCCCGACATCGACGTGCTCACCGCCGCCACGAGCACGAACGCGCCGCTCACGCCGATGACGACGCGCAGCACGTCGACGAGCGACTCGGGCAGGGGGCCGTTCAGCGCGTCGGTGATGCCGACGAGCGGCGCCCGGATCCACTCGGTGCCGAGATCGGTCGCCCAGCCGTTCGGGCCGGCCGGGTCGCGGTGGGGAGGGTACGCCGAGAGCCCGATCACGGCCATGGCGAAGGCGACCAGCACGGCCGCGCCGATGCCGATGAAAAGGCTGCGGGGCAGCGTGCGGCCCGGCTGGCGGGCGTCGGAGGCGAGGTTGGCCACCGTCTCGAGGCCGGTGTACGCGAGCATCGCGAGCGGCAGCGAGAAGGCGAGCGCGAACCACGACGGCGCCTCGCCCCAGATCACGCCGCTGCCGAAGCCCTCCGAGGAGAGCAGCCAGATGCCGCCGAGCACGATCAGCAGCAGGTGCGAGACGACGGCGACGGCGGCGATGACGATCGCGAGCCCGTACAGCCCCGGGCGGCGGACCAGGCGGACGCCCGCCACGCCCAGGATGATCACGATGCCGACAACGATGTCCCACGGCTTGTCGCGGATCCCGTCCCAGCCGAGCGCCGTCCCGAGGTAGTGCGGCGCGAACAGCGCGGCGAGCGCGATCACGATCACGTAGTCGAGGAACAGAACCCAGCCGGTCAGGAAGCCGGCCTGGTCGTTGAACGCGCGGCGCACGAACATGGCCGCGCCGCCGGTCTCGGGGATGGCGGCCGTGCCCTCCGCGTACGACGCCGCGACGAGCAGGAAGAGGAGGCCGACGGCGAGCAGGACCCAGGACGTCAGCCCGAGCGCCTCGAGCGCGACGACGCCGAGCGCGAAGTAGATGGAGGAGCCGATCTCGCCGTACGCGACCGCGGCCAGCGACGGGACGTCGAGGACGCGCTGCAGCCCGGTGACCTTGCGAGCCATTACCTCGACAAAAGGTAGAGCCGCAGCACGCCCGCGAGGAGCAGACCGGCGCCGAAGACGTAGCCGACCGCGAGCCCTGAGCCCCCGGCCGCGGCCGTGACGACCAGGAGGGCGACGCCGAGGACGATGAGGACGACCGAGAGCGCCCTCGTCGCGTTCTTCAAGGAGCTCATGCTGCCTTCCGGCCGGCCGTCACCATCACGCGCGTCTGGGAGTTCTTGAGCACGTAGTCGACCGTCTTTCCGAACACGGCGGCGCGCCCCGCCGTGCGCGTGCGCCGCGGAGCACCGAGCACGACCAGCTCGGCGGTGCGGGTGCGCGCCTCCCTGACGATCGCCGATCCGGCGGTGCGCGCTCGCACGACCCTCGTGTATACCGGCACGCCGTACCGCTCGACCAGCGCCTCGGCGTCGTCGAGCAGCTCGTCCGCCGCCTGCTCCTCGGCCTCACCCAGCCGCGAGTCGATCGGCACGTCGAGCGGCATCTCGAGCACGTGGAGCACGGCGATGCGCGAGCCCCGGTCCGAGGCAAGCCGGGCGGCGGCGACGAGCGCCTCCTCCGACTCCGGGGAGCGCACGACCGGCACGACGATCGTCCGGTACTCGACCGTCAGCGACGGCCCCAGCACCAGCGCCGGGGCGCGCACGATCGCGGTCACCGGCTCGTGCACGAAACGGCGCCGGTAGATCGCGTAGCCGAGCATCCCGAACACGATCCAGCCGAGGCCGACCCAGCGCGTCGTCGGGTTCTGGACGAGGATGACGAGGAACGAGACGAAGGTCGCGATCCCGCCGACCAGTGCGAAGACCGGCCACTCGATGCCGCCCGCCCAGAGGTTCGGGCGCGCCGTGAACGCGAGCTTCTTCCCTCGCGCAAGCACGCGCAGGCGGACGATCGACGCGTGCGCCACCGTGAACGAGAGCGTTGCGCCGAACGCGTAGAGCGTGCCGACGAAGGTGACGCTCCCCGGGAGGATGAGCAGGATCGGCGCGATGCCCGCGAACACGACGAGCGCGATCCACGGCGTCTTGAAGCGAGGGTGCAGCCGCCGGAAGACGCCCGGCAACTGGCGGTACGACGCCATCGAGTATGTGATGCGCGAGGCGCCGATCACGCCTGCGTTCGTCGCGATGTAGAGGATCGTTGCCGCCAGGACGCCGACGTAGATCCTGAGCGCGTCGAGGGTGGCGCCGGTCAGGCCGAGGTTCTCGACGATGCCGAGCACCGGGTCGTTCTGGAAGCCGCCGTCCTCCGGCGGCAGGGCGAGCAGCGTCGTCAACTCCCCGTTGATCTCCTTCACGGGCAGCGCCGACAGCGCGATCAGCGGCAGCGTGAAGTAGATGGCAAACACCGCGCCGGCGACCAGCTTGTAGGCGTTGGGCACGCTGCGCACCGGATCACGCACCTCTTCCGCGAGGTTGGAGACGGTCTCCACCCCCGTGTAGGCGAGCATCGCGACCGGGATGGCGATCGCCAGGTCGGACCAGGTCGGGGCAATGCCCCAGTGGACGTTGTCGACCAGGATCTGCGGGCTGAAGACGAGCACGAAGCCGAGCAGCACGAGCAGCACCTGCGTGGCGAAGTCGATGACGGCGAGGACGATGCTGAGGCGGGTCGCCTCCTGGACGCCGACGATGTTCAGGACGACGAGCGAGACGATCACGATCGCGCCGCCGACGATGTCCCACGGGTTCGTCTTCAGCGGTTCCCAGAAGATCGAGAGGTAGTGCGGGACGAAGAAGGCCGACGTCGCGACCGTGACGACGTACACGAGCATCTGCGCCCAGCCGGCGCCGAAGCTGACCACCTCGTTGAACGCGTGGCGGGCGAAGCTCGAGGAGCCGCCCGCCTCCGGGAAGCGCACGGTGCCCTCCGCGTAGCTGGCGGCGGTGGCGGCGAAGATGAGCCCGGCGATGACGAAGACCACCGGCGTCAGGCCGAGCGCGTAGGCGGCGGTCAGCCCGAGCGCGTAGTAGATCGACGAGCCGACGTTGCCGTAGGCGGTTGCGAACAGGGCGGGCGTGCCGAGCACGCGCTCGAGTCCCTGCTGCTGGCGGCGTCGCCTGCGCGGCACGGGCGGACTCTATGTTCGCTAGGCGACGATCGCGGTCCTGGCGTACTGCCCGTTGCGGCGCACGCGCATCGGCGGGGCGGCGACCATCGTCCGGCACGGCGCGTGCTTGAGGATGTACTCGACGTTGCGCGGGAACGGATGCCCTGACGCGCGGCCGTTGCGCTCGGAGCCGACGATGAGGATCTCGGCGTTCCGGCGCGCCGCCTCCGTGATGATCTCCGGGCCGGCAGCACGTGCGCGCAGCAGCCGGCTGACGGCACGCACGCCGTAGCGGTCGAGCAGCGCCTCTGCGTCGTCGAGCGTGCGGTGCGCTGCGGCCTCCGCCCCCTCCAGCGGCGCGTCGAGCGGGAGGTCCAGCGGCACCTCGATGACGGCGACGATCTCGATCACTGCGTTGCGCTCGGCGGCGAGGCGGGCGGCCGCGACCAGCGCCTCCTCCGTGCCGGCCGAACGGATGACGGGAACCACGATCGAGCGGTAGGAGATCGTCAACGACGGTCCGAGCATCTGTGCCGGCGCCCGCTCGGTCGCACGCAGCGGCAGGTGCGCGAACCGTCGACGGTAGACCACGAACGCCGTGAAGCCGACCGCGAGCCAGGTCAGCCCCACCCAGCGCGTCAGCGGCTCCTGGACATTCACGACGATCCAGGCCGAGGCGGTGCCGAGGAACCCCACGATCGAGAACAGCGGCCAGTCCACGCCGCGCCAGTGCAGGTTCGGCTTGCCCTTCACGAGCAGCTCGGCGTTCGGGAAGCGGTAGCGGAGCGCGATCAGCGACGCGTTAGCGATCGCGAAGGACAGCATCGCGCCGAACGAGTACATCGTTCCGAGGAAGTCGATCCGCCCGGGCGTCAGGGTCAAGATCGGAAGCAGCCCCGAGAAGCAGATCAGCGACAGCCAGGGTGTCTTGAAACGGCGGTGCAGCCGGCTGAAGACCTGCGGGAGCTGGCGGTAGCTCGACATTGCGTAGGTGACGCGGGACGAGCCGATCACGCCGGCGTTGGCGGCGATGAGCAGGATCGTGGCCGCTAGTAGGCCGACGTAGACGCGCAGCCCATGGAGGGCGGCGCCGTGGAGGCCGAGGTTGGAAACGACGCCGAGCACCGGGTCGTTCGCGAAGCCGTGCTGCTCGGGCGGCAGGCCGAGGCGGGTCTTGTATACGCCGTCGACGCGCTCGACGGGCAGAGCCATCAGCGCGATCGCTGGCAGCGTCAGGTAGATCGAGAAGACAGCGACCGCGACGGCCTTGTACGCGCGCGGGACCGCGCGCTGCGGGTCACGCGTCTCCTGCGCCAGGTTGGAGATTGTCTCCATCCCGGTGTACGCAATCATCCCGATCGGGATCGCGAGCAGGAAGTCGCCCCACGCCGGTGCGACCCCGAGGTGGATGTTGTCGATGAGTATGCGCGGCCTGAAGATCAGCGCCAGGCCGAGCAGCACCAGGAAGAGCTGCGTACCGAAGTCGACGACGGCGAGGATCACGTTCACGCGGGTCGACTCGCGGATGCCCACGAAGTTGAGCGAGACCAGGAGCGCGACGATGACGGCGCCGCCGACGATGTCCCACGGGCTCGTCCGCAGTGGCTCCCAGAACACCGACAGGTAGTGCGGGATGAAGAACGCCGAGATCGAGATCGTGACGACGTAATTGAGCATCTGGGCCCAGCCGGCCCCGAAGCTCGCGACCTCGTTGAACGCGTGGCGGGCAAAGCTCGAGGAGCCGCCCGCCTCCGGGTAGCGGACGGTGCCCTCGGCGTAGGTCGTCGCCGTGGCGGCGAAGAAGACGCCGGCGATGACGAAGACGAGCGGCGTGAGGCCGAGCGCGAAGACGGCCGTGACGCCGAGCGCGTAGTAGATCGAGGAGCCGACGTCGCCGTAGGCGGTCGCGAAGAGCGCCGGCGCGCCGAGAACTCGGTCCAGGTCCTCCTGTCGCCGGCGGCGTCTCACTACTCGACGCTTTGCCGCGACGGCTCAGGTGCGGCTCAGCGTTTGCGCGCCTCGCCTCAAGATTTCCTCAAGGCGCGTCTCAGGCGGCGAGCGGCGGCGCCGGTTTCAGGACCAGCGTCTCTGCAGGCGCGTTCGAGAGCAGCCAGACGAGCTGCTTCTCCGTGAAGCCTCCGTGGCCGTTCGACGGCGCCGGCACGACGATCCGGTCGAAGCGCTCCACATCCCAGAGCCGGCTGAGCGCATGCGTCAGCGTCCGGCCCTTCTCGATTCGCGCGTCGACGGGGACGTCGGCCCGCAACGCCTCGAGCTCCACCGCCTCCAACAGGGGCATCGCCTTGGCGACGTTGTCGCGCTGCGGCGAGTCCTCCGCGTACTGGAGCGGGACGACCAGCAGATACGCCGGCACGAGAACCGCGTCTTCTGCCCGCGCGATCCGGATCGCGGCGGCCAGCACCGTCGGGTCGAGCTCGCCCGTGAAGGGAACGAGGATCCGCCGCGCGCCCGGGCGCACCGGCAGGCGCCGCGGCGGCCGCCGGCGCCAGAAGGCCGCACCCACGACGATGATCGCCGCCAGCACGACCGTGGTCGCGATCAGCACGTAGTCGAGCGTGCTCACGCGGTCAGCTCGGTCCGCTTGGCGCGGTTCTGAACGACGCGGATGTCGACGCCCGGCAGATTGCGGACGAGCGCCGAGACGAGCGAGCCGCGGAGGATCTCGCGCCGGCGCGACTCGTTGGGCGTCCCGACGACGACATAGGTGATCCCCCGCTCGACGACCACGCGGCGGACCGTCGCGACGAGGTCGTCGCCCTCCTCCTCGAGGAAGTGCGCGCCGAGGATGACCGCCAGCCGGCGCAACGCCGCGAGCGACACCTGCTCCTCCTCGCTCAGCCGCCTGCCCGGGTTCTGCACCCAGAGCACGTCGAGCTCGCCGCCGAGCCGCTCGGCCGAGCGCCACGCGCGGCGAACGATTCGCTGCGAACGCGGCTCCGGCGTGACGAGCACCAGCACTCGCTCGGCCACCGCCTGCTGGCTCAGCGGGTCGAGGACGGACGCGGTCCGCCGCGACTCGACATCCTCGGCCACCTCGCGCAGCGCGAGCTCCCGCAGCGCGGAGAGCTTGTCGGCGCGGAAGAAGTTCTCCAGCGCGACCTCGGCGCGGTCGCGCGGGTAGACCTTGCCGGCGCGCAGCCGCTCCTGGAGCGCCTCGGGCGTGAGGTCGACGAGCACGACCTCGTCGGCCATCTCGAGCACGCTGTCCGGAAAGGTCTCGCGGACGCGGACGTCGGTCAGCTCGGCGATCGCGTCGTTGAGGCTCTCGAGGTGCTGGATGTTCACGGTCGAGATGACGTCGATCCCGGACTCGAGCACCTCCTCGATGTCCTGCCAGCGCTTCTCGCTGCGCATGCCAGGCGCGTTCGTGTGCGCCAGCTCGTCGATCAGCGCGAGCTCCGGCGCACGCCGGATGACCGCGTCCACGTCCATTTCCTCCAGCTCGAGCGTCCCGTGCTCCGCCCGCAGGCGCGGCACGACCTCGAGCCCCTCCGCGAGCGCCGACGTGTCGCGCCGGTCATGAGGTTCGAGGTAGCCGATCACGACGTCGCGGCCCTCGGCCTTCGCCTGCTGTCCCTCCTGGAGCATCCGGTACGTCTTCCCCACACCTGCGGCCATCCCGAGCAGGATGCGGTACTGGCCGCGTGGCACGCCGTCACGCCCCGAGCAGGTTGTGGATCACCAGGTCGATGAGCTTGATCCCGATGAAGGGCAGGATCATCCCGCCGACGCCGTAGATGAGCAGGTTACGCCGCAGGAGCGCGGTCGCCCCGATCGCGCGGTACTTGACGCCGCGCAGCGCCAGCGGGACGAGCGCAGGGATGACGAGCGCGTTGAAGATGATCGCCGAGATGATCGCGCTCTTTGGCGTGCCGAGCTGCATGATGTTCAGCGTGTCGAGCGGGCCCCGCTCGCCCGGCCTGGTCGCGTAGGTGAACGCGAACATCGCCGGGATGATCGCGAAGTACTTGGCTACGTCGTTCGCGATCGAGAACGTCGTCAGCGAGCCGCGCGTGATCAGCAGCTGCTTGCCGACCTCGACGATCTCGATCAGCTTCGTCGGGTTGGAGTCGAGGTCGACCATGTTCCCGGCCTCCTTGGCCGCGGTCGTCCCAGTGTTCATCGCGACGCCGACGTCGGCCTGGGCGAGGGCCGGCGCGTCGTTGGTGCCGTCGCCGGTCATCGCGACCAGGCGGCCCTTCGCCTGCTCCTCCCTGATCAGCGCCATTTTCGCCTCGGGCGTCGCCTCGGCGAGGAAATCGTCGACGCCCGCCTCCTGCGCGATGACGGCCGCGGTCACGCGGTTGTCGCCGGTGATCATCACGGTGCGGATGCCCATGCGGCGCAGCTCGTCGAAGCGCTCCTCCATGCCGCCCTTGACGATGTCCTTGAGATAGACGACACCAAGCGCCCAGTTGTCGCGCGCGACGACCAGCGGCGTTCCGCCCTGCTCGGCGACGTGCTGCACGATCGTGTCGAGCTCGGCGGGCGGGTTCCCGCCCTGCTCGACGATCAGCTTCTTGACGGAGTCGGCGGCGCCCTTGCGGATCATCGTCCCGTTGAGGTTCACGCCGCTCATGCGCGTGGTCGCGCTGAAGGGCACGAACTCGTGCTCGCCCAGCTCGCGCTCGCGCAGGCCGAATTCCTCCTTCGCGAGGACGACGATCGACCGGCCTTCCGGCGTCTCGTCGGCGAGCGAGGCCAGCTGCGCCACCTCGGCGAGCTCGCGCTCGTCGACGCCGTCGACGGGGATGAACTCCGCCGCTTGCCGGTTGCCGAGCGTGATCGTGCCGGTCTTGTCGAGGAGCAGGACGTCGACGTCGCCCGAGGCCTCGACCGCGCGGCCGGACATCGCGAGCACGTTGCGCTGGACGAGCCGGTCCATCCCGGCGATGCCGATCGCCGACAGCAGCGCGCCGATCGTCGTCGGGATGAGCGCGACGAGCAGCGCGATGAGCACGGTCGTGCCCTGCGGCGAGTGGGCATAGATCGAGAACGGCCGCAGCGTCACGACGGCTCCCAGGAACGTGATCGTCAGGCCGGCCAGGAGGATGTTGAGCGCGATCTCGTTCGGCGTCTTGCGCCGGTCGGCGCCCTCGACGAGCCCGATCATGCGGTCGAGGAACGACTGGCCCGGCTCCTGAGTCACCTCGATCACTAGCCGGTCGGAGAGCAGCTTCGTCCCCCCGGTAACGGCCGAGCGGTCGCCTCCGGCTTCACGGATCACGGGTGCCGACTCGCCCGTGATTGCGGACTCGTCGACCGAGCCAACGCCCTCGATGACGTCGCCGTCGGCGGGGATGACCTCGCCGGCCTCCACGATCACCACGTCGCCGCGCTGCAGCTCGGGCGCGGGCACCTCGCCTCCGTCGCGCAGCCGCGCGTTCGTCGTCGTGCGCGTGGCGCGCAGCGCGTTTGCCTGCGCCTTCCCGCGGCCCTCGGCGATCGCCTCCGCGAAGTTCGCGAACAGGACGGTCAGCCATAGCCAGAACGCGACGACGCCGGTGAACCAGTCGAAGTCGTTCTTGAAGAACAGCACGGTCGTGATCACCGAGCCGAGCTCGACGATGAACATCACCGGGTTGTGGATCTGAAGCCGCGGGTCGAGCTTCGCGAACGAGTCGCGGATCGCCGGGCCGACGAGCTCGCGGCTGAAAACGGAGCCCTTGCGCTCGCTCATGCCTTCTCCTTGTCGAGCGCCAGGTTGAGCTTGAGCACGTTGACGCCCGGCTCGCCCAGGAACCCGAGCGAGCGGCCGTCGGTGTTCTGGCTGACCAGCTGGTCGACGCGGTCACGGGAGAGCCCGCGCACCGCCGCGATCCGGGCGGCCTGCAGCTTCGCGTAGGCCGGCGTGATGTCGGGATCGACGCCGGAGCCCGAGGTTGTGACCGCGTCGACGGGAATGTCGCCGATCCGCAGGCCGGGGTTGTAGGGGCGCTCGAGCTTGAGGATGGCGAGCGCCGCGGCGCGGATGTTCTTGGCCAGATCGGGGTTGGTAGGACCGAGGTTGGCGAACGTCGTCGCAGCGGCGTTGTACGCCGGCGACGTGCCCGACGGGCGCTCGTGGAAGTAGCGCGGGCTCGTGAACCCCTGCGCGACGAGCTTCGACCCGACCACCTGTCCGCTGCGCTCGATCAGGCTGCCGTTCGACTTGTTCGGAAAGACGACGCGCGCGAAGCCCGTGAACACGATCGGGAGCACGAGCCCGAGGGCAACCGTGAGGACGACGACGGCGAGCGCGGAGCGGGCGACGAGCTTCTTCACGACAGCGCCTCCACGATCGGACCGAGCGTCAGCGCCGGGAAGATCATCAGGCCCGCGGTCAGGACGATGATCCCGACCAGGAGCACGCCGAAGGTGCCGCCGTCCGTGCGGAACGTTCCGGCGGAGGCCGGGTGGATCCGCTTGCCGGCGAGCGTGCCGCCCAGCGCCAGCGCCGCGATGAGCGGCACGAGCCGCCCGAGCCACAAGGCGATCGTGCCGACGAGCGCGGAGAACTCGGTCGCGCCGTAGCCGGCGAACGCGCTGCCGTTGTTGTTCGACTGCGAGTCGTACGCGTAGAGCGCTTCGGAGAAGCCGTGCGCGGCCGGGTTGAAGATCGATTCAAGGCCGCTCTTCGTCACCACCGCGATGGCCGTGAGGACGAGGACCATGGTCGGGACGAAGAGCGCGCCGATCGCGGCGAGCTTGATCTCACGCGCCTCGATCTTCTTGCCGAGGTATTCGGGCGTTCTCCCGACCATCAGCCCCGCGACGAAGACGGCGATGAGAATGTAGAAGACCATCCCGTAGAAGCCGGATCCGACCCCGCCCCAGATCACCTCGCCGGTGAAGAGGTTCACGATCGGCACGGCGCCGCCGGCCGCGGTGAAGGCATCGTGGCCGCCGTTGACGGAGCCGTTGGAAGCGTCCGACGTCGCAACCGACCAGAGAGACGTGTTGGCGATGCCGAACCGCACCTCCTTGTCGGACATGTTGCCGCCGCTCTGGCCATGGCCCTGTGTGATGTTCACGCCCGAGGCACGGAGCACCTGCGAGCCGTGCTGCTCGGACGGCAGCGCGACAGCGATGCCGATGATGGTCATCGCGAGCATGGCGCCGTAGACCGGAAGGGCCTGCCGCCGGTTGCCGACCATGCGGCCGAACATGAAGACCTGCGCCGCCGGGATCAGCAGGATCGAGAGCATCTCGAGGAAGTTCGTGAGCCCGTTCGGGTTCTCGAAGGGGACGCTGGAGTTCGAGTTGAAGAAGCCGCCGCCGTTCGTGCCGAGTTGCTTGATCGCGATCTGGAACGCGGCCGGGCCGCGCGCGATGGTCTGGGTCACGCCCTCGAGCGTGTGCGCGCTGGCCGCGCCGCTGAACGTCTGCGGGACGCCCTGCGACACGAGGATGATGGCCAGGACGATCGCGAGCGGCAGCAGGATGTAGGCGATCGAGCGGTAGAGGTCAACCCAGAAGTTGCCCAGCATGGTGGTCGAGCGCCGCGAGAAGCCGCGGATGACCGCGACCAGGACGGCCATGCCGATGCCCGCGGAGACGTAGTTCTGGACGGCGAGCCCCGCCATCTGCGAGAGGTACGACATCGTGAACTCGCCGCCGTAGTACTGCCAGTTCGTGTTCGTGACGAAGCTGGCCGTGGTGTTCATCGCGATGTGAGGCGACACCGCGGTCATGTTGTCCGGGTTGAGCGGGAGGTGCGCCTGCAGCCGCAGCACCAGGTACAGCAGGATCGCGAACACGAACATGAAGACGAGCGCGACCTTCGCGTAGCCCTTCCAGTCCTGCTCCTGTGACGGGTCGGTGCCCATCAGCCGGTAGAAGCCGCGCTCAGGCGCGGTGATCCAGCGCGGCGCGCGGAAGCGGTCCGAGTAGACGTAGGCCATCCACTTCCCGAGCGGGTAGCTCAACGCGACGAGGACGACCAGGTAGAGGACGATCTGGAAGATCCCCTCGAAGCTCACAGGTTCTCACCCCGCAGCAGCGCGTACACGAGGTACGCGAAGACGGCCAGCGAGATCAGCAGCCCGACGAGGTCGCCGCCGCTCACTAGACGCGTTCCAGCGCCCACACGAGCCCGAACGCAAACGCGAAGCAGGCGACCGTGATGATGATGCCGAGGACTTCGACCATGGCAGCGAGCTTCGCCCCGCCGATGGCAAGGCGTGCTCAGGATCGGGCGGCAGCGGCTTAAAGTTGCCTAAAGATCCGGCTCGACCAGCCGGTAGCCGGCCCCGGGCTCTGTGAGGATGTAGCGCGGGCTCGACGGCTCGGGCTCGATCTTGTGGCGGAGCTGCGACACGTAGACATGCAGGTAGTGCGCCTCGACCTGGTATGCCGGCCCCCACACCTCGCGCAGCAGCGCGCGGTGGGTGAGGAGCTTGCCCTCGTTCTGCGCGAGCACCCGTAGCAGGTCGAACTCGTGGGGGCTGAGCCGGACGCGGGCGCCGTCAACGGTGACGACGCGCTCGGGGACGTCGATGTGAAGCGCGCCGATCTCGATCACGGGCTCATGGGTCGGTGTCGCGCGCCGCAGAACGGCGCGCAGCCGGGCGAGCAGTTCGTCGACGCCGAACGGCTTGGTGACGTAGTCGTCTGCGCCGGCGTCGAGCGCCTCGATCTTCTGATGCTCTTCCCCGACCGCGGACAGGACGATGATCGGCGCGGCCGACCAGGTGCGGAGCTCGCGAGCGACGTCCGTGCCGTCTCCGTCCGGGAGGACGAGGTCGAGGATGACCGCCTCGGGCGGGTGCGCCGCCGCCGCGACGAGCGCCCCCTCCGCCGTCTCGGCCGTCTCGACGTCGTAGCCCGCGCCGCGGAGCGTGGCGCGGAGGGCGCGCAGGATCTGCGGCTCGTCGTCGACGACCAGGATGCGCTGACCGCTCAAGCCGGCAACTCGGCAGGCACCTCGGCGACGGGGAGCGCGAGCGCGAAGGTGGCGCCCTGCCCCGGTCGCGACTCGGCCCAGACCCGGCCGCCGTTCGCCTCGGCGAAGCCGCGCGCGATCGCGAGGCCCAGGCCCGCGCCCGCGCGGTCGTCGTGCTGGCCGCGGTAGAAGGGCTCGAAGACGCGCTCGAGGTCGGCCTCCGGAATGCCCGGCCCCTGGTCGACGACACGGACGATCGCCTCCTTGCGCGTCGCCGTCGTGCGCACGTGCACGACGCCGGTATTCGGCGAGAACTTGACCGCGTTCTCGATCAGGTTCGCAAGCACGCGCTGGAACTGGCCGGCGTCGACGCGGACGAGCGCCGACTCGCCGCCGATCGAAACGCGCGCCTTCGAGCCGGAGGCGTCGACCGAGGCGCGGACGAGGTCGTCGAGCGCCCAGATCTCCGGCTCGGGGGCGGCCGCGCCGGCCTCGAGCCGGGAGAGGTCGAGCAGGTCGGCGACGAGCCGGGACAGCCGCTCGGAGTCGAGGTCGATGGTCTCGAGCAGCTCGCGCCGGTCCAGCTCCGTCAGCTCGAGCGTCTCGCTGCGCAGGGCCCCGACGGCGGTGCGGATCCCCGTCAGCGGCGAGCGCAGATCGTGCGAGACCGCGCGCAGCAGCGCCGTCTTGACCAGGTCGCTGCGGCGCAAGGTCTCGGCCTCGAGCGCCTCCCGCTCGAGCGCCTCGCGCTCGACCGCGACGGCGAGGAGGGCGGCGAGCGCGGGCAGGAAGCGGCGGCGGACCGCCAGGTTCGGCTCGGCGCCCTTCAGTGTGGTGATCGTGCCGACGCGGCGGCCGGCCGCCTCGAGCGGGTAGCCGGCATCCTGCCGCCGCGGCGTCCCGAGCTCGATCGTCGCCCCGGGCACGCCGAGAACCCCGGCGGCACGCCCGGCGATCTCGTCGAGCTCCTCGTCGATGTCGCGGCCGCGCAAAAGCTCGGTCGCGAGCGCGGCCAGCACGGCCGACTCGCGCTCGCGCTGCTCCGCCGTCGCCGCGCGGCGGCGTGCGCTCGCGGCCAGCTCGCTGACCACGATCGCGGTTGCAGAGAACACGGCCAGAGCGAACCAGTTCTCGGAGTCCCGCAGCGTGAATGTGTGTGTCGGCGGGAGGAAGAAGAAGTTGAACGCGAGCATGCAGGCGACGGCGAGCGGCAGCGCGAACCACAGCCCCCACACGACAGCGACCGGGAGGACCGCAAAGATGTAGAGCACGCCCAGGCTCAGCACGGGCACGTGGTCGTCGAGGACCGCGATCGCGAGCGTGACGATCGCGACGGCCGCGGCACTCGCCGAGATCGGCACCAGGAGGCGGCTCACCAGCCTCGCGCGCATACCCCAACGGTAGAACGAGGCGGTAGCCTCGCGCGGTGCACCTCGGCGCGATCCTGCCGAACTTCGGCCTGGGCTCGTCGCCGGGCGGGATCCGGCAGGCGGTCGAGGCGGCGGAGGAGGCCGGATTCGACTCGGTCTGGACGACCGAGCACATCGTCGTCGGGCCCGAGGGCGTCGACCCGTACGGCCGCGTCTTCGACCCACTCGTCACGCTGGGATGGATCGCCGCCTGGACGGAGCGGATCGGGCTCGGAACGTCGATCACCCTGGTCCCGCTGCACAACCCGTTCCATCTCGCGAAGGAGGTGGCCACGCTGCAGGAGCTCTCCGGTGGGCGCTTCCGGCTGGGCGTCGGCATGGGCTGGCACCGCGACGAATACGAGTTCATGGGCATCCCGTTCGAGGGCCGCGGCCGTCGCGGCGACGAGTCGATCCGGCTCATGCGTGCCCTGTGGAACGGCGACCCGGAGTTCCACGGCGAGATCTGGTCGTACGCGAACGCGACGTCCGAGCCGCGCCCGTCGCCCGCGCCGGAGATCTGGATCGGCGGCAGCTCGGAGCGCGCGATCCGGCGGGCGCGCGAGCTCGGTGAAGTCTGGCATCCCTCGCGCGGCTCGGATGTCGGCCATGTGCGCGCGGTCAAGGAGCGGTTCCCCGGACTGCGGATCGTCCCGCGGACTCGGCCGGCGCTTGCGGACGCGATGCTGGACGCCGGCGCCGAGGGCCTCGTCGTCGCGTTCGAGGACGAGGTCGAGATGCGGGCGTTCCCGGAGCGCTACCGGTGACGCGCGGGCTCGTCGTGGTAGTGGTCGTGGCACTTGTCGCCGCCGGGAACGCGGGCGGCGGGCGCAGCGGGTTCGGCGCGCGCGTGACGAACCCGTGGTTTCCGCTGCGGCCGGGCACGACGTACGTCTCGACCGGTGTAAAGGACGGCAAGGCGGCCCGCGACGTCACCCACGTGACGGCGCGCGTGACGACGATCGCCGGCGCACCGGGCGCTGTCGTCGAGGACCGGCTGTTCCTCGACGGGATGCTCGAGGAGCGGACGATCGACTGGTACGCGCAGGACGCGCACGGGACGGTCTGGTACTTCGGCGAGCAGACGGCGGAGCTCGACCGGCACGGGCACGTGACGACGACCGAAGGGTCATGGCAGGCGGGCGTCAACGGCGCGCGGCCCGGCGTGTTCATGCCCGCGCACCCGAGGGTGGGGATGTCGTTCCGGCAGGAGTTCGCGAAAGGCCTGGCGGCCGACCACTTCCGCGTGCGGGCGCGGATCGACGACCGCGTGCTCCAGACGGTCGAGTGGACGCCGCTCGAGCCCGGCGTGCTCGATCACAAGACGTACGCCTTCGGGGTCGGAACGGTCTTCGAGCTGACCGTCAAAGGCGGTAACGAGCGCCTCGAGCTGATTTCGATGTCGCGCCGCTGAGGGAGGCGGAGGGCCGGCCGGAGCCGGCCCTCCGTTGCATGACCTAGCTGCCGGTGGAGGTCGGCTCGTGCTCGGCCACGTGGTTCGCCGCCGTCGCCCCGACCTGGGCGAGCGTCGAGCCGCGCGGGGCGCGGACCCGCACGCTCACGCGGTCGCCTGCGGTGAGCTGGGTCGCCGAGATCACGGTCGGGACCCGGCCCTGCCAGAGGACGAACACGGTGTGCGCGTCGTACGTGAACGTCTGGTCGACGGGCGCGCCGAGCATGGAGCGAAGCGCACGGTGGTTCCCGTCGAGGACGTGCAGGCTGAGCGTGCTCGTGGTCGCCGACCCGTTCAACGTGCCGCGGAACAGCCAGAGCGCCTGGTGCGGCCTGCCCGGGTTGAGGCCGCGGTCGGCGACGATCTGCGCCGGGGTGGTCGCGACCTGTACCATCGAGGAGTCCCTCGGCGCGCGAATGCGGACGGTGACGAGGTCACCGGAGCTGAGTGCGTCGATGGACACGACGCTCGGACGGCCGCCCGCCCAGAGCAGGTACTCGGTGTCGGCGTCGACCGAGAACGTTTGGTTCCGGCTCGAGCCGACGAGCTTCTGGAGCGCGAGGCGATTGCCGGTCTTCACGTCCACCGCGATCGAAGTGGCGTTCGACGCCGGGTCGGCGAGCAGCCTGCCCGTGAAGGTGAACTCGACAGGCTTCGGGCCGTTCACCGCAACTGCTGCCCCGGCCACGACCGCCACCGCGACCGTCAGGAGTGCGACGAGGAAAATCGTGGTCCGCTTCATGCCAGCTCCTTCTGTGAGGTTGGAAGGACAAAAGGGATGGTCTCCGGCAAAGGTCAGGCTTCCGTAAGCAGGCCGTAAATCGACCGCAAGGCGGCCGTAAACGTTCCTAGACGCCGCTGAGCGGCAGGTACGTCAGGAGCGACGCGCCGAGCATGGCTGCTGTCATCGCGGCTGCGCCGACGAACGCCACGTGGCCGACTCGGCGCGGGATGATGCCGGGGCGCACGACGAACGGAGCGGCGATGAGCCCCACGCTAACACCCACGGCCGACTCGAGCGCGTGAAAGAGCACACCGGCGGCCAGCGCCGTCGGCATGGGGATGCCATGCTGCGCCAGCGCGAGCGAGACGGCGCCGCTCGTCATGCCGATTGAGCCCGGCGTGATCGGCAGGGCGCCCGCGAGGATGAGCGCTGCCGCGACGAGTAGGCCGGCGTCGAGGGGGTTGCCGATCCCGAGCGACGCGGCGACGGCCGTCGCGGCGGCGACGCGTGCCGCCGTCGCCACCGTGACCCAACACACCACGCGCATGCCGAATCCCGGTTCGCGAAAGAGCGTCGCGGTCGCCTGCCCGAGTGCCATGAGTCGCGAGCCCGCGCGGCGGCGCAGGAAGAGGACGGCCACGACCGCGATGACGGGGAGCGAGGCCGGTGCCAGCAGGAGCCAGGGCGGGAAGCCGGCCACGAGCACGGCGGCGGATAGAAGGAGCGTGTGCGGAAGCGCCTTCGCGACGGCGACGGCACCGGCCGCTCCGGCCGCGGTGCAGGCGCGGTTACCGCACTCGGGCAGCGACCGTCCGAACAGAACCGCTCGTATTCCCTCCCCCAGCGTCGCAGGGGCGAAGGTGTTCACGAGCGAGCCCATGCTGTAGCTCGCGCACGCTTGTCCCCGCCGCATCGGCGCGCCGACGGCGGCGAACGAGATGCGCCAGGCGCAGGCGGACGCGAGCAGGGATGCCGCGAACGCCGCCGCTGCCCAGGCAGCGCGGTGCGGGTCGGCGGTCGACAGGGTAGTGAGGCTGGCATCGAAGCTGCCACTCGTCGCCCAAGCGCCGATGCAGACCGCGAAGACGACCATCCCGGCCGAGATCAGGACGAGGCGCCGCCAGGTGATCTGCGAACGATCTAGCACGCGGCGCACGACATCTCCACCCGAGCGTAATCGGCATCCGTGAACGTTCCGTGAAGGCGCCAGGACGAGCGGCGCGCGTTTAGGTGTGGATCGAGACGATCAGCGGGATGATCAGGATCGCGACGATGTTGGCGATCTTGATCATCGGGTTGATCGCCGGCCCGGCGGTGTCCTTGTACGGGTCGCCGACGGTGTCGCCGGTGACCGCCGCGGCGTGGGCCTCCGAGCCCTTGCCACCGTAGGCCCCGTCCTCGATCAGCTTTTTCGCGTTGTCCCACGCGCCGCCGCCGGCGGTCATCGCGATGGCCAGGAAGAGGCCAGTCACGATCGTGCCGATCAGCAGGCCGCCGAGCATCCTGATGTTGATGATCCCGACGAGGATCGGGATGCCGATCGGGATCAGCGCCGGCGCCAGCATCGACCTGATCGCCGACCCGGTGACGATGTCGACCGCGCGCGAGTAGTCCGGCCGCTCGGTGTAATCCATGATCCCGGGGTGCTCGCGGAACTGGCGGCGCACCTCCTCGACGACCTGGCCGCCGACGCGCCCCACCGCGGTCATCGCGAGCG
>DASTZE010000166.1:0-2765 GCA_035764425.1 Gaiellaceae bacterium
AGGACGTCGCCGGCGAGCTCCTTGCGGAGGTTGTTGGCGATGACGACGGCCATGGATCAAGCGTAGGCGTACCAACCGGGGTCAGACCCCGGTATCACGCGGTCTGTAACGAGAGTGCGCCGAATGTGTGCCGGATTAGGCGTCGGTCGTGAGCCGCGACCAGATCTCGACGTCGTCGCGGATGCCCTGCTTCTGGTGGACCGAGCGGAGCACCGCTTCGCGCTGGTAGCCGCAGCGCTCGGCCACGCGCTTCGACGCCTCGTTCTCGGCGCTGATGACCAGCTCGACGCGCACGGCGCCGAGCTCCTCGAACGCCCACGCCGTGAGCAGCTTCAGCGCCTCGGTTGCGACGCCGCGGCCGCGCGCGCTCGGCGCGACCATGTAGCCGAGCTCGACCTCGCGCGCGGCTCGGTCGATCTTCGGCGCTCCGGCCCAGCCGACCACGTCGCCGTCGCCGTCGACGACCGCGAATGCGTCTCTCGTCCCCGCGCGCCGGTCGCGCTCGATCCCTTCGAGCCAGGTCCGCGCGAACCCCGGCGGGGCAGGCACCGGGATGCGCGTGAACCGCTGAACGTCGGGATCGTCGAACAGGGGCGCGAGCGCGTCGACGTGCGACGGGGCGGTGGGCTCGAGCCGGACGATCAGGCTTCGACGGCGGCGCTGACCAGCGCCCGCGCGGCTGCGGCGATCGCCTCGGCGTCGATGCCGGCCGCCGCGAGCAGCTCGGCCGGCTTGCCCGACCCGGGCAGCTCGGCGACGGCGAGCTTCGTCACGTGCACCGGCCCGTCGTAGTCGGCCAGCTCGGACAGCACGGCCTCGCCGAGCCCGCCCTCGGGCCAGTGATCCTCGACCGTCACGATGCGCCCGCCGGTCGCCTCGGCCGCCGCGCGTAGCGTCTCGCCGTCGGCCGGCTTCACCGAGTAGAGGTCGATCACGCGCGCGTGCACGCCTTCGCGCTCGAGCTCGTCGGCGGCCTTCAGCGCCTCGTGGAGCGTGATGCCGGCGCCGACGATCGTCACCTCGTCGTCGTCGGACGACCGCACGACGCGCGAGCCGCCGACCGGAAACTCCTCGTCCGGCCCGTAGATGACCGGTGTGTTCGCGCGCGTCGTTCGCAGGTATGAGATCCCCTCGAGATCCGCCATGGTCGCGACGAGCCGCGCGGCCTGGTTCGCGTCGCACGGGTAGAGCACCGTCGAGCTGTGCAGCGCGCGGAACTCGGCGATGTCCTCGAGCGCCATCTGGGACGGCCCGTCCTCGCCGATCGAGACGCCGGCGTGCGACCCGCAGAGCGAGTACGTCGCGCGGCTGATCGCCGACATGCGCACGAAGTCGTACGCGCGCGAGAGGAAGGCGGCGAAGGTGGACGCGAACGGCCGCCAGCCGCGTACCTGCATGCCCACCGCCGCAGCGACCATCTGCTGCTCGGCGATGTACATCTCGAAGTAGCGGTCCGGCAGCTCCTTGGCGAAGAACTCGGCGAAGGTCGAGTTCGAGACCTCGCCGTCGAGCGCGACGACGTCGCCGCGCGCCTTGCCGAGCGCCGCCAGCGCGTCGCCGTAGGCCTTGCGCGTTGCCACCTCGGAGCCGACCTCGTAGCGCGGCAGCTCGAGCGGCCCGGCGGTCTCGAAGCGGTGCGGCTCCGCCGGCTCGGGGGCCTGCACCTCGACGTGCAGGTGGCGCTCGCCGCCGAGCTCCGCGATCGCGGCTTCGGGATGATCGAGCGCCTTGCCGTGCCAGCCGTTCTTGTCCTCGACCTCTTTCACGCCTTTGCCCTTCAGCGTGCGCGCGACGATCACCGTCGGCCTGTCGCGGATCGACTCCGCTTCGGAATACGCGCGGTCGATCGCCTCGACGTCATGGCCGTCGATCTCGATCGCGTGCCAGCCGAACGCGCGCGCCCGGTTCGCGTACGAGTCGAGATCCCAGCCGTGCATCGTCTCGCCGCGCTGGCCGAGCCGGTTCACGTCGAGGATCGCGGTCAGGTTGTCGAGCTTCGAGTAGGCCGCGTGCTCGAACGCCTCCCAGACGGAGCCCTCGGCCATCTCGCTGTCGCCGTGCAGCACCCAGACGCGATACGGCAGGCGGTCGAGCCGCTTGCCCGCGAGCGCGACCCCGACTCCGTACGGGAGCCCCTGGCCGAGCGAGCCGGTGGCGACGTCGACCCACGGCAGCACCGGCGTGGGGTGGCCCTCGAGCCGGCTGCCGAACTTCCGGAACGTCAGGAGCTCGTCGTCCGTGATCGCGCCGGCCGCCTTGTACATCGAGTAGAGCAGCGGCGACGCGTGCCCCTTGGAGAAGATGAGGTGGTCGTTCGCCGGATCCTTCGGGTCGTCGAACCGGTAGCGCAGGTGATTCGCGAGCAGCACCGCCATCAGGTCGGCGGCGGACATCGACGAGGTCGGGTGGCCGGAGTTGGTCACCGCGGCCGCACGCACCGAATCGACGCGCAGCTGCTGCCCGAGCTCGCGGAGGTAGGCGGCGTCGGCCATCTGCGGCGGACTCTACCCCTCCTGCTCCGCTGTAACCTCACCAGGGTGACCGTCGATGTGGCACGGCGGTATTGCATGGCGATCGACGACTGCGATTGGGCGACCGCACGGACGTTCCTGGACCCCGACGTCGAGATCGTGCGCCCCAGCGGGCGCCACTACACAGGCGCCGACCGCTGGATCCAGCTGCTCAGCGACTCCCAGGGCTTCGACAACATCGTGTCGGAGATCACCGAGCGGGCGTATGAACAGCGCAACGGCGAGGTCGTCGAA
>DASTZE010000167.1:0-2990 GCA_035764425.1 Gaiellaceae bacterium
GCCCGACGTCATGGTCGGTTGCTCAACGATGTCCTGCATGCGGGCGACACCCTCTTGGTGTCGCGACTTGTGAGGTGACGCTCGCGCTAACCCCTAGGGCGAGCGGTCGAAAAGAGCATAGCTCATCCGTCGGCTGTGCAGGTGACAGATGTGCAAACGCTTACGGGCGAACAAGTGCCGGGCGTTCGTGCAGCCGGTGCCCCAGCACGCGCTCGGACACGCCGCTTGCGTCCAGGCGCGGCGTGATCCCGCCGAGGAAGAACGGGAAGCCGGCGCCGAGCAGCATGCATGTGTCGACGTCGGCGACCGTCTCGACGGCGTTTTCGTCCAGCATCCGTCCGATCTCGTCTGCGAGCGCCTCGAGCACGCGCCCGGTGATCGCCTCGACCGGCAGCGGGTCGTTCCCGGGGGCCGGCGGCTCGGTGCCGTCGGCGTAGGCGCGCAGCGTCGGCGAGAGCGGGAATCGGTCCGGATAGGCGGCGTGCATCGTCTCGAGCACGTGCCACGCGACCCGCGGGCCGACCATCTGCAGGAGCACCGAGGGCGCCATCGGCAGACCGAGGCGGAGCACGGCCTCGTCGGTCTCCTCGACGGGGTTGCCGCGCTCGATCGCCTCCATCAACGTCGCGGTCATGCGCGTGAGCAGCCGGTTGACGACGAAGCCGGGGGCGTCGTTCACGAGCACGCCGCGCTTGCGCAGCTGCTCGCAGACGGCCGCCGCCGTGGCCAGCGTCTCGTCGTCCGTGTGCGGGGTCTCGACCAGCTCGACGAGCGGCATCACCGCCACCGGGTTGAAGAAGTGCATGCCGACGAGGCGCTCGGGATGCTCCAGGTCGGAGCCCATGTCGGTGACCGAGAGCGCCGACGTGTTCGTGGCGAGCACGCAGGCCGGGCGCACGACGGCCTCGACCTCGGCGAAGACCTGCTTCTTCACCGGGATCTCCTCGAAGACCGCCTCGATGACGAGGTCGCAGTCGGCGAAGCTGTCGTCGCCGGCCGAGCCGCTGACGAGGCCGCCCAGGAAGCGCGCCTTGCCCTCGTCATAGCGCCGGTTGGCCGCGATCTCGCCGCGGATCGAGGCGAGCGCGGTCTCGACGGCCTCGGGTCGCACGTCGCGCAGCACAACGGGCACCTCGAGGCGGCGCAGGAACAGCGCCGCCAGCTGGCTCGCCATTAGCCCGGCGCCCACGATGCCGACCTTGCGGACGCGCCGCGGCTCGACGTCCTCGGGAATCCCCGGCTTGCGCTTCGCCCGCCGCTCGACCAGGTCGTACGCGTAGAGCGAGGCGCGCGCCTCCGGCGACAGCAGGAGATCGGCGACCGCCTCCTCCTCGGCGCGGTAGCCCTGCTCGACGCTCCACGTGGCTGCGCCCTCGGTCAGCTCGAGCGCGCGGTATGGCGCGGGCGCGGCGCCGTGGACGGAGTCGTCCAGCTGCCTGCGGGCCTTGGCCACGACCTCGGGCGTGTCCGAGAGGTCCGCCGGCTCGCGCTCCATCCCGCCCTGCTCGGCGACCTCGAGCGCGAACGCGATCGACCCGTCGAGAAACTCGACCGCCTCGAGCAGCCGGTCGGCGAAGCCCCACTCGAACGCCTCGCGGCCGCTCAGCATCGCGTTCTGGCGCATCGGGTTCAGGACGTTGAAGCGCACCGCCTTCTCGGCGCCGACGAGGCGCGGCACCAGCTGCGTGCCGCCCCACGCGGGGATGATCCCGAGGAAGCACTCCGGCGCCGCGAAGTGGCGGACGGCCGCCGAGATCGTGCGCGCGTCGCAGTGCAGCGCGAGCTCCACGCCGCCGCCGAGGCACGCGCCGTTGACCGCAGCCACGGTGGGGAAGGGCAGCGCGCGGATGCGCCCGAACAGGTCGTGCCCCGCGCGGCTGCCGGCGAGCGCCTCCTCGCGGGCGCGCACGCGTGGAAACTCCTCGATGTCCGCGCCGGCGGCGAAGACGAACGGCTTCCCGGTGACCACGAGCGCGATCCAGTCACCGCTTTCGAGCCGGTCGAGCGCCCGCTGTCCGGATGCGATCGCGCTACGGCCCAGCACGGTCGGCTTCGTGTAGTCGGCCCCGTTGTCGAGCGTGAGCAGCGCCAGCGGCCCGACCCGCGTGTCGACGCGCTGCAGGTGGAACTCGGTGTCAGGCATGGGAGGCGTGGGCCGTGTTCTCCCAGAGCACGGCCGCGCCCATGCCCATGCCGATGCAGAGCGCGGTCAGCCCGTAGCGCACGTCCGGCCGCTCGCGGAAGCCGTAGGCGAGCTGCGCCATCAGGCGCACGCCCGTGGCCGCGAGCGGGTGCCCGCACGCGATCGCGCCGCCGTAGGGATTGAGGCGCTGGTCGTCCGGCGAGACGCCCAGGCCGTCGCACCAGGTCAGCACCTGGACGGCGAACGGCTCGTTCAGCTCGAACAGGCCGACGTCGTCGATCGTGAGCCCGGCCTGCTCGAGCACCTGCCTCGTCGCAGGCACCGGCCCGATGCCCATCAGCTCGGGCTCGACGCCGGCGAACGCGAAGCCCACCAGGCGCATCGGCGGCTCGAGGCCGAGCTCGTCCACGGCGCGGTCGCTCGCGAGCAGGGCGGCGGTCGCGCCGTCGGTCAGCCCGGCGGAATTGCCGGCCGTGACGCGGCCGCCGACGCGGAACGGCGTTGGCAGGTCGGCGATGCCGTCGAGCGTGGTGTCAGGGCGCAGGAACTCGTCGCGGTCGGCGACCCGCCAGCCGTCGTCGCCGAAGACCGTCATCGGCACGACCGTGTCGCGCATGACGCCGTTCTGCCAGGCGGCGGCGAGCCGCTGGTGCGAGCGGACGGCGAACGCGTCGGCGTCCGCTCTGGTCAGCTGCGGGAAGCGGTCATGCAGGTTCTCGGCGGTCGCGCCCATCGTCACCGCGGAGGTGTCGACGAGCCGCTCGGCGACGAAGCGCGGGTTGAAGTCCACCTCGTCGCCCATGGGGTGGTGGCCCATGTGCTCGACCCCGCCGGCGAGGGCGACGTC
>DASTZE010000168.1:0-16510 GCA_035764425.1 Gaiellaceae bacterium
GCGGGTGCGTAGGCCTCCGCCCACCAGCCGTCGAGCGTCGACACGTTGACGGCGCCGTTGAGCGCGGCCTTCATGCCGCTGGTGCCGCTCGCCTCCTGCGGGCGGCGCGGCGTGTTCAGCCAGATGTCGACGCCGCGCACGATCACCTTGGCGAGCGCAATGTCGTAGTCGGGGAGGAAGGCGACCCGGCTTGCCGCCCCGTCGGCGCGCGCGTACTCGACCACGCGGCGGATGAGCTCCTTGCCCGCGGCGTCGGCCGGGTGCGCCTTGCCGGCGACGACCAGCTGCACCGGACGGTCCGCGTCGTGGAGCAGCCGCCGCAGCCGCTCGGGGTCGGAGAAGATCAGCCCCGCGCGCTTGTAGGCGGCGAACCGCCGCGCGAAGCCGATCGTGAGCGCGTCCGGGGTGAGCCCGGCGGCGGGCACGACGCGCGCGAGGAGCGCCCGCCTCTGCTCCGCGAGCACCTCGGCGAGGGCGCCCCGCTCGATGTCGTAGGCGCGGTCCCAGCGCTGCTCGCCGGGCGGCGCGTCCAACTCGACGCCGGCCTGGGCGAGGAGCTCGCGGAGGCGCCGGCCGATCCAGGTGGCGAAATGGACGCCGTTCGTGACCGCGCCGATGGGCGCGGCGCCGTCGAGCCCGGCCCACATCTCGCGCGCGACCTCGCCGTGCAGCACGGAGACGCCGTTCGCGCGGCCGGCGGTGCGCAGCGCGAGCGGCGTCAGCCCGAAGCTGTCGTCGCCCGGCGCGCTGCCGAGCCGGCTGAGCTCGTCCCAGGTGAGCCCGGCGTCGGCGGCCAGGCCCTCGGTGTAGCGACGCACGAGGTCGCGGGCGAAGCGCTCGTTGCCGGCCGGCACGGGCGTATGCGTCGTGAAGACCGTGGCGGCGCGAATCGCGGCCAGCGCCTCGTCGCGCGGGCGACCGCCCACGACAGCGGCGCGCAGCCGTTCGAGCGCGAGGAAGGCGGCGTGGCCCTCGTTGACGTGGACGACGGACGGCTCGATACCGAGCGCGGCCAGTGCGCGCGGCCCGCCGATGCCGAGCACGAGCTCCTGGCGGAGCCGGTGCTCGCGGTCACCGCCGTACAGGGCGTCGGTGATGCGCCGGGCGAGCTCCGAGTTCCCCTCGACGTCGGTGTCGAGCAGGAGCAGCGGCGTGCCCGCCGCCTGGGAGCGCCAGATCTGCACGCGCACCTGCTCGCCGGCCAGGTCGACCGTGACGATCAGGGGCGTGCCGTCGGCGCCGCGCTCGAGCGTGAGGCCGCACTGCTCGGGGTCGATCTCGACGTAGCGCTCCTCCTGGCCGTCGTCGTCGATCGCCTGGCGGAAGTAGCCCATGCGGTAGAGCAGGCCGACGCCGACGAGCGGGAGGCCGAGATCGGCGGCCGCCTTCAGGTGGTCGCCGGCGAGGACGCCGAGCCCGCCCGAGTAGACCGGCAGCTCCTCGTCGATGCCGAACTCCATGCAGAAGTAGGCGACGCGGAAGCGATCCACACTGCCGTGGTCGCGTTCCCACCAGGAGGTGCGCGTGCCGGCGGGCGCCGACGTCATGCCGCGGCACGCTCCGCGGCGATCCCGTTCGCCACATCGTGCAGGTCGGCGAACGGCTCGTAGGCGACGCCGAGCTCGTCGAGGTAGCGAGCCAGCCCGTCGCGGGCGAAGACGCGCGGCGCGACGCGCGCGACACAGCGGTCCGACCAGCCGTCGCCCACGTAGACCCAGTCGTCCGTGCCCAGGGCGGCGACGGCGCCGCGCTTGCACGGCTCCCCGCACGCGTCGCACGGGACGAGCTGCGCGAGGCTCGCCCGCCAGCCCGGTTCGATCGAGCCGGCGATGAGCTCGACGCGGGCGGCGCGGTGGCCGAGCACGGGCTCGACCAGCTCGCGCACGCTGCTCGTCACGATCACCACGCGGCGCCCTGCGTGCCCGGCCGCCTCCAGCAGGTCGTCGAGGCCGGGCCGGGTGCGCGCGCGCCGGCGCACCCACTCGATCACCTCGGGCTGCGGGCGCCGGACGGTCACGAGCTTGCGCTCGATGTCGTCGACGAGCCGGATCTCCCCGCGCTCGAGCACGGCGTCGACCTCGGCGTAGACCTCGGCGTCGCCGAACTCGCGGCAGACGAGGTCGAGCATGTCCTCCTCGGTGATCGTCCCGTCGAAGTCGAGCACGACCGCGCCGCCGTGTCCCGGGATCGGCACGCTTTCGTCACGGTCTCGTGTCACACGCATGCGTCGGTCGTCGCTACGGTCACAGCGGGGAGGAGGCCAGGGACACCTTCGAGCCGTCCGCCGAGGACATGGCCCGCCTTGCCAGGTCAGTGGCGCGCCGCGACCTCCGGTTCGCGCGGGGCAAACACCGGCGGAAGGATAGTCGGACGGTTACGTGCGCAGCGCGCGTGGCACTGCAGATGGCCGCTAGGTGCGTGAGGCGTCCGGTCTCAGTGCTCCGCGCAGGCGGCGGACGCCCCAGACCGCCGCGGCGACGAGCGCAGCCGCGAGCACGACGAGCAGCAGCCCGTGGCTGACGCGGCCCGGCGGCCAGTACGTCGCGAACACCGGTCCGATCAGGTCCGAGCGCGGCACGGCACCCCATGCGCGCGAGTCGCACGACATGCCGCGGTTGTCGCCCATCATGAAGTACTCGCCCGGCGGGACCACCCATGAGCGGTTGCGGTACGAGGTGTCCTGGGCGCGGACGGTGGCAGACACGTACGGCTCGTTCAGCCGCCGGCCGTTCACGGAGATGGAGCCCTGCCCGTCCTCGCGGATCCGGTCTCCGGGCAGCCCGATCAGCCGCTTGACGAAGGCGCTGCCCGGCTCGCCGCAGCCCGACTGGGCGACCGCCGACGGCGCGTCGAAGACGACGATCTCGCCCCGCTTCGGGCTGCGGAAGTGGAAGATGAATCGGTTCGCGAGCACGCGGTCGGACGAGCTCGCCTCGCAGCCCGTTGCCGGCCGCGCGCAGTGCAGCGTCGGCTCCATGGACGAGGACGGGATCCGGTAGGGGTTGACGACGTACGCCTTGATGAGCAGCACGACGGCGATCGCGCCGACGATCGTCGCGACCCAGTCGACGATCGTGCGCCAGCGCGGCGGGAGGCGGTCGAGCAACGGCGCCATTGCCGGAGCATAGACAAACTAGGTATAGACTCCCTAGGGTCATGGCGCGCGAGCCGTTCTCCGGTCACCTCGACCTGATGCTGCTGGCCGCGCTCGACTCCGGGCCGCGCCACGGCTACGGCGTCATCGAGCACATCCGCCAATCGAGTGGCGGTCACTTCGACTACCCCGAAGGCACCGTGTACCCGGCGCTGCACCGCCTCGAGGCCGACGGCCTCCTGCACAGCGCCTGGAGCGCGGACGGCGCTCGCCGCCGGCGCGTCTACGCGATGACGGCGCGCGGCCGGAAGGCGCTCGCGGGCCGGCGGACGCAGTGGGAGCGGTTTGCGCAGAGCGTGACGGCGGTGATCGAGTCCGCGTGAGCCCGATCGAGCAGGCCGTGGCGGCGTACGCCGCCGAGCTGCGCGGGCCGACGCGCGCGCGCCAGCGGCTCGTCGACGAGGTCGAGGCACATCTCCACGACGCCGTCGAGGCCGAGCTCGCGGCCGGAACCGGCCGCGCCGCGGCCGAGGAGGCGGTGCTCGAGCGCTTCGGGGACCTGCACGCCTCGGCGCAGCTCTGGAACCGCGATCGAGCCGTGCGTCGCGGCGCCTCGCGGCGAAACGCCCTCATCCTCGCGTGCGCCGCGGTCGCCGCCGCCGCCCTCGGCGTCACCCAGCACGCGTCCGGGAAGAACCCGCCGCCCCGCCCGTGCGCGACGGATCAGGCGGGCCTCGCGATCAGCAGCTGCGGCCTGCCCTCCGTTCCGCGCTCCAACGCCAGGTAGGCGAGGTGCGCGCGCCGGTCGACCGCGACCATGTGCGCCGCGTCCAGGTCACCGCGACGATCGCGGACAAGCCGAAGGGACGTGTGTCCGCGGCCGTCTTCGGCTACTGATTCGCCATGGGCCATGACGAGGTCGCCCAGCTCTACGGCGTCCCGCTCGACGAGTTCGTGCCGCGCCGCAATGCGCTCGCGGGCGAGCTCCGCAAGGCGGGCGACAAGGAGCGCGCCACCGAGGTCGCGAAGCTGAAGCGCCCGACCGTGGCCGCCTGGGCGGTGAACCAGCTCGCCCGGCGCAACCGCAAGGACCTCGACCTGCTGCTCGACGCCGGCCACCGCGTCCGCATCGGACAGGTCGAGGCGCTCGAGCGCGGCGACCCGGCGCAGTTCGAGCAGGCCCGCCGCGACCACGAGCGCGCCGTCCTGCGGCTCGTCGGGGCCGCGCGCGACCTGCTTGCGGGCGAACGCGGCGCGGTGACGGACCAGACGCTGTCGAGCATCGAGCGGACGCTCCGCTATGCCTCCATCGACGACGAGCACCGCCCCGCGCTCGCCTCCGGCACGCTCACCGCGGAGGTCGAGGCGCCAGGGTTCGCTGCCTTTACCGGCATCTCACTACCCGCGCAGGCGCCCGCCCCCAAGCGCGAGAGCGCGCGCGAGCGCAAGGCGCGCGTCGCTGCCGCCAAGGCCGACCTCGAGGAGGCCCGGAAGCGCGAGCAGGACGCGCACCGGCGCGTCGCCGCCGCGGAGAAGGAGCTCGCGGGTGCCCAGGACGCGCTCGAGGCCGCCGAGGCAAACACGCGAGAAGCCGAGGAGCGCCTCAGAGATGTGACGTGACGCCCGCCGGGTTCTCGTCCGGCGAGCCGACGGCCGGCTCCTCGTACCACGAGTAGGCATACGCGGGGTCGTCCAGGTCGCGCGCGAGTGTCGTCAGCCGCAGCGGGTGGAACGTGTCGCACATGACCGCGAGCTCGTGCGTCTCCGTCATCCCGATCGACTTCTCGGCGAGCCCCGGCTGCGGCCCGTGCGGGATGCCCGACGGATGCAGCGTCACCGAGGCGATGTCGATGCCCTTCCGCGACGAGAAGTTCCCGTCGACGTAATAGAGCATCTCCTCCGAGTTCAGGTTCGAGTGGTGGTACGGGATCGGGATCGCGAGCGGGTCGAAGTCGAGCTTGCGCGGACAGAACGAGCAGATGACGAAGTTCTGGCCCTGGAACGTCTGGTGCGACGGCGGCGGCATGTGGATGCGCCCCGTGATCGGCTCGAAGTCGTTGATGTTGAACGTCCACGGGTAGACGTAGCCGTCCCAGCCCACGACGTCGAAGGGGTGGTAGTCGAGGACGTAAGTCTGGTAGCCGTCCTTGACCCGCAGCTTGACCTCGTAGCTCCCGCGGTCGCGGTGCGTCCTCAGCTCGGTCGGCGGGTGGATGTCGCGGTGGTAGAAGGGCGCGTGCTCGAGCAGCTGCCCGTACTCGTTGCGGTAGCGCCGCGGGATCTCGATCAGCCCCGGTGACTCGAACACGAGGTGCCGCTGCGGGGTCTCGAACGCGAACCGGTAGGTCGTCCCGCGCGGGATGACGATGTAGTCGCCCTCGCGGTAGGCCAGGTCGCCGAAGATCGTCTCGACGGTGCCGTTGCCCTCATGGACGAACACGACCTCGTCGCCCTCGCCGTTGCGGTAGAACCACTCCATCTGGTCGGTGGGCCGGGCCAGCGAGATCTCGACGTCGTTGTTCCACATCAGCAGCTTGCGGCCGCCTACCGCGTCGCCCTCCGACGGGATGTCGCTTGTCCGCATGTGCCGATGCGCGTGGGCGTCGGGCACCCATTCGTCGCGCACGATCGGCACGAACTCGCCGAGCTCGCGCACACGGCATGGCGAGATCAGGTGGTAGAGGATCGACTGGTTCCCCGAGAAGCCCTCGAGCCCCATGACCTCCTCGGTCATGAGCGTGCCGTTCTCGCGGAACTGGATGTGGCGCTTGCGAGGAACCTCGCCCCGCACCTGGTAGGTCGGCATGCCCGGAGCCTAGCCCAGCCGCCGCAGCGGCCAGATCACGGCATCGAGCCGTACGGAGAAGTGCGCCAGCGGCTCGCCGGCCAGCTCGATCGTCCTCGGCGCCATCGTGTTCTCGGCGATCTCGACCACGGCCGGCTGGAGCGGCCACGGCGCGTGATGGATCTCGGCTCGGTACACCCGCCCGCCCGCCGCCGTGTAGAGGCAGTAACGCTCCGTCAGGAAGTGCTCGAGCGTCCCGGGCTGCGCGGTGAGGGTCGCCCCGGCCGGCCGGTACGTCGCCTGCAGCGCGCGTGGGAACGCGCCCGGCTGGGTGCGCACGCTCGAGAAGGCGGTCCCGGCCGGCCCGGGCAGAACGCTCATGCGCGCGCGGAAGTACGGCAGCCGGTACAGGCGCCGCGCCGCCGCGACGGCGGTCGCCCTGCCGGCGTCGAGGCTGAAGAACCAGATGCCCGGCTTCTCTCCGTCGGTGACGTAGGTGCGCACGTTCAGCTCCGGGAACGAGGACAGCCCCGGCACCGGCAGCGTGCCGCGGAAGCGCACGCCGCCCATGCGGAACGGCGTCAGGCCGAGCCAGGCGTCGCCGTCATAGGTGTCCACGGTCAGCCCGGCCGGCACCAGCGCCCGCAGCGCCGAATCCGGAACCCGCCAGTGCGCGAACAAGAGGTCATGCCACGTGTGCGCCATCAGCCACCGGCCCTCGGGCAGCGGCCACGGGCGGTGCGCCAGCCGCTCGAGCGTTTCGGATTGGCGCGCCGGCCCGCGAAAAAGGATCATCCGCGGGCAGTATCACCCTTCATCTCCGCGGGTTTCGCGCCGATAGCTACAAAGAAGACCCAAGCTCCACACGAGGCTCTGCCATGACCCCAGCCACGCTGCGCTTCCCCTCCCCACACGCGTACCACTTCGCGCTCGCGCTGGCGTTCACCGTCGTCTACGCGCTTGCCCTGACCACGTACCTCGCGGCCGCGGAGATCATGAGCCCGCACCACGCCGCCAAGAAGTGGACCGGCCCGTCCTGGTCGGCGCCGCTGAAGGGCGTCACCCCGTACACCGTCCAGAAGGACTACGGGACGAGCCGCGGGATGACGTGCGACCTGACGATCTACACGACGAACAAGCCCGCGCTCGACGGGAACGCACGGCTCCATCCGGGCGACACGACCGCCACGGTCTGCGTCGTTCGCAGGGTCAAGTAGCGCGCTCTTCGTCGGTAAACCGGCTGCGGTGCTTGCGGCCCGACCGCCACTGCGTGAAGAAGAACACCGCCGGCGCGCCCAGGATGAGGACGACGAGGCCCGCGATCAGGAGCCACGCGACGCCCGTCTTCGCCTGGGGGATCGACGCGTCCGGCTGCTGCCCGGCCGGCAGCTTGCCGCCGCCCTTCACCGGCTCCGTCGGCCCGTACGACGTGCGCGGGTAGATCGAGTCGATCAGCCAGCGGCCGCCGATCTCCTTCAGCGTCACGGCGTAGGCCACCGGCCCGTGCTTCGGATTGCGCGGCTGCAGGTCGAGCTCCAGGTCCATCTCCTTCGCATAGGAGCCCTCGACGACGTAGCCGTGGAAGGTCGAGCCCTTGGCGTCGTAGGCGTAGACGGGCAGCTGCCCTTCCTCCCAGTCCTTGCGCGTCTCGCCCGAACGGCCCTGCGCCGTGACGAGGTCGTACGCGGCGCCCGGGTCCTTGCGCTCGATCGCCGCCGGCACGAAGCGGTCGAAGAGGTCGTTCACCGCCGCACGGCGCGTCGGCGTCATCGGCACCTGCTTGTCCACCTGCACGCGCTGCACCGGCGTCTTCGAGAAGACGTCGCGGTGGTAGCCGCTCGTGTTCGGGAACAGGGTGACAAGGAACACGATCGCGACCGCGACCACGAGGAAGCCGCCGGCCCACATCATGCGGCGGCGACGCCTGGGTGAGGCGAGTACGGACATCGCCCTGATGATGCCGGGAAATCACCACTTTCGTGCCAGGCTAAGCCTGGCACGAAGTCTCGGCTAGGGCCGGATTGCGTGCGAGCTACAAGTTGCCGCGGAGCGCCTGCTCGCGCTCGATCGACTCGAAGAGAGCCTTGAAATTGCCCTCGCCGAACGTCGTCGCGCCGTGGCGCTCGATGACCTCGAAGAAGACCGTCGGCCGGTCCTGCGCCGTCTTCGTGAAGATCTGCAGCAGGTAGCCGTCGTCGTCGCGGTCGGCCAGGATGCGCAGGCGCTGGAGGTCGTCGTAGTTCTCGGCGATCTCGCCGACGCGGGCCTCGACCTCGTCGTAGTACGCGTCGGGCGTGTCGAGGAAGACGATGCCGGTCTGCGTCATCGCTGTGACCGTGCCGACGATGTCCTCGGACTGCAGCGCGATGTGCTGCACGCCCGGCCCGTGGTTGAACTCGAGGTACTCCTCGATCTGGCTCTTGCGCTTGCCCTCGGCCGGCTCGTTGATCGGGAACTTGATCTTCCCGCTGCCGTCCGACATCACCTTGGACATGAGCGCCGAGTACTCGGTCTGGATCTGGTCGTCGCCGAAGTGGACGATGTTCGTCATCCCGAAGACGCGCTCGTAGAACTCGACCCAGTAGTCCATGCGGCCAAGCTCGACGTTGCCGACCACGTGGTCGAACGCCTTCAGGCCGACGCCCGCGACGTGGCCGTTCGCCGAGACCGAGACGTAGCCGGGCAGGTAGGGGCCGGCGTACTCGGCGCGGTTCACGAACGTGTGGATGACGTCGCCGTAGGTCGCGATCGAGGCGAGCTCGACGCGGCCGAACTCGTCGTCGACCCAGTGCGGCTCGGCGATGCCGCGCGCGCCGCGCTGCACGGCCGTCCGGTACGCGTCGCTCGCGCTCGGCACCTGGAGGGCGATGTCCTTCGCCCCGTCCCCGTGCCGGGCGGCGAAGCGGACGACCTCGCTGTCCTCGCGGAGGCCGCTCGTGACGACGATGCGGATGTCGCCCTGCTCGAGCACGTAGCTGGCGCGGTCGCGCACGCCCGTCTCCGGCCCCGCGTAGGCGGTGCGCCGGAAGCCCATCGCGTGCTCGTACCAGAAGGCCGCCTGCTTGGCATTGCCGACCCAGAGCTCCACGTGGTCCCAGCCGTCAAGCGGCATGAAGTCCGTGCTCACGCACTGATCCTAACGCCCGCTCGGGTTGACTTTCCGTTGTCCGCAGCGGTTACTTGATTCGTGCGCGAGCAGCGTGGCGGGACGGTCACTTTCGTCTTCACGGACATCGAAGGCTCCACGCGCCTCGTCCAGCAGTTCAAAGACCGTTGGCCCGAGGTGCGCTCGGCGCACCGGCGCATCGTGCGCCAGGCGTTCGAGACGCAGGGTGGCGACGAGGTCGACACGCAGGGCGACTCGTTCTTCTACGTCTTCGGCCGGGCGCGCGATGCGGCGCTCGCCGCGGCCGACGCGACGCGAGGGCTGGCCGGGCACGAGTGGCCCGAGGACGGCGAGGTGCGGATCCGCATCGGCATGCACACGGGCGAGCCCGTGGTCTCCGAGGAGGGGTACCACGGGATCGGCGTCCATCGCGCGGCGCGGATCATGTCCGCCGGGCACGGCGGGCAGGTGCTGCTCTCCGAGGCGACGGCGGCGGTGCTGCGCGACGAGGAGGTGCCCGGGATCGGCGTCAAGGACCTCGGCGTCCACCGCCTCAAGGACCTCGACCGGCCCGAGCACGTGTACCAGCTCGTCGCCGACGGGCTCGAGCCGGCGTTCTCGAAGATCCGCACCGCCGGGGAGGCGAAGCCGTACTACCGGCGGCCGCTTGTCATCGGCGCCACCGCAGGCGTGCTCGCTGCGGCCGTGGCTATCCCGGTCTTCGCACTTGCCGGGGGATCGGGTACCACCTCGCTCGAAGCGGTCGACGACAACTCGGTCGGCGTCGTCGACGAGAGCTCCAGCCAGCTCTTCACACAGGCGACCGGTGTCGACGAGCCGCGCAGCGCCGCGGCGGGCGCGAACGCGATCTGGGTCACGAGCGGAGGCGGGAGCGTCGCGGAGATCGACCCGCAGACGCACCAGGTCAAGCAGACGATCGACGTCGGCGACGGGCCAGAGGGCGTGGCCGTGAGCGGGCAGGACGTCTGGGTCGCCAACAGCCTCGACAACACGGTCTCGCGGGTTTCGGCGGCCACCAACCCACCTTCGGTTACGGACACCATCGATGTCGGCAACTCGCCGACAGGCGTCGCCGTAGGCAGGGACTCGGTATGGGTGGCAAATGCGGGCGACGGGACGGTCACCCGACTGAACGCCTTGTCCGGAAAGGTCATCGACACAATCGACGTCGACGCGCCCGTTCGCGGGATCGCATACGGCAAAGGCTCGCTCTGGGTCACGAATCCCGCTGGAAACGCCGTCATCCGCGTGCCGGTCAACTCGCCGTCGTCGAGCACGACGATCGGCGTCGGCTCGGGACCGTCCGAAATCGCCTACGGCAACGGCAAGGTGTGGGTGGCCAACAACCTCGCCGGCACGGTCTCGCGGATCGACCCGACGCTCAACGCGATGACCGGCATGTTCCCTGTGGGCGCCGCACCCAGCGGCATCGCCGTCACGGCGGGCGGGGTCTGGGTCTCGGACGAGGTCGAAGGCACGCTCAAGCGCCTCGACCAAGAGGGCAGGGTGACGAAGCAGGTGCACCTCGGCGGACGGCCGGAGGGCCTGGCGGTCGGCAACGGCTCGGTCTGGGTGGGCGTCCAGGCAGGCGGGGAGTCGCACCGGGGCGGCACCCTTCGCGTCCTCACACCCGTTTTCGACTACCTCGACCCGCCCATGGCCTATTACCCCGGCACCTGGGGCGTCGTCGCCGTGACCGGCGACGGCCTCGTCGGCTTCAAGCGGGTCGGCGGAGTCGACGGGAACACGCTCGTCCCCGATCTCGCCGAGACCCTCCCGACACCGACTGACGACGGACGGGCGTACACCTTCCAGCTCCGGCGCGGCATCCGCTTCTCGAACGGCAAGGAAGTGCGCCCAGCGGACGTCCGCGCAAGCTTCGAGCGCATGTACCGCGCGTACGGGCTAACGCTGCCCGAGAAGGACGAGCACGGAAAGCTGCTCAAGCCCGAACGTGAGGACGCGTCGGCGATCGCTGCGGGCTATTACGCGGGCATCGTGGGGGCGGCCGCCTGTGCGAAGCACCCTCGTACCTGCGACCTTTCGCGCGGAATCGCCACCAGCGACGCCGATCGCACGGTCACGTTCCACCTCGAGAAGCCCGACTCCGAGTTCCTCTACAAGCTCGCCATCCCCTTCGCCGCGATCGTCCCGAAGGGGACGCCGGTGGGCGGCACGCAGCGGATCCCCGGAACCGGGCCGTACAAGGTCGCAGCGTTCTCGCCGCACCGATACGCCCGGCTCGTGCGCAACCCCTACTTCCACGTCTGGAGGCGCGACGCGCAACCGCCGGGTCTGCCCGACACGATCGAGTTCGGCGTCAACCTGGAGAAGGGAACAGGGGAGCCGCTCAGCGCCGCCGATGCATTCCGCGCGACGGTGGCGGGTCGCGCCGATTTCGCCGGCGCGGGCGTTCCGCCGAACCTGCTACCGACCGCACGGACGCGGTACCCGGCCCAGCTGCACGTGACGCCTGCGGCCGGCGTGCTCTGGGTGCTCGTCAACACGCACAAGCGCCCGTTCAACAACGTGCACGCGCGGCGCGCGCTCGCGTTTGCGCTCGACCGCGCACGGATGGCCGCGATCAGGGGAGGGCCTGACCAGTCCGAGCCAACCTGTCAGATCCTGCCCCCCGGGCTCTCCGGCTACCGCCCCTACTGTCCCTACACCGCCGGCGGCGACACCACCCGCTGGACCGCTCCCGATCTCGGGAGAGCGCAGGAGGAGATCCGACGTTCGGGCACGCGCGGAGCCGCGGTCCGCGTCATCACGACCAAGGAGATCCCCGGCGTCGATGCGCAAAACGAGGTGATCGCAGCGACGCTCCGCCGGCTCGGCTACCGGGTCACGATGAAGGCCTTCGCCAAGGATCACGGCTACTTCACCGAGACGTTCCACCACGCGCAACGCGTCGACGCCGTCGCCAACGGCTGGTTCCAGGACTATCCGGCGCCGTCGGGGTTCTTCGGCGGCATCAATTGCCCCACATCGCCGTACATGTGCAGCAAGGCGTACCGCAGCGACCTGGCACGCACGAGCGCGGCGGCCACCGCCACCGGCTCGAACGATCCGTGGACGGCGTTCGACCGACGGGTCACCGACGGTGCGTACGTGATCCCGTACGTCACTCCGAAGGTGATCGACTTCTCGTCGAAGCGAGTCGGGGACTATCAGAACCACCCCGAGTACGGCGTGCTGATGGATCAACTCTGGGTGCGGTGACGGGCGGCGCCCGCCGGCGCCGGGCGAGCAGGATCCCGCCCGCGATCAACACACCACCCACGACCTGGAGCGCGGTCATCGTCTCGGACAGCAGGATGACCGCGAAGATCACGGCCACGAACGGCTGCAGGTTCGCGGCCAGCGTCGCCCGCGCCGGGCCGATGCGGTAGAGCGACCGGAACCAGAGCACGTTGGTCAGCACGAGCGGACCGAGCGTTGCGAACGCGAACAGCAGCCAGTCGGTCGTGCCGAGGTCGAGCGACTGGGTCGCTGTCTGGCGCGAGCCGATGACGGCGAGCACGATGGCGGTCGACGCGAGCACGAGCGCGCTGACGCGGTACGGCGAGTAGGTCGCCATGAGCGGCGCGATCAGCACCGAGTACGCGGCCCAGGTGGCAGCGGTGACGACCGCGAGCAGAATCCCGACCAGGTCGCCCGACACCTCGCCGGCCGCCCCCACGGCCACAAGCGCGACGCCCGCGAAGGAGATCGTCGCCGCGATCCAGAAGCGGCGGCTCAGCCGCTCGCGGCCGAGCGCGAGCCCCATCAGCGCCGCGAAGATCGGCGTCGCGCCGAGCACCAGGCCGACCGTCGACGCGGTCGTGCGGTCGAGCGCGTAGACGAAGCCGAGCTGGTTCAGGACGAGCATCACGATCGCGAGCGCGACGACGCCGCCCGCGCGCCGGTTGATGCGCAGCGTGTGCTCGAGGATCAGCGTCAGCGCGATGAAGATCAGCGCCGCCGCCGTGTAGCGCAGCGTGGCGTACGCGAGCGGGTGGAAGCCGTGCGTGAGCAGGTAGCGCGTCACCGTCAGGTTCAGCGCCCACAGGACGACGACGACGAACAGCATCAGCTCCACGCGCGTCGGCCGGTGCACCGTCGGACACTAACGACCGGTTAGCCTCCGGCTGTGGCCGTGACCACGGACGACATCGACGCCCTCGTCGGCCCCGCGACGCCGCACTTCGCCTACCAGATCCGCGCCCGCGTGCGCGAGCTGGTGCAGGGGCTGCCGGCCGACGACCCGGTACGCCGCTACGGCGAGGAGCAGATGGCGATGCTCGACCGCCTCGGCCACGCCTCGTCGACCGCCCGCGACTCGCCCCGCGAGCCGCGGTCGCGCATCGGGTGGGACGAGCTGCCGAGCTCGGCGCCCGAGTACGACCCACTTCCGTGACCGACTTCGCGGGCGCTGCCGTCCTCGTCACGGGCGGCTCACGCGGCATCGGCCGCGCCATCGCGCTCCGCTTCGCGCAGCACGGCGCCGCGACGGTCGCGATCGGCTACCTGCGAAACGACAACGCCGCCGAGGCCACGGCACAGGAGATCCGCGCGCTCGGCGCCGAGCCGGTGCTCGTCCGCGGCAACGTCTCGTCCGAGCGCGTCCTCCGCGAGGTCGCCGAGCTGCCGCCGCTGACCGCGCTGATCCACAACGCCGCCACCGGCGTGATCCGCCCCGCGCTGGAGGCGCAGGAGAAACACTGGGAGTGGACGATGACCGCGAACGCCCGCGCGTTGCTCTCGCTCGCACAGGCGGCGGCGCCGAAGATGCGGGCGGGCAGCTCGATCGTCGCGCTCTCGAGCCTCGGCTCGTTCCGCACGATGGAGAACTACGTCCTCGTGGGGACCTCGAAGGCGGCGCTCGAGTCGCTTGTCCGCTACCTCGCCGTCGAGCTCGCGCCGCGCGGGATCCGCGTCAACGCCGTCTCGGGCGGCGTCGTCGACACCGGCGCGCTCGAGCACTTCCCGAACCGCGACGAGATGCTGGAGATGGCGCGCTCACGCACGCCCGCCGGGCGCATGGTGACCGCCGACGACCTGGCCGGCGTGGTCGAGTTCCTGTGCACGCCCGACGCGGACATGATCCGCGGGCAGACGATCGTCGTCGACGGGGGGTACTCCCTGCCCGCCTAACGGCCCGGGATCAGGCGCCCGAGCGTGTCGAAGGCGATGTGCCCGGCGAGGCGCGGGTTCTCCTGGAGCCTGCGCATCGTGTACGCGTACCACTGCCGCCCGAACGGGACGTAGATCCGCAGCCGGTGGCCCTCGGCGACGAGCGTGTCGCCCATCGACGGCCGCACGCCGAGCAGCATCTGGAACTCGTACTGATTCGGCTCCAGGCGGCGCTCATACACCGTCCGCTGCGCCTCGGCCACCAGCCAGTCGTCGTGCGTCGCGATCCCGACGTAGGCGCCCACATCGAGCAGCAGGTCGAGGGCGGTGACGAAGCTGTCGCGCACCTCCTGGAAGCCCTGGTAGGCGAGCTCGGGCGGCTCGATGTAGATGCCCTTGCAGAGCCGCACGTTGAGGCCGAGCCCGGCAAGCGCGCGGATGTCGTCGTGCGTCCGCCGGAGGCAGGCCTGCAGCACGATGCCGACGTTGTCGTGCCCGGCCTCGCGCAGCTCGCGGTACAGGCGGAGCGTGTCGTCGGTCGTCGACGAGTCCTCCATGTCGATGCGCACGAAGTTGTCGTGCGCGGAGGCGTGCGCGAGGACTTCCTCGAGGTTCTGGCGGCAGAGGCCGTAGTCGAGCTTCAGCCCGAGCCCGGTCAGCTTCACGCTGACATTCGAGTCGAGCCCCTGCTCGCTGATCGTGTCGAAGACGTCGCCGTACGTGCGCGCGATCGCGCGCGCCTCGTCCGCGGCGGTGATCTCCTCGCCCAGGACGTCGATCGTGGCCAGCTTCCCGGCCGCGTTCAGGTTCCTGACAACGCGCAGGGCATCGGCGAGCTCGGTGCCCGCGATGTAGCGCGCGGAGATACGCCGGACCACCGGCTTGGGCACCGCCGGCATGACCCGGACGATCGCCTTGTCGAGGACGCTCACGTCTCGCGCATGAACCCCTGGCGGGCCGCGCTCACGAGCGCGACTGCCTCGGGAAAAAGGACGCGCATGGCGTCGCGAAGCGCAACTGCCTGCTCGTCCGGGCCGCCCGTGGCTGAGATCTGGTTGAGGGCGGCGGCCGTCAACTCGACGGCCGTGTTCAGCGTCAAGGTCGCGAACTGCTCGCGCTGCGCCTCCTGCACGGACTCGGCCTGGCGGGCCGCAAACTCCTGCAGATTTCGCATGAGCTCGTCGGGGTCTCCGCCGCCGAGGAAGCCGAAGCCACCTTCCATGGCCGCCATTGTGCCGCTTACACTCGCGCTATGTCGACGGCGCGGGCCGAGAGGCGTGTCGTCCCGTTGCCGTGGATGCAGCGCGGCCTCGCCTGGACGCTGGGCCTCGGCGCGTTCGGGCTCGCGTTCTCGATCACGACAACCGCGGCCTATCTGCCGCCGATCCTTGGCGACTTCACCGAGTCGACGAGCCTGATCGCACTCGTGCTCGCGGCCGAGGGCGTGTTCGCGATCACGCTGCCCCTGATCGTCGGCCCGTGGAGCGACACGTTCAACACGCCGCTCGGGCGTCGCCGCCCGTTCATGCTCGCCGCCGTCGGCCCGATCGCCTTCTGCCTGGCGCTGATGGCGTTCATGCCGAGCCTCTGGACAACGGCGCTGCTCGTCTTCGCCTTCTTCTTCGCCTACTACGTCTACGAGCCGCCCTACCGCGGCCTCTACCCCGACCTGGTGCCGCCGAACGCGTACGGGCGGGCGCAGGGCATCCAGCACGTGCTGCGCGGGCTCGCGATCGGCGGGGCCCTCGTCGGCGGCGGCTTCCTCTTCCACGTCTGGGACCCGTTCCCGTTCCTCGTCGCGTCCCTGGCGACGGGGCTCGCCTGCCTGGCGCCGATCGTGCTCGTCGAGGAGCCCACGGCGGCGGGTGAGCGGGTCTTCCGCGGCGTGCGCAGCTACCTGTCGACCGCGTGGTGCCTGCTGCGGCAGGAGCGCGACGTGACGATGTTCCTGATCGCGAACGCGGCCTGGGAGGGCACGTTCGCCGCCGCGCGCACATTCGTGGTGCTCTACATCACGGTTGGGCTCGGGCAGCCGCTCTCCACGTCCGCGATCACGCTCGGCGTGGTCAGCGCCGGCTACCTCGTCGCCGCGCTCGTGGCAGGGCGCCTGGGCGACCGCGTCGGCCTCGCGCCGGTCATCGTCGTGGCGTCGCTCATCTACGGCGGCGGCTACATGGCCGGCGGGCTCGCGACCGAGTGGCACGACTGGTACCTGCCGGTGATCTTCCCGATCGCGATCGCCGGCGGGATCGTGATGACGCTCGCCTGGGGGCTGCTCTTCAAGCTCATGCCGCCGCAGCACCGCGGCGCGATCTCCGGCCTCGCGACGACGACGAAGGGCGTCGGGCTGTTGATCGGCCCGCTGGCCGCCGGCATCGCGATCGACCTC
>DASTZE010000169.1:0-16408 GCA_035764425.1 Gaiellaceae bacterium
AGGGCTCGGGCAGTCGCATTCGGCTACGGCGCCGTCTGGGTCGTCGTTCGCGGCGCCGCCGCCAACCAGGTGCTGCGCATCGACCCGACCAGCGGCGACGTCACCAGGCGGATACGCTTCCCCGCCACCGCGCCGATCGACGGTCTCACCGCGGGGCTCGGAGGCGTCTGGGTCACGGCCTCATCCAGCGCGACGCTCTACCGGATCGACCCTCGCTCGGCAGCCGTAACCGGACGGATCGACCTCGGATTGCACGCTGCCCGCCCTGAGGTGGCGCTCGGCTCGATCTGGGTAGGCCTGTCCGACTTGGGGGGCGACACCGTCATCGTCGATCCGCGGACGCTCGGCGTCGTACAGCATCTGGGTTGCTGTCCTCCGGCGCGGGGCTACTTTGCGGGAGGGTACGGCTCAACCTGGATGTACGACGCACCCACAGGGACCCTCGTTCGCTGGGACGGTTCGACCCATGGGATCGCCGCCACGATCCACCTCAGCGACACCCCGGGGTTGAACGGGCCGTGCCTGACCTCGGTCGCACCCGGTGCAGGTGCCGTTTGGGTGACGGCCGGCCCGCACGTCTACTTCGCCTGCTGAACGCCGGCGCACCCCCTCAGCCCGCCCTCAGCGCCGCCTCAGCCCCGGCGGCCACGCTCGCCTCGAAGGCTGTCTACGACACGAGGAGGGAGCACATGCGAAGGACGCTGACAGCGGTCGTGGCTCTGGCGGCCGCGACCGCCCTGGTGGCGGCCGTCGCGGCGGCCGGACCGGTTGCAACGAAGCAGCGAATCGCGATCCAGGTGAAAGGAGGAGCGTTCGTCCTGACCCCGCTCACGCCCACCGGTGCGCAGCGATACGTCGAGGACGTGTTCGTGCGCGAGGCGAACCGCGGCGATTACGCCGCCGTCTGCCGCCTGTACTCGCACCGCTACCTGAAGATCTCGCAGGCGGCCTGCCGCGGGCTCTACGAGGCCGGCGAGACGTTCTACGGCCCCTACGACTACCGGATCGTCCGCCGCCGGGTCCTGCCGAGCGGCCACAGGCACATCGACCTTCGCCTCCACCGGCACGCGTCGTTCGTGGAGTTCGCGCGCGAGAGCGCGGGTTGGCGCATCGTCGCCGGCGGGTTCTAGAAGGCCCGGAGCGTTTCGCTGCAGGTCTCTATCCCCGCGAAGTTCCGGTGCGGCCGGCCCCTCCGGCGGGCCGCACCTGCGGGCTACCCTTCGGCGCGTGCGCAGGTACTTCGTGACCACATTCGGCTGCCAGATGAACGCGCACGATTCCGAGCGCATCAAGGGCACGCTGGAGTCGCTCGGACTCGGCGAGGCGCCCTCCCGCGACCAGGCGGACGTGCTCGTCTTCAACACGTGCACCATCCGCGAGAAGCCGGACACGAAGTTCGCCGCGTACATGGGCGACGCGGCTGCCCGCAAGCGGCGTGATCCCGACGCGATCGTCGCCGTCGGCGGCTGCTACGCCGAGGCGCAGCGCGAGCGGCTGCTCGAGCTCTACCCGTTTGTCGACGTCGCCTTCGGGCCAGGGACGATCCCGCACCTCGCCGACTGGATCGGCGCCAACGGGCAGGGAGTCGCGCGGTCGAGCTTCGGGACGGCCGGCGAGCGGGTTTTCTCCGCCGGCCTGCCGATGCACCGTGAGCGCCGCTTCCAGGCGTGGGTGCAGGTGTCGATGGGCTGCAACTCGACCTGTGCGTACTGCATCGTCCCGGCCGTCCGCGGCCGCGAGGTCAGCCGCCGCCCGGGCGAGATCGTCGCCGAGGTGACGGCGCTGGCCGAGGGAGGCGTGCGCGAGGTGACGCTGCTCGGCCAGAACGTCAACTCGTGGGGACGCGACCTCCGCCCCGACATGGCGACGGAGTTCGGCGAGCTGCTGCGCGCCGTCGATGCGGTCGACGGCATCGAGCGGATCCGCTTCACGAGCCCGCACCCGAAGGATTTCCGCGAGCCCGTCGTGGCCGCGATGGCCGAGTGCGACGCCGTCTGCGAGCACATCCACTTGCCACTGCAGTCCGGGTCGACGCGCGTCCTGAAGACCATGCGCCGCACCTACTCGCAGGAGCGCTACCTGGCGCTCGTCGACCGGCTGCGCGGGGCCGTGCCCGACCTGGCGCTCGGGACGGACATCATCGTCGGCTTCCCGGGCGAGACCGAGGACGACTTCGCCGAGACCCTCGCGGTCGTCGAGCAGGTGCGCTACGACAGCGCGTTCACGTTCATCTACTCGCCGCGGGCGGGGACCGAGGCGGCCGCGATGGAGCAGGTCGCCGAGGAGGTCAAGCACGAGCGGCTGGAGCGCCTCGTCGACGTCGTACAGCGGATTGCGTCAGAGCGGAACGCCGAACGGGTGGGCCGCGTCGAGGAGGTGCTCGTCGAAGGCACGAGCCGCACCGACAGGGAGCTGCTGCGCGGCCGGACGCGGCGGAACACGACCGTCAACTTCGCCGGCACGGCCGCGCCGGGCGAGCTCGTCGACGTGCGCATCGAGGCCGCCACGTCGACGACGTTGCGCGGCACGCACCGCGCCGCAGGCCGCACGCCGACCACGGTCGCCGCCTGACCGTCGTCGGCATCTTCGGCCCGACCGCGTCCGGCAAGACGGCCGTCGCCGAACAGGTCGCAAGGAGCCTCGGCGGCGCGGTCGTATCCGCCGACTCGATGCAGGCGTACCGAGGCGTGCCCATCATCACGGCGCAGCCGGAGCGTCCGACGGCGCTGGTCGCGATCTGGCCGCTTTCGCACGAGGGGTCGATCGGCGAGTACGCCGAGCTGGCCCACGTTGAGATCGACCGGCTGCTCGCCGAGGGGCGCGTGCCCGTCGTCGCGGGCGGCACGGGCCTCTACTTTCGCGCCGCGCTGGCCGAGCTGGACATCCCGCCGTCGGCGCCGCCCGAGGCGCGGGAGCGCTGGGAGGCAGCCTACGACGCCGATCCGGCTGCCGTGTACACCGAGCTCGCGGACCGTGACCCGGAAGCCGCTGCCGTCGTGCACGCCAATGACCGACGCCGGGTCGTCCGCGCGCTCGAGCTCACGGACGCGGGCTTCTCGCTCCGCCGCGGCGAGAGCCGGCTCTGGAGCAAGCAGACGCGCCATCCGACGAGGATCTTCGGCCTCGACGTGCCGGCCGACGTCCTCGAGGCGCGCATCGCCGACCGCGCGCGGGCGATGGTCGCCGCGGGCGCCGTCCGGGAGGCGCGGCGGGCGCTCGCCGGTGAGATCTCGACGACCGCGCGCCAGATGCTCGGCCTCCAGGAGCTGGCCGAGCGCGGAAACGAGGCGCTCGACGCGCTGATCGTCGGGACGCGGCAGTTCGCCGCGTACCAGCGCAAGTGGATGCGCCGCATTTCCGGCATCGAGCTGATCGACGGCGATCGCCCGCCCGATTTGGTCGCGAAGGAGATTGCCGCCCGGCTAGCGTGACGCCGTGGAGCGCTGGCAGGCGCACGGCAACGTCTACGGCATCGTCACGGAGCCTCTGACCGCGGAGGACGCGCGGCGTCTCGCGCGGGGCACGGACGGCATCGTCGAGGTGGTCGCGTCCGGCGAGGACTGGGCCGACGCGCGCATCTGGAACCCGGACGGCTCGCTCGCCGAGCTGTCCGGCAACGCCACCCGCATCGCCGCCCGCTGGCTCGCCGCCCGGACGGGCGCCGAGACGGTCACGATCCGCGTCGGCGAACGCCCGGTCGTGGCCAGGATGCTCGGCGGCGACGAGGTGGAGCAGGACATCGGCGCCGTCCGCGTCGGCGTGCCCGAGGAGGCGGACGGCATCCGCTTCACTCCGGTCGACGTCGGCAACCCGCACGCGGTCGTCGAGGGCGACCCGGACGACCTTCCGGACATCGGCCCGCGGCTCGAAACGCACCCGCGCTTCCCCCGGCGCACCAACGTTCAGGTCGCGCGCATCGATCGCCCTGGCCACGTCATCGCCCGCGTGTGGGAGCGAGGCGTGGGGGAGACGCGGGCCTCGGGCACAAGCGCGGTGGCCGTCGCCGCAGCGACGCATGGGGAGGGCGAAGTCGTCGTCTCGTTCCCGGGCGGCGACCTGACCGTGCGCCTGAGCGGCGGTCGGGCCACCCTCATCGGCCCCGCGGTTCCCTGCTAAGACTGTCGCGATGTCCGCGGAGGACCACAAGGCGCTGATCCGGCGCTTCTACGTCGAGGCCTGGGACGGAGCCAACTACGACGTCGCCGACGCGGTCTTCGCGGACGAGTACGTCCGGCACGACGCGCGCGGGACCGAGGCGCTTCCGGGGCCCGAAGGTCAGAAGCAGATCGCCGCCGCGTTCCGGCAGGCATTCCCAGACCTGCGCTTCATGGTGGATCTGCTGATCGCGGAGGACGACCTGGTCGTCGGCTACTGGACGGCGACCGGCACGCATCTCGGCCCCTGGGCGACCGTCGAGCCGACCGGCCGCGCAGCGCGCTTCAACGGCGTGAACATCTTCCGCTTCGCGGACGGGAAGGTCGTCGAGCTCTGGAACGTCCGCGACGACCTCGGGCTGCTGGAGCAGATCGGCGCCCGCGTGCACGCGGGCGCGCCGGCTACGTGACGCGGATCGTCGGCGACTGGCCGAGCTTCGCTCCGCTCCGGTCGAGCGCGACCGCCGCGGCGTAGCGGGCCGTCGGCGGAAGCTCGAGCGCCGTCTCGAATCCAAGCTTCGGGTGCGTGGCCGACCGTGCGAGAGCGCCCGCGGTCGCGCCCGTGTGCAGCGCCCAGGCGACGGCCTCGGTCGCGCCGTTCCAGCTCACGTGGAGGTAGCTCGAGCCGGTGGTCGTCCGGACGGCGGCCTCGGGGCGATCGATCGGTCGGCCGACCCATGGGAAGCGCAGCGTCCGGTAGGTCCATCGCTCGTCGGGCAGGGCGCCGTCGAGGCGCACGCGGCCGTCGGGGCCGAACTCGGTGAAGTACGGCGCCGTGCCCCAGCTGACGAGCCAGTTGCCGTTCGCGAGCCGCTGCACCGAGCCGAGCGCGATCCCGAGGACGCTCGGGGCGTGCGTGTATGCGTGCAGGAGGCGGGCGCGCATCCGCTTCGTGTCGACCGCAAGCCGCACGCCCCGCGACTCCCGGTGCACCTTCGGCGCGGCACCGTTGTCGAACAGGCTGACCTCGCCGGTCCCGTGCCACCGTGCGTCGTGCTGCCATGCGAAGCGGGTTCCCGGGCCCATCGCGAAGTCGCTCTTCTTGCCGCCGAGCCGCCACCGCACCTCACCGCTGCCATGGTCGACGAGGTAGACGGCCCAGGTGTTCCGGCCGGAGACCAGCACGCTCCCGTCCGGCATCGGCTCGATCGAATTGAGGTGGAAGTAGTCGTATGGCCCCTTCGCGACCGGCTGGTGGGCCTCGCCGATCTTGACCTGCCCCAGGCTCTTCCATTCGAAGAGCCGGCGCCCGCTCGGCAGCTCCAGCTCCTGCACGACCCCGCCGACGACCTGGCCCTTCTTCGGCCCGCCGACGCTCGTCAGGTCGGCCGGGTGCGTCTCGTACGAGGAGACGAGCGCCGTGCCGTGCGGCGTCAGGATCATTTCGTGGAGATCCGACGGGCGCCCCGCCGCGGCATCGAAGCGGGCGATTTCGCGGTACCGCTGGTCGGCGATGACGAACGCGCCCTCGCCGAGGCCCTGCCTCGTCGCGCCTTCCCACCACGTGAGCACGGGCTTGCCCTCGAAGACGGCGACGCGGAGGTTCGTCACGGCGCTCTTGCCCGTCCGGTGGAACCAAACCGGCTCGCCGCTGTTGTCGACGATCAGCGCGCCCTGCTGCTCCGGAGCGTGGAACGGGCCGAGGAAGAGGAGCCCGTATGCGACCGGCCCCTTGCGCGTCACCGAAACGACCGGCGGGCGCAGGTCCGGGCGAGAGACGTACGTGTGCACGGTGTGCTCCGGCGGCGGCTTCGTCGCGCTCCGCGCATCGGTGAGCCTGTGGCCACCGGCCAGCACGACCGCGCCGCCGCCGAGGAGGCGCAGGAAGTCCCCGCGCGTCAGCTCGCTCACGTGGCGATCTCGTACTCGCGGAGGACGTCGTTCAGCGACAGCCGCTGGTCGTGCGAGTCGGCGCGGTAGCCGATGATCAACGCGCAGTCGAGCTGGTAGGTCCCGGCGGGGAACTTTTTCGGCCGCGTGCCGGGCACGACCACCGCCCGCGGCGGCACCTCGCCGCGGTACTCGACCGGCTCCGGCCCGGTCACGTCGATGACGGGGACGCTCCGCGTGAGCGACACGTTCGCGGCCACCACCGCCTCGCGGCCGATGCGCACCCCCTCGGTGACGATCGCGCGGGAGCCCAGGAAGGCGCCGTCCTCGACGATCACCGGCTGGGCCTGCGGCGGCTCGAGCACACCGCCGATGCCCACGCCGCCCGCCAGGTGGACGTCGGCGCCGATCTGGGCGCACGACCCGACGGTCGCCCACGTGTCGACCATCGTCCGCGGGCCCACCCAGGCGCCGATATTGACGAAGCCCGGCATGAGGATCACCCCCTCGGAAAGGTACGACCCGTAGCGCGCCACGCCGGGCGGCACCACGCGTACGCCATGCGCGGCATAGTCGTGCTTGACCGGGATCTTGTCGAGGTAGCCGAGCTCGCCGGCCTCGATCGGCTCGACCTTGCGCAGCTTGAAATAGAGGAGGATCGCCTTCTTCAGCCACTCGTTCGTCACCCAGCCGCCGTCGCGCGGCTCGGCCACGCGCGCCTCGCCGGTGTCGAGCAGGCGGATCGCCTCCTCGACGGGCTCCGCCTCCGGCTCGCCCGTCTCCCAGAGGCGGTCGATCGTCTCCGGGAGGCTCAGAGCGACTCCAGGACCACGGCCGCGCGGCGGCACTGGTCGAGCGGCGGCGTCAGCGCAATGCGAACGTAGCCCTCGCCGGACGGCCCGAAGTAGGAGCCGGGGGAGACGACGACGCCGCGCTCGAGCACTCGCGTGGCGAAGCCTTCGGACGTCTCACCGCGCGGCACCTCGACCCACAGGTAGATGCCGGCCTGGCTGCCGGCGACACGCAGGCCGGCGTGGGCGAGCGCCTCGAGCAGCAGGTCGCGCTTCTCCCGGTAGCGCTCGCGGTTGCGCGCGACGTGCGACTCGTCGCCCCAGGCGACGATGGCGGCGCGCTGGACGAACTCCTGCGGGGCCGAGCCGACGGAGGGGCGGAAGGCCCGCAGCGTCCCGATGAGCGCGGGGTCGCCGGCGGCGAAGCCGCAGCGGTAGCCGGTCATCGACGAGCGCTTGCTCAGGCTGTTGAAGACCAGGACGTTGGTCCGGTCGGCGACCTGCAGCGCCGACGGCGGCTGCCGGTCGAACCACAGCTCGGTGTAGGCCTCGTCGGAGGCGAGCACAAAGCCGTGCAAGCGCGCGAGCTCGGCGGCGCGCTCGAAGAAGTCGAGGCCCGCAACGGCGCCCGTGGGGTTGTTCGGGTAGTTGATCCAGAGCAGCGCGACGCCGTCCCAGTCGACCGCGTCGAGGTCGGGCAGGAAGCCGTGCGCGGCCTCGAGCGGGAGCGCAACCGGCTCGCCGCCGGCGAAGAGGGCGCCGCGCTCGTAGACGGGGTACGCGGGCTCGGTGTACGCCACCGTACGCCGGCCGCCGTCGCGGTCGAGCAGCGCGAGGGCGAGTGAGAAGATCGCCTCCTTCGAGCCGTACGTCGGGATGACCTCGGAGTCGGGGTCGAGCCGAGCGTCGAAGCGCCGGTAGGCCCAGCCGGCGACCGCCTGCCGCAGCTCCGGGAGCCCCTGGGCGAGCGGATAGCCCGAGACCTCTGGCAGCGCGTCGATAAGCGCCCGCTCAATGCGCGGGTCGGCGCGCTCGCGCGGGTCGCCGATGCCCATATCGATCACGTCGATCCCGCGCGCCTGCACGGCCCGCTTCGCCTCCTCCAGGCGGACGAACGGGTACGTGCCGGTGCGCGCAAGCAAGGGCGAGACGAGCGCCATACGGGGATTCTGCCGCCCCGCGGCATAATCAGGCCGGTGACCCATCGCCAGCCCGATCCTGCGCCCGGCGCCGCGCCGGAGCGCGGATTCGTCCTCACCGTGCTGCCCCACGGCGCCGACGCCGAAGAGCGCCTCGCCGAGCTGCGCGAGCTTGCCCGCGCGGCCGCCGTCGAACCGGTCGGCGAGCTGACCCAGCACCGCCAGCAGCCGGACCGGCGCTCGTACGTCGGCAAAGGCAAGCTCGACGAGCTGAAGGCCGCCTACGGCCAGTCCGGGGCCGAGTCGCTGCTCGTCGACGACGAGCTCTCGCCGACCCAGCAGCGGACGCTCGAGAACACGCTGAACGCACGCGTCATCGACCGGACGCAGCTGATCCTCGACATCTTCGCCCAGCACGCCGTCAGCGCCGAGGGCAAGCTTCAGGTCGAGCTCGCGCAGCTCGAGTACAACCTCCCGCGCATGCGCGGTATGTGGCAGCACCTCGAGCGCCTCGGCGGCGGGGTGGGCACGCGCGGCCCCGGCGAGTCGCAGCTGGAGACCGACCGCCGCATCGCCCGGCGGCGGGTCTCGGTGCTCAAGCGCCGCCTGGACACGCTCAAGCGCCAGCGCGCGACACGCCGCCGCGAGCGGCAGCGCACGGAGGCGCCGACCGTCGCCCTGGCCGGGTACACGAACGTGGGCAAGTCGACGCTCCTGAACGCGCTGACCGACGCCGACGTCGCCGTCCGCGACCGGTTGTTCGAGACGCTCGACCCGACCACTCGCTCGTTCGACCACGAGGGGCGTCGCTACCTGGTGACCGACACGGTCGGCTTCGTCACGCGGCTGCCGCACCAGCTGGTCGAGGGCTTCGCGGCCACGCTCGAGGAGACGCTCGTCGCCGACCTCGTGCTCCACGTCGCCGACGCGTCGGCGCCGGACGAGCGGCTGGACGAGCAGGTGGAGGCGGTCGAGGCCGTCCTGCGCGAGATCGGGGCCGCCGACCTGCCCCGCGAGCTCGTTCTGAACAAGGTCGACGCGATCGACAGCCTGCGCCGCCGCCGGCTCGTGAACCGGTTCCCGGGCTCGCTGATGGTGTCGGCGCAGACCGGGGAGGGGCTGGACGAGCTGCGCGCCCGCATCGCCGAGCGATTCGCAGACCGGTTCGAGCAGGTGGCGCTGCTCGTGCCGTACGACGAGGGCGCGACACTCGCCGCGCTCTACGCACTCGGCGCGCCGATCGAAGCGCGCGAGGACCGCGAGGACGGGGTGCTGATCCGTGCGCGGCTGCCGCAGCGGGAGCTGCGCCGCTACGCACCCTTCCTGGTCGCGGAGACGCAGCAGCCGTCTGCGTCCGCTCTGTGAGCGCCCTGCCGCTCAGGCGGCTCAGCGACGTCGCGGTGGTGCCGGAGCGCGCCTACGCCGGCGACGCGGGGCTCGATCTGGCCGCCGCCGAGCGGCACGTGCTGGAGCCGGGCGAACGGGCGGTCGTCGGCACGGGGCTGGCGGTCGCGATCCCCGAGGGCCACGCCGGCCTCGTTGTCCCGCGCTCCGGGCTCGCCGCCCGCCACGGCATCACCATCGTGAACGCACCCGGCCTGGTCGACGCCGGCTACCGGGGCGAGGTGAAGGTCGTCCTGCTGAACACCGACAGGCGCGAGACATTCGTGGTCGAGCCGGGGACGCGGATCGCTCAGTTGGTCGTCGTCGCGGTCCCCGACCTCGAGCCCGTGCAGGTGGACGAGCTCGATGAGTCGGAGCGCGGCGTCCGGGGCTTCGGCTCTTCTTCCCACTGATGCACGGGACGCCGCGGATCCGGGTCTCGGCGATCCTGCGCTGGCGGGACATGCTGCTGCTCTGCCGGCACGAGAAGCACGGCCGCGAGTACTGGCTGCTGCCCGGCGGCGGCGTCGACGCGGGGGAGAGCCTGGTCGGCGCGCTGCACCGGGAGCTGCACGAGGAGGTCGGCCTCGAGGACAGCCCGCCGGTCGAAGGCCCCGTGGCTATCGTCGACTCGATCGCGCCCGCGGGCAGCTTCACGCGCAAGCACGTCGTGCACATCATCTTCGCCACCGACCTGACCGGCCGGTCGCTGGAGCGCGTGAAGTCGGAGGACGAGGCCGTGCGCGGCCACCGCCTGTTCAGCTTCGGCGAGCTCGAGGATGTCGTGCTCCACCCACCGATCCAGCGCTTTCTCTCGCGCTGGCGGACGGGCGATCCGACGGTCTACCTCGGCCCCCTCTGGGCGCCGTAGCGAGGCACGGCCGCGACCCCTGGTGCCAGGCTTCAGCCTGGCACCTAGGTGGAAAATCGCCCGCCGCGCGAGCGCGCCCGCTCGGCCGAGACGGCGTGTGCGGCCCGCTCGAGCTCGTCGGGCAAGGCCGCGAAGACGGGGCGCTCGCCCGTCCGGTGCTCGACCGCGCGCACGAGCAGCCAGTCGGCGAGCCATGGGTTGCGCGGTAGCAACGGCCCGTGCAGGTACGTGCCGACGGCGTTGCCGACCCGGCAGCCCTCGTAGCCCGAGACGCCGTCGTTGCCGAAGCCGGCCACGACGCGGCCGAGCGCCTCGGCGGTGTCATCGAGCACCGTCCTGCCTGCATGGTTCTCGAAGCCGGCCACCGTGCGCTTCTCGCCCGCGTCGAGCTCGCACTCGAGCAGCACGTCGCCGATCATCCGCCGCTCGCCTGCCACCGTGACAAGCGGGAACAAACCGGCGCCGGGCAGGTCCTCGCCCGCCGCGTCACGGTAGCCGCGGCCGAGTAGCTGGTAGCCGCCGCACACGGCGAGCACCGCCGCCCCGTTGCGGACCAACTCCGCGAGCGGCTCGGCGCGCGAGGCGAGGTCCGGAGCGATCAGCGCCTGCTCGCGGTCCTGGCCGCCGCCGACGTAGACGAGGTCGTAATCGCCGGTCAGCGGCGTGCCGACGCCGATCGGCGTCACCTCCAGCGTGAAGCCGCGCCAGGCGGCACGGCGGTCGAGCACCGCGATGTTGCCGCGGTCGGCGTAGATGTTGAGGTAGTCCGGGTAAAGGTGCGCGACGCGGATCACGCGGCCCGCTTCCAGTAGGGGCGCACGTGGCCCCGCTCGGCGACGATCTCGCGCAGCGCCAGCATCGCCGTGTAGGTGGGCAGGCAGACGAGCTCCTCGCCCTCGCCGATCGTCTCCAGGCCGCGATCGAGCGCACGGCCGAGATCGGGCAGGACGACGACGTTCTCGAAGCCGGCGTACTTGCAGCGGAGCGCGAGCTCGGCGGCGCGCTCACCGGTCGCGATCACCTGCTCGAGCCCGTCGAGGAGCGGCTCGAAGTCGACGTCCCAGATCCAGGAGACGTCGCGCCCGTCCGCGATCTCGTCGTTCAGTGCGATCAGCGCCAGCCGCGGCGGGCGGCCGGCGACGAGCGTCCGGATCGCCTCGTTGGCGCCGGCGGGGTTCTTGATCAGCAGCACGAGCAGCCGCCGCGAGCCAACGGGGATGCGCTCGAAGCGTCCGAACGCACCGCCGAAGCCCTCCAGGCCCGCCACCACCTCGTCCAGCGACGCACCCAGCGCACGCGCCAGCGAGGCCGCCGCCACGGCGTTGTAGACGTTGTAGAGGCCGGGCAGGCGCAGCTGCACGCGCCGCTCCCCCTCGGCCGTCGCGAGCACGAACGAGACCGACTCGAGCCCGTTCAGCTCGAGCTCGCGCGCGGCGACGTCGAGCGGCGGTCGTGCGTGCCCGCAGGCGGGACAGCGGTAGTCGCCGAGGTGGCCTACGTAGGCGGCCGCATACTCGTACGGCGTCCCGCAACGGATGCACCACTTGGAGTCGGCCGCGTGCTGCAGCCCGGGCCGCGCCTGGCGGGGATCGTCGAGCCCGAACACGACCGAGCCGGTCCGCTCGCGCGCGAGGTCGCCCACCTGGGGGTCGTCGCCGTTCACGACCAGCGTCGAGGCCGCGTCCAGCGACGCCGCCATCGCGCGCCAGCGTGCGGCCACGTGCTCGAGCTCGCCGTAGCGGTCGAGCTGATCGCGGAAGAGGTTGCCCAGGCAGAGCGCATGCGGCCGCAGCCGCTGGGCCACCTCGGGCAGCGCCGCCTCGTCCACCTCGAACAGGCCCATCTCGGCGCCGTTTGCCGAGAGCAGGGAGGAGGCGACCCCGGAGACGAGGTTCGCGCCCGAGTCGTTGTGGGCCAGCCTCACCCCGGGGGCCAGGACGGCCGCGACCATCGACGCGGTCGTCGTCTTGCCGTTCGTCGCCGAGACGAGCGCGCTGCCGCGCGGAAGCCGGGCGGAGAGTCGCTCCAGCGCGGCCGGGTCGAGGCGTGTCAGCAGCTTCCCGGGGAAGGTCGTGCCGCCGCCGGCGCCCGTCAGGCGCGAGAGCCGTCCGGCGCCGCGCGCAAGCGCGACCTCGACAGAGAGCGGCAGCCGGAAATGCATGCAACGAGCGTATCCACCGGGCCTGCGCTACCTCGGTCGGGGGATGGTCACCGGGCCTCGCCGTTCCTACGGTCAGAGCACCGGCCAAAAAAACGGCCGGCGGGGCACCTGCGGCTGGGAGAGCAAGCGTGAGCGGACATGGGCACCCTCGGCGGTAACGCCGAGAGCGCAGCAGTAGCAGAGGGGCGTGCGAAGCCCCGTGGACTGCCGTTCGGCGCCACGGTCTATCTGGCCGTGGTCGTCGCCGCCGCGGTCGTCGCCGCGCTGCCAGCGCTCCAGGACCTCTCCTTCCAGACACCGGGCTGGACGACGTTCCTGCTCCTGACCGGCTGCGCGGCCGTCGCACAGCTGTTCACCGTGCGCACGAAGCGGAACTACGCCTACCACACCACCGGGGTGTTCCTCGTCGCGGGTGCGCTGCTCCTACCCGCGGGGCTCGTGGCCCTGATGCCGCTCGCCCTGCGCGCGCCCGACTGGGCGCGGCGGCGCGTCTCGTCCGCCGTCCAGGCCTTCAACGTCGCCGCCTACACGCTCGCCGCGCTCGCCGCCTACGCCGCTGCACACTTCACGGCGGACCTCGTCGGCGGCCGGAACGCCGAGGCCGCCGCCGCCGGGCTCGTCGCCATGACCCTGCTCGTGGCGGTGCAGGCCGGGATTTCGGCGTCCATGGTCGCGCTCATGCGGCGCTGCTCCATCTTCGAGACGGGCATCTTCACCACGCACGGGCTGACGACCGAGCTGGTGCTGGCGGCGCTCGGCGTCGCCGTCGCCGGGCTCTGGACGGGCGACCCGTGGCTCGTCCCGTTTGCGCTCGCGCCGCTCCTCGTCGTCCAGCGCTCGCTGGTCGTGCCGAAGCTGGAGGAGGAGGCGCGTGTCGATCCCAAGACGGGCCTCTTCAACGCACGCCACTTCAACACCGCGCTCGAGGGCGAGTTCGGGCGCGCGCAGCGCTTCGTCCGGCCGCTCTCCGTCCTGATGGCCGATCTCGATCTCTTGCGCGACGTCAACAACACGTACGGGCACCTGGCCGGAGACGCCGTGCTGGACGCGGTCGCGCACGTGCTCCGACAGGAGCTGCGCGACTACGACGTGCCTGCACGCTTCGGCGGCGAGGAGTTCGCCATCCTGCTGCCCGAGACCGGGGTGGAGGAGGCGGCGGAGATCGCCGAGCGCATTCGGTGCGCCGTGGCCTCGGCCGAGATCACCGTCGACACCGCGCCCCGCCCGATTCACATCACGACGTCCATTGGCGTCGCCGCCTACCCGATGCACGCGGACGACGGTACCGGGCTCGTCTACCAGGCGGACGTGGCCGTCTACCGCGCGAAGGTGCAGGGCCGCAACCGCGTCGTCATCGCCGGCCATGAGGGCGCCGTCGTCTGGACCAGGCCGACGGAGCGCCCGCGCGCCGTGGACGCGAGCCCGTTCGGCCTGTCGGTGCCGACGACGGGTGTCGTTCCGCCCTTCGTCACGCTCGCAGGCATCCTCGGCGGCGCCGCTGCGATGGTCTTTGGCACCAACCAGGACCTGCTCGGGATGATGGCGCTCGTCGGCGTCGTCGCGCTCGTTCAGGTGCTCGCCGACGCCGGGCGGAGCGCCGCGTCGGTCAGCGCCGTCGGGCTGCTCGCCGGCGCCGCGCTGTTCGGGCCCCGGATCGCGCTGCCGACCGCTGTCGTCGCGTGCGTGGTCGAGTGGGGGAGGACGCGCATGTCCTTCGCCCGCCTCGGTTTCGACATCGGCACGCTGACGCTCGCCGCTCTCGCCGCAGCCGGGGTCTTCGCCCTCCCGCGCGCGGGGTTCTCGCCGGCCGCGGGCCAGATCGCGGCCGGCCTCGTCGCCGGCGGCGTGTACTTCGTGATCGCGGCCGCCGGCCCGCTCGCCCTCGCCGCGAACGAGGCAGGCGCCGCGGTCTGGGCAGCGATCCGGGCGACGCTCGGCTGGATCCTGCTCCAGGACACGGCCGCGGGCCTGCTGGCCGGCGTGGTCGCCATCTGCTACGGCGCCGCGGGGCGCTGGACGCTCGCGCTCATCGCCGTGGCACTGCTGCTCGCCCGCGCGACCCAGGATCGCGAGGCGGCCCGCGCGCAGCGTATGGCCGCCGAGCTGAGCGGCGATGTCGAGACGCTCGAGCAGCGCAACGCGTCGCTGACGCAGGCGAACGAGGCACTGCGCGAGCACTCGACGGCGATGGTGGAGGCGCTGACGGCGATGATGGACGAGCGCGAGTCGGCCGGCCACTCGCGGGAGGTGCAGCGGCTCGCGGTCGCGATCGGCAGCGAGCTGCGCCTGTCCGCACCGGAGCTCGACGTGCTCAGCCAGGCGGCGCTGCTGCACGACGTCGGCAAGCTCGCCGTGCCGGACTCGGTGCTGCTCAAGGACGACGCGCTCACCGAGGACGAGTGGGAGCAGTTGCGCGAGCACGCACCGGAGGGCGCACGGCTCGTCTCCCGGCTCGCCTACCTTCGCGATGCGGTGCCCGCGATCCGCCACCACCACGAGCGCTACGACGGGCTCGGCTACCCGGACGGCCTCGCCGGCGACGAGATCCCGCTCGGCGCACGGATCATCCATGTAGCGGAGGCGACCGTCTCGATGCTCACGCCGAAGCCCGAGCACCTCTCGGAGGAAGCCGTGCTCGCCGAGCTGCGCCGGTGCGCCGGCACGCAGTTCTGCCCGCGGTGCGTGAAGGCGGTCGCGTCGCTCGCGGCCGCCGGGCTGCTCGAGCCGGTGCGCCGGCCGGGCGACCTTCCGGTCGGCTGAGCGAACGCACTTGCATCTTCATCAACGTGCTCTAGGGTTCTTGCTATGCCGCGCCGTCGCAGTGTCCGCGCCCTGGATCGCGTCGACCCCGAGGCGCTGAAGGCGTTCCAGGCGGGGCTGCGCCGCCGCTACAGCGACGAGGAGATCGTCGAGCAGCTGCAGGGCACGGCCGAGCGTCTGGGCCGCGCGCCGACCATGCGCGAGTTCGCCGCGGACGCGCAGACGACGGTGCACCCGCAGACGGTCATCTCTCACTTCGGCAGCTGGAACGCCGCCACGCGGGCGGCAGGCCTCGTGCCGCGGCGCTTCACGACCCGCGAGGACCTCGTTCGCCTCCTGCGGGAGCTCGGCGAGCGGCTCGGCCGGGCGCCGACGGCCCGCGACCTGGACGAGCACCGCGCCGAGATGCCTTCAAAGTCACTCTACTGGCACACCTTCGGCTCGCTGACGACGGCGCTTCGGGAAGCCGGCTTTGACGTGCCGGTCGGCGAGGAGCGACTCGAGCGGGCGCTCGAGCAGGGCGCGGCGCTCGCCCGGAGGCTGGGTCGCCTGCCGAAGTTCGCGGACTGGACGGAGGCCCGCCGCGAGGACGACGCGCTGCTCAGCGAGTGGCAGATCTACCGGATGTTCGAGGGCCGGCGCGGCGCCTGGGCGGCGTTCCAGTTCCTCGTGCGCGAGCGGCTCGTCGACGACGGCGTCGACGTCTCCGCGGATGGAACCCTGATCTAGACGAACCCAGCGACGGCGCTGGGGAGGAGTCGCAGGCACGACTCGCGCTCCTCCGGAGCGCGGACGGCCGGAAGCGGCTTCTCCTCGACATACTGCTCGGGGCGGAACGACGACCACTGGACGTCGCCGTCGGCCCGGAGCGTCACGTACGAGCCCTCGGGCACCTCGCGTTTGGAGAGGCGCAGGTGCAGGTAGCGCTCGACCAGCTCGAGCGTGTGCTTCGTGGACGCGAAGAAGGTCTCGTCGCGGCCCTGGCCGAGCCAGAGCGGCCGGCCGACGCCGCGGGCCAGGAAGAGCTCGCTGGGGCGGCGCTCGTCGATCCAGGCGGTCGCCATCGCGCCGTAGAGCTCCTCGAGCGTCTCCGGCCCGGGCGAGTCGTTCAGCAGCGCGAAGATCGCCTCGGAGTCGACGGTCATCTCCGGGTGCGCGCGATCGAAGCCGCGACTGTCGAAGATCTCCTCGTCGTTCACGATCAGGCCGTTGTGGACGCCGACGATGGCGCCATGGCGGATCGGATGGTTGTTGGCCTCGATCCGCGGGTGGCCCTTCGTGTAGTCGCGCACGTGGACGAGCAGGTGCCGCGTCGTGTC
>DASTZE010000170.1:0-25378 GCA_035764425.1 Gaiellaceae bacterium
TTAGCCCCAGCAGTTCTTGAGGCCGTAGGCGACGGTCTTCGACGGCACGCCGGCAACCGGCTTGCCGGCGATCAGGTTGACGCCGGTGTCGGTGTAGCCGTGCGGCTTCGCACCGGTCTTGGCGTACTTCACGACCGCGGCGACGCCGAGCGCCGCCATCTTCAGCGGGTACTGCTGCGACGTCGCGTCGATGATCCCCGCCCTGACGTTGCGGACACCCTGGCAGCCCCCGTCGACGGACACGATCGTGACGTCGGACTTCGACTTCCCGGCCTTGTTCAGCGCGTTCCACGCGCCGGCCGCGCTGGGCTCGTTGATCGTGTAGACGACGTCGATGTCCGGGTCCTTCTGCAGGCAGTTCTCCATGACCGTCTGCGACGGGGCCGTCTGTCCCTCGCCGTTGCCCTGGCAGACCACCTGGCTGTTGCTGTTCGAGATGCCGAATCCCTTCAGGAACCCGTTGTGGCGCAGCGCGCCCACCGACGAGCCCGGATGCTCGTCGATCATCGCGATGTGGACCGTCTTCCCCCTGGTCGCCGCGCGGGCGTAGCGGCCGATGAGGATGCCGGCGTTCATGTTGTTGGTCGCGAAGAGCGCGTTCGTGGCGCTCGGCGGGACGGTCGGCGTGTCGAGCGCGATCACGATCACGCCCGCCTTGCGCGCTTTCGCGATGGCGGGGTTCTCCGCCTTGCCGTCGGCGACGGTGATGAGGATCCCTTTCACGCCGGCGGTGACCTGATTCTCGATCGCCGCGATCTGCCCGGCGTTGTCCGAGCTGCTCTTGCCGGCCGCGTACAGCAGCTTGGCGCCGAGCTTGCTCGCCTGCTGCGTGGCGCCCTGCTTCATCTTCACGAAGAACGGGTTGGTGACGTCCTTCGTGATCAGCCCGACCTGAATCGTCGCCTGCTGCTTCGCGGGCCGCGCGCCTGCGACCGTCGCCAGGACGGCGGCGGCGGCGAGCGTGAAGACGAGAGCGACGACGAGCGAGCCGCGCCCCCTCGGTGCCGGCCCGCGTGCGCTTCCATGACCCATACCAGCCTCCTGACTTGTGCTGACCCTGGGGTGCGGGTGGTAGCGATAACACAGTTTTTGCCGAGGAGTCAAGTTTCAGAGGCAAATTCCCCTTGCTACGGTGTTGTGCGGCCTCCCCAGCCGTGTTACTGATCCCAGGAGACGCCTGGATGATCCCGTCTACCGTGACCATCAAGGACGTGGCCGAGCGCTCAGGCGTCTCGTCGATGACCGTGTCCCGGGTCATCAACGGCAGCGAGCGTGTGCGTCCCGCGACGCGCCTGCGGGTCGAGCGCGCGATCGAGGAGCTCGGGTACGTCCCGAGTCGGCTCGCGCGCGGCCTCATCCGGCAGAAGACCGGCACGCTCGCGCTCATCGTCCCGGACGTCGCCAACCCGTTCTTCACGCTCGTCGTCCGCGGCGCGGAGGACGTGGCGCGCCGCGCCGGCTACCGCATGCTCCTGTGCGACACACGCGCGGACCTCGATCTCGAACGCGAGGTGATCGAGGAGATGATCGCCCACCGAGTCGAGGGGATGGCCATCGCCCCCGTCAGCGATCGCTCGCGTGCGCACCTGCGCCGGGTTGCGGCGTTCGGCGTGCCATTCGTCCTCATCGACCGGACGATTCCCGGCGTTCAGGCGGACGCGATCGTGGGCGACAACGTCGGCGGCGCTCGCGAGCTCGTGGAGCACCTCCTCCGCCTGGGTCACCGGCGGATCGGCTTCGTGGTCGAGTCCGACGACGTGTCGACCGCGCGCGACCGGCGGGCGGGCTATTTCGAAGCGCTTCGACGTGCGGGCATCGATCCCGACGAGCGCCTGGTCGTGCGCACGAGCGCCGACGCCGACGGCGGGCGCGCCGGTATGCAGGCGCTGCTCGCGCTCGACGAGCGGCCGACTGCGGTCTTCACCGTGAACAACCTGGTGGCGCTCGGGGCGATCGAGGCGGCGCGCTCGGCCGCCCTCGACGTGCCGGACGACGTCGCGCTCGTCTGCTTCGACGACATCGAGTACGCCTCGCGCCTGTACCCGTTCCTCACGGTGATGGCCCAGCCGGCGGAGACGCTCGGCTCGCTCTGGACCGAGCTTCTGCTCCAGCGAGTCGAAGGGCGAACAGCCGGCGACCACCGCCTGGTCGTCCTGCCTGCCCAGTTCAAGGTGCGGAAATCGTGCGGCGCGGTGACCGCGTGACCGCCTACGGCGGCATCGAGACCGGCGGGTCCAAGTGGACGTGCGCGGTCGGCACCGGCCCCGAGGACATGCGTGCGACTGCGACGTTCGCGACCGGCGCTCCGGCCGAGACGATCGCGCGCGCCGTCGACTTCTTCCGCGATGGCAACCAGGTGGCCGCGATCGGAATCGGCTCGTTCGGGCCGGTCGACGTGCGGGCCGGTTCCGCGACGTGGGGTCACGTCACGACGACGCCGAAGCCCGGCTGGGCGAATGTCGACCTCGCCGGCGCGATCGCCCGGGAGCTCGACGTTCCCGTCGCGTTCGACACCGACGTCAATGCCGCCGCCCTCGGCGAGCACCGCTGGGGCGCCGCGCAGGGCATCGAGACGTTCGTCTACATCACGGTCGGCACGGGCATCGGCGGCGGCGGGATGGCTCGCGGCCGCCTGCTCCATGGGCTCGTGCACCCCGAGTTCGGCCACATGCGCATCCCGCACGATCCGGACGACACCTTCGCCGGCGCGTGCCCGTACCACGGGGACTGCTGGGAAGGGCTCGCCTCCGGCCGCGCCATCGCAGAGCGCTGGGGGGCGCCCGGGCACACGCTCGATGCCGAACACGTGTGGGCGCTCGAGGCGCGCTACCTCGCGCTCGGCGTCGTTTGCGTCGTTGCCGTGCTCTCGCCGGCCGTCGTCATCCTCGGCGGTGGCGTCATGCAGCGCGACGGGCTCCTGGAGCAGGTGCGCGCAGACGTCGACCGTCTACTCGCCGGCTACGTCGACGCGCCCGAGATCGTGCACCCGGCGCTCGGGCCACGTTCGGGCGTCGTCGGGGCGCTGGCGCTCGCCGAGGAGCTGGTGGCGCTACGCGACGACGTTCGTTACGAGCCGGCCGAACGGTAGAGGGCCTCGATCGCGCGCGCCTGGCCGACGGCGTCGGCTCGGCCCAGTAGCAACGGCGACGAGCCGCTGATCGCGTCGGCGATGTTCTCCAGCTCGAGCCGGTAGCTGTCCGCGGGCGGGACCTCGATCCGTTCGACGGCGCCGCCGCGGTGCAGTTCGATGCGCGGCTCGTCGGGGTGCCACGGGCTCGGGACGACGATCACGCCTTCCTCACCGACGACCTCGATGCCGGTGCGGTCCGGCATCGCGAAGCCGCAGTCGAAGTGGGCAAGCACGTCGTCCGGGCATCGGGCCGTCCCCGTGAACACGACGTCGACGCCGCTCGGGCCGAGGGACTCCTCGCCGGCCAGTGACAGCGGCTCGCCGGCGATCGCCCGGATCGCGCTGACGCAGTAGCAGCCGACGTCCATCAGCGCGCCGCCCTCGAGCTCCGGGTCGAGCCGGATGTCGCCGGCCGACTCGAGCAGGAAGCTGAACTGCGCCCGGATCACCCGGACGGGCCCCACGGCGCCCTCGCCGGCGAGCCGGAGCAGCTCGCGCGTCTGCGGGTGGTGCCGCCACATGAACGCCTCCGAGAGCACGAGGCCCCGGCGCTCGGCGACGTCGAACGCCTCCTCGACGTCCTCGGGGTGCTGCGAGAGGGGCTTCTCGCAGAGCACGTGCTTGCCGGCCTCGAGCGCGCGGATGCTCCACTCGACGTGCAGGCTGTTCGGCAGCGAGATGTAGACGGCGTCGACCTCGGGGTCGGCGAGCAGCGCGTCGTAACTGGCGTATGCACGTTCGATGCCGTTCTGGCGCGCGTAGGCCTGGGTGCGCGCACCGTCGCGCCCGCCGACGGCGACGATCTCGGCCCGGTCGGACCCGGCTGCGCCCTCGATCACCCGCCGGTTGATGCGGGCGGTGGACATCAGCCCCCAGCGGAGACTCGAGGTCAAGGACGCCGGCATAGCGTCGTAGCGATACCACGTGACTGCATTCGGCGGCTCGAGGCAATCGCGCTCGGCTTACGCGGCGAGCTCCCGGCGTAGCGCGCCAACGGCATCCGGCCGGTTCGCCGCCACCGCACCCACGAGCGCGCCCGAGCGTGCTCGGTAGCGCGCGACAAAATCCGCCGGGCCGCCGTCGAGCTCGATTGTCGCCGCCCGCGCCGGTTCGCCGACGAGTTGGAGGCGGAGGCCGAACTGATCCGACCAGACGAACGGCGGCTGCGCGGGCAGCGGCTCCAGGCCGAGCAACCGGCGGGCGACGGCGACGCCGCCGGTCGAGGCGTCGGTCCAGTGGCCATGCCCGCCCGCGGCGTCGCCCACGACGTGGACGCCTGGCGCGTCTCGCAGCGCGAGCTCGCCGGAACGCTCGACGCCGATCGCCACCAGGACCGTGTCGCAAGCGACAGTCGTCCCGTCGTCGAGAGCGACGCCGCATACGCGGCCGTCGGCGTCGGTGCGGAAGCCCGCCGCCGTCACGCCGGTGCGCAGATCGACGCGATGGGTGCGGAAGCGGGCGGCGAGCGTGTCCCCGAGCTCTGCGCCCAACAGCCCGGCAAACGGCGCCGGGCCGCGTTCGAGCAGCGCCACCTCGACGCCGAGGCCGCGCGCGGTGGAGGCGACCTCGGCGCCGACGAAGCCGCCGCCCACGACCACGAGGCGCGTGCCCGGGACGAGCTCATGGCGGAGCGCTTCCGCGTCCGCGAGCGTTCGCAGCCCGTGTACGCCCGCCGGCGCGGGGAAAGGGAGCCGGCGCGGGTAGGCGCCCGTGGCGACCACGAGTGCGTCCCAGCGGTACAGCGCGCCGGATCTGGTGACCGCAACCCGCGAGCTCGCGTCGACGCCCGCCACGCGGTCGCCCACCCGGAGCTCGATGCCGCGCTCGGCCCAGAAGCCGGGCGGCCGCAGCGAGAGCCGCTCGGCCGGCTTCGTGCCGGCGAGGAACTCCTTCGAGAGCGCCGGGCGCTCGTACGGCGCGACCGGCTCCGCGCCGAGGACGGCGAGGCGGCCCTCGAAGCCCTCGGCACGGAGCGTCTCGGCACAGCGGGTCGCGGCGAGCCCGGCGCCGGCGACGACCACCGCTCTCATGCGGCGTGCTCCTGCACGATGTGGATGGCGCCCATCGGGCAGGCAGCCTCGGCCTCGAAGATCTGCGGGTCGTCGGACCGGCCGATGCGCACCTGCGCCGTGCCGCTGCCGTCGAGCTCGAAGATCTCCGGGGCCAGCTCGGCGCAGGCGCCGAAGCCGCTACACAGCGACCGGTCGATCTCGATGCGGTGCATGGGTTGCTCCTTTCTGCACGCTGGGGCGGGTCAGGGCGCGCCACGTGGTGGCGGTGGCCACCGCGAAGACGGCGCCGAGGTAGAGGGCGAACACCCAGGGGCGTGACGAGTCCGTTCCGGCCGCGAGCCCGTGGGCGGTGGCCAGGCCGAAGATCCCGTATGTCGCCCAGTGCAGGCGACGCCACATGCGCTGGCCGATGCGCTTGCGTACCGAGAACGAGACGGTGACCAGCACCATCAGCTCTGCCGCGGCCACACCGAAGCCGACGGCGGCCGGGCGGTAGGTGCTCATCCCGGGGACGAGCAGCGCGCCGAGGCCGATGTGCACCGTCGAGTCGAGGACGAGCGTGAGCGCGTGCACCGCGACCGCGCCGATCGCAAGCACGGACAGGAAGCGGTGCGTGTCCATCACGGACGCCGTCCTGAGCGCCCGTCCGAAGGGCCTCGACTTGACGGTGAGCCCGGCGAGCATCGACGTCGTGAGCAGCACGTACGCCGTGAGCCCGGTGGCGCGGGCGAGGATCCAGAAGGTGGGGTCCTTCATGCCAGCCCTCCGGCGACACGTGTGGTGCCGTCCCCGGCGACGAGGACCGCCGGCAGGCCGCGCTCGTCCGCCTCGTCGGCCGCCTCTGCGCTCCCGCGTAGGTACAGCGCCTTCGCCCAGACCTCGGCCGCGACGGCGTCGGCCGCGATCACGGTGATGCGCACGAGGTCGCTCTCGGCCGAGGTGCCGGTCGACGGGTCGATCAGGTGGTGGAGTTCCCGTCCGCCGCGCCGCCACCTGCGGCGGTCGCGCCCGGAGGTCGCGAGCCCGCCGGCGGTCAGCTCGACCGTCATCGACTCGACGCCGACGGGCCAGGAGCCGCCCCGGACGGCGATGTCGCCGCCGGCGTTGACCAGGCACGGCCCGGCGCCGGCGAGGATCTCCGCGGCGCGGTCGGCGGCCCAGCCCTTCCCGATGCCGCCGAAGTCGAGATGGACGCCGGGGTCGAGCTCGATCCGGCTGCCGTCGACGCGGACGCCGCCGGCGCACGCGACCGGTCGAACGGCAGGCCCGTCGGGGGCGACGTCGTCGAAGTCGCGGTCGTAGCCCGTCGCCACGACCGCGTCATGGACGGTCGGGTCGAAGCGACCGCCGGTCGCCTCGCGGGCCGCGAGCGCGAGGCTCGTCAGGGCGACGAGCTCGGGGCCGGCGTCCGCCGCGCCCGCCTCGTTGAGCCGGCTGAGCTCCGACTCGGGCCGAAAGCGGGAGAGGATCGCCTCCAGCCGGTGGAACTCCGCCTCGGCGGCCGCGAGCGCATCGTCCGCCCCCTCGCCCTCGACGAGCAGCTCGACGTCGGTGCCCATCGCCCTGAACTCGTGCCGCCGCATCACGAGGTCCTCGTCACCGTGAGAGGCGGCAGGTTGACGATCCGGACGGGAGGCGGCGCGGCGGCGGCCGCCTGCCGCGCGGCGGCGATCTGTCCCTGCCGCTGTCTCACTCGGACCCGGTAGACGGCCCAGCGGTGCTGGACGAGCCGGCGCACCGCGATGCTCTCCTGCCTGAGACGCTGCTCGCGGGCGACGAGCGCCGCGACCCGCGGGTCGGCCGTGGCCGTGTGCGCGACCCACGGCCTCGTCGCGATCGCGACCCAGGTCGCGAACAGGACGACGAGGGCGAGCGCGAGCGCGTAGAGACGGCCGACGTGGCTAGTCATCGCCTGCCTCCGACTCGTGCTCGGGGCCGTCGTCGCCGTGGCGCAGGTGATGGACGACGACGATGGGCGCCGGCCGGCGGTAGACGACCCGCGGGACCGGGGCGGGTGCGCCGCTGGAGGCCGGGACCGCGGGCAGCGCCGGCGGCCGGTCGTTCCGGGCGCGTGCGAGCTGCCGCTCGAGCTGCGCGAGGCGGTGCTCGCGTGCCGCCAGCGAGACGGACGGTGCCGGCGTCGTGCTCCCGGCGGCGACGCCCGCCGTCCGCGTGGCCCCGATCAGGCCGAGGACCGCGGCGAGACCGAGCAGCGCGGCGACGGCGAGCACGTGGATCTTCGTCATCGGAAACCTCCTTCGTGTGTCGCCGTCGACGCTAGGAGGGGCCGCGCAATGGGCGGGCGAGCGCCCGGCAAAGGTCTCCCTGGGAACGGCAAAGGTTCGGGAAAGACCGGATGCAGCCGTCGCCAGGGCGGCGATGATCAAGCCATGCGCGTGCTGGTCGTCGAGGACGAGGACGCGATCGCCGAGCCGCTCGCGGAAGGTCTCCGCCGCGAGGGGTTCGAGGTCGCGCGCGCGAGCACCGGCGGCGAGGCGCTCGCCGCCGGTGCCGCGGACGTGATCCTGCTCGACCTGCGGCTGCCGGACATGGACGGCCTGGACGTGTGCCGGCGCGTGCGCGAGCGCTCGTCCGTGCCGATCATCGTGGTGACCGCGCGCGGCGAGGAGGCCGACCGTGTCGTCGGGCTCGAGTTGGGCGCGGACGACTACGTGGTCAAGCCGTTCGGCCTGCGCGAGCTGATCGCGCGGATCCGGGCCGTGACGCGGCGCACGCAGGACCGCCCGCCGGACGCCCCCGTCCGTATTGGGCCGGTCGTGGTTGACACCCGCGCACGGCGCGTCCTCGTCGACGGCAACGAGGTCGACCTGACACCGAAGGAGTTCGACCTGCTCGCCGCGCTCGTACGCGACCCGGGCGCGGCAGTCAGCCGGCGGCGCCTGCTCGAGGACGTCTGGGACACGACCTGGTACGGCTCCACCAAGACGATCGACGTCCATGTGGCGGCGCTCCGCCGCAAGCTCGGCGACCCGGGGCTCATCGAGACCGTTCGCGGTGTCGGCTTCCGCGTGCGCGCGTGAGCCGCCGCTTCCTGCTCGGCTACCTCGGGCTCGTGGCCGTGATGCTGGCGGCGCTCGAGATCCCGCTCGGCGTCCAGAACGCGCGCACGGAGCGCAACCTGCTCGAGACGCGTGTCGAGCGCGATGCGACCACGCTCGCGTCGCTTGCGCAGGACGCGTTGCGGTGCGGCGACAGGCCGGCGCTCCGCCGGCTGGCCGACGTCGCCTACGGGTACCGGACGGACACGGGCGGGAGGGTGGTCGTGGTCAACCGTGCGGGCACCGCCGTGGTTGACACGAGCCCGCGGGGAACGGGCGCCGAGAGCTTCGCGTCGCGGCCGGAGATCCGCCAGGCGCTCCGCGGGCGGATCGCCGCCGGAACGCGGCCGTCACGGACGCTCGGCACGACGCTGCTCTACGTCGCCGTCCCCGTCGCACCCGGCGGCCGGCTCGGCGCGGTCCGGATCACGTATCCGACGTCGACCGTCGACAACCGCATCCAGCGCTACTGGCTGGTGCTCGCCGGCATCGCCGCGCTCGCACTCGCTGTCGCCGCGCTCGCCGCGGGGGCCCTCGCCGCCTTCGTAGTGCGGCCGCTACGGCGGCTCGAGGCCGCCGCGGACGCTGTCGGGCAGGGCGACCTCGCGGCGCGTGCACCGGAGGATCGGGGACCGCCGGAGGTGCGGTCGCTGGCGCGCGTGTTCAACGACACCGTGGCCCAGCTGGAGCAGCTCGTCCGCGCGCGCGAGGAGTTCGTCGCAGACGCCTCGCACCAGCTCCGGACACCGCTCACCGCGCTCCGCCTGCGGCTCGAGAACCTGGCCCGCGACGTCGCTCCCTCGGGGCACGGCGAGCTGACCGGCGCGTCCGCCGAGGTCGATCGCCTGGCCTCGCTCGTCGACGGGCTGCTGGCGCTCGCTCGTGCCGGCCGGCCCGGGTCGGCACGCGAGACTGTCGACCTCGTCGCGCTGGCGCGTGAACGCGTCGATGCGTGGTCGGCGCTCGCTGCGGAGCGAACGCTCACCCTCGCGACCGAGAGCGACGGCGCGGCCGGCGCCCTTGCCTCCGCCGACCGGCTGCGTCAGGTGCTCGACAACCTGCTGGAGAACGCCTTCGAGGTGTCACCCATGGGTGGCACGGTCACGGTGGTCGTCCACGACGCCGAGCTGCGGGTGCGAGACGAAGGACCAGGCTTGCCACCTGAGGACCGCCGCCGGGCGTTCGACCGCTTCTGGCGCGGCCGGACCGGCGAGGGGAGCGGGCTCGGCCTCGCGATCGCCCGCCGGCTGGTCGAGGCCGACGGCGGCACCGTCGAGCTCGTCGACGCGTCTCCGCGCGGGCTCGAGGCGGTCGTCCGTCTCCGCCGCGCCTAGTCGTCCGCATTGTGGGCGCCGTGCTCACGCTCATGCGGGCGGATGACGGCCGCGGGAGCGGGCGGCAGGCCCTGCTGGATCACGAGCTTGCCGACCGGATCGCTGCGGTCGGTCGCGTAGCCCAGCAGTGCGAGGTTGGCGACGCCCGCCGCGGCCGCGGCGATCGCCACGAGAACCACCGCCAGCACGATCGTGCGCACGCCTCAACGGTACTCCCAGACGCGCCGGCACAGGGTGGGAAGCGATGGCACGTGCGACGGCCGCCTCGCGCGCGCGTGACAGTGAAGGGGCGGGGGCGGCCGCCTAGCTTGCGATCCGCCCGAACACGACGTGCCCCTCGGCATGCGTCGCCGCCGGACCGTCCGCGATGCGCCGGCTCGTACAGACGCGCGCACAGCGGACGGCGATCGTCGTCGCACCGCCCTCCGTGGCCGCGACGAGCGTTCCCGCCTTGACGTTCGGGCGGAGCACGAGGAGGCTGTCCGTTCCCTCCGTCGGCGCTCCCGGGGCGCCGAGATCGGCGAGGTAGGCGTTGCGGACGCCCGCGGGCGCGAAACCGAGGGACTCCACGCCGAGGTCGGGGCCGCTGCGGGCCCGGGGGCGCGCCACGATCGCTGCGTGCCCGCGCGGGTCGAAGGCGTAGATGATCCCGGTGAGCTCGCTGGCCGCGATCAGTCGACCGCCAAATCGCCCGAATGACCGTGGCGCGACGACGATTCCGCCCTCGACCCGCGGCCCGCCACGCCCGAGCACCGCGCCGCGGCCGCGGCAGTCGACGGCATAGAGGGTAGTCGCGTTCTTGACGACGACGGTCACGAGCAGCCGGTGGCCGAAGCGGCCGCCGGCGTCCCACGTGATCCCCGAGGGGAAGGATCCCTGCGGAAAGTCGAAGAAGCGCGAGGCGACCCCGTCACGCGGAACGCGGAAGATCCCGGGCGCCCCGCTCGCGTCGAGCACGAAGACGTCGTCCGCGTTCCACGCGCACGTGGCGGTCCGCGTGGGTGCGACCGCCGTCGCGTACTGCTCCCCGCCGTTCGTGGGCTTGTAGGTCTGCGCGAACGGCGTCAGGCCGGTGCTGACCACCCGGAACAGCCCCGTGCGGGTCGAGACGGCGATCGCGCCGCCCGGCAGCCGGACGACGTCGACGATGCCCGGCACGTGGACCGCCGCGTGCCATTGCGGCTGCGCCGGAGCTGCGGCCGCGGCGAGGACGACTGCGAGAGCGGCGGCCCGCACCCCGCGAATCTAGCCGAGGTTGCGGCGCCAGAGCAGAAATGCAAGCGGGATGAGCGTCAGGAGCACGAGCCAGCGCGAGAGTGCCGTCACGCGCAGCCCCTCCCCGACGTCGGCGACGGGGCCTTTGCCGAGGTAGCCGCGCGCTGCCGCGACCGCGCCGCCCAGGTTCGACTCGTCGAACGCCTTGCCGCTCACGACCGAGGCGAGCGTGCGGACGGCCTGCTCGCTGCGCACGTCGGGCCTGTAGTTCCGGTCGACGGCACCGCCGTAGCGGATGCGCTCGCCCTTGTGCCAGAAGCGGACGATCACGAAGTGCACCCGCGGCGTCGGGCGGAGCGCCTCCCGCAGATCGCCGGGGAAGTACGGTGCCGTCTCGCCGTCGGTCAGGAGCACCACGACGCGGTGCTTGGTACCGGGCGAGAAGAAGCTGTCGCCCGCGAACGTGTCGAGCGCCGCGAACGTCGTCGCCGTCTGATCGAGCCCCTTCGGCGGCGGCCGCTCGATGCCGACCGTATCGGCGAGCGCGGCCGAGAACACCTCATCGTCTCCCGTCGGGAAGATGTTGGGGAGCACGCGGTCCGTCATGGTCGCCACGCCGGACGGCATGTCGCTCAGCCTCGAGCGCATCTCGAGCCCGGCGTGGATGGCGCGCGCGAGGCGCGTCGGTCCCTCGGGACCCGACGCGGCGCGCATCGAGATCGACGTGTCGAACACGTAGAAGACCTGCGCGTCCGTGCGCTCGTGAACGGTCTCGCGCGACTCGATCACCGGCTGGGCAAGGGCGAGCCCGAGGAGCACCGGGACCGCGGCGAGCGCGAGTGCCGTCGGCGCACGGACGCGGAGCGCGGGGGCGTCGACCCCGAGTGCACGCCGTGCACGCCCGGCGCGCCGCTCGTTGAGCGCCAGCGCCCCGAGGGGCAGGATGGCCGCGAGTGCGAGGAGCGCGCCGGCCGGCGTGAGGAACGTCAGATGCACGCGCCGCCGCTCAGTAGCCGTGACCGGCTTCGCGGGCGCCGGAGCCCTTGTTGCCGAGATGTTCCCCGGCCGCCGCCTTTGGCGCGCCCCGTTGCGGCGGCGGGCCCGGGCGGCGGAGCATCAGCTCGAGGTTGCGCGCCGCGTTCTCGTTCGCCGGGTCGAGTCTCACGGCGGTGATGAACTGGGACTCCGCCTTCTCCTCTGGCGTCTTCTGCTCGTCCGGACCGGTCTCCTGCGGGTCCTGATACGCGTTCGCCGCCTGATCCGGCGATATCGGGTCGTTGTAGAGCAGGACGCCGAGGATGTCAGCGGCCTGTGAGGCGCGGACGTGGTTCGTGTCGTTGCGGGCGATACGCGCGAGCGCGGTCTCGATGATGCCGCGCGTCTTCTGGTTGTCGGCGGTGCCCTGCTCGGAGACGTGCGTCAGCGCCAGCGCCGTCGTCCGGCGGAAGACGAGGTCGTCGTCGAGCCCCAGCCTGCTGCGGGACCACGACTGCGGGAGCACCGTGTCGGCGCGCCAGGCGGTCGGAGCCACGTGTCCCAGCCGGGCACGCGCGTCGGCGTCTTCGACCGCACGCTGCCACCGCCAGACGTCATGGGCGTAGAGGGCCAGGAGGAGCGCGACGGCAAGCATGCCGGCTGCTGCGCCGAGGCGGACGATCATGCTGCCGGCCTCCGCCAGCGGAGCGGCTCCGCCCACCATTCGTCGAGGGCGAGCAGGAGGATCGTCAGCAGCGCGAACGCGAGCAGCGCATAGGAGAACGTGCCGCTGACGTGGATCTTGCCGGCCGCCTGGTCACTCGTCGGCAACGAGGCGGTCGTGAAGATCGCCTTGTCGCCGAGCAGCCGCCGCCAGAAGTTCGCGTCCTGCGCCCTCGGGTTCAGTCCTACGATCTCGAGCGAGAGCTCCTGCTGCTGCACGAACACAACGGACTCGATCGTGCGGCCGATGTCGACCGGGTCGTCGTTGAGGTCGCTGATCAGGATGATCGCGCCGTGCTTCACGTGCTGCTGCAGCAGCATGTGTGCTGCGAGGTACATACCTCCGGAGATGCGCGTCCCGCCCGAGAACCACTGATCCCAGGGCGTTCGCGGGAGCTGCGCATCGGCGGCCTTCGTGTCCTTCGCGGACGGCGGCGCGAAGAACCGCAGGAACGGACGCAGCTGGTCGGACGGCGTCCCGGGCGGGAGGGCTTCGTACGCGACGTCGGAGAAGAGGACGAGACCGAGGCGGCTGCGCGACGCCGCGATCGTCGCGAGCGTCTGCTCGATCCGGTAGTACGTGTCTGGCTGCACGCTCGACGAGACGTCGAGCACGACGACGCCGACCGCGTTCGGCGGCAGGAAGCGCCGGCCCGCGTGGCCCGGCGATGCGAGAAAGGCCGCGAGGCAGGCGGCAACCAGCGCTCCGCCGAGGCCGACGCGCAGGATCGTCGTCCGCCGCGCGGCCGGGTCGAGCGTCGCGACGTTGGTGAGGGGCACGACGTCGCCCCGCGTGCGTGCGACCAGGCGGTTCCAGAGCTGCCTAGTGCGCACCGTTCGACCTCACGTGGCTCGCGAGCTGTGCCACGGATGCTTCCGACGGGCCGTCCTCCGACCAGGCGACCTGCTCGACCTCGTCGGCCTGACCGCCCACGCCGCGCCGGCGGAGCTCGACCGCGAGCCGCTCGAGGGCCTTGCGGCTCTCCGGGACCTCGCCGTGCGCGGCCGCGTGCTCCGCCAGGACCAGCGCGCGCTCGATCGGCGAGAGGTGCGCGGGGAGCCGGGGCGTGCGCAGCCGGCGCGAGTCGCGCACCACGACAGTGGCGACGAGGAGGCCGGCCCCGAGCAGGAGCAAGATGGCCGCACCGGCGGCCAGCCAGCCGAGGAAACCCGGGGAGACGGCCCACGAGATCGGAGGCAGCCTGGGTGGCTGGTCGATGGTCGGCGTCGACAGCCCGATGTCGGAGTCGGTCAGGCGCGACTGGACGCCGAACGTCGGCCAGAGCACGGCCGCCGTGAGACGCTTCCCGTCGCGCCCGGTCATCGTCACGCGGGACGGCGAGATGCGGAATTCCGTCGCGCCGCGGTTCTGCTCGTTCGGCAGGCACTCCCGCGAGATGCACTGGATTCGGTAGAGGAACGACACGACGCTCGCGTGGCCGATGCCCGCGGTGGTGGAGCGCGACTCGCTGCGGATGCGGAAGGGCCTGAAGGCCGGTGCGAGGTCCACGCTCGCGACGTTGACGGCGCGAGGGTCGACCGCGACGTCGGCGCGCAGCGTGACGACCTGGCCGAACAGCGACCGCGCCGGCGTGACCGACGCGCGCGTGACCGGCCGCTTCGGCGCGTACGAGCCCCCTTCGTCCTGCGACCAGCTGCGCACGAAGGCGCCGACGAAGACGGCAGCGACGGCCACGGTCACGACGCCGACGAGGAGGGCGGCGAGCCGGCCCCGCGTCATCGCCTGCCCTTTGCCGTGACGCGCGTCTGCGTCCATGCCAGGAGTGTGGCGTGCACGGCGCCTTCTTCGTCGTCGGACAGCAGGACCGGGTCGAGGTCGAGGCGCAGGAAGCCGCTCCTGAGCGACGCAAGCCGCGCCTGGTTCTCCGCCCGTCGTGCCGCGACCTCGTCCGTGTCGAGTCGCACGCGGCGCGTGTGTCTTCCGCGTGCGTCCGCGAGCGAGACGAGGACGCCGTCGATCTGCGGGAAGCTCTGCTCCCAGACCGGGTCCTGGACGATGACCGGGATCACGTCCCAGCCGTAGTCGACCACGTGCGCCCACGCGCGGATGGGCGTGGGGGCGGTGAAGTCGCTCAGCACGAAGACGAAGGTTCCGATCGGCAGGGAGCCGCGCACGTCGCCGAGAAACTCCAGCGACCGCTGCACGGTGTTTTCCGGGGCGGCGAACTCGCCGTCCAGGTAGGCGTCCACGCGCTCCTCGAGCGTGGTCGACCAGACATTCGCCTGGGCGCGCGGCGGCTCCCAGGTCGCGTCGTCGACGTAGGCGACGAGTGCGCGCTGCGAGACCGCGCTCGCGGCGAGGATGCGCGCCGCCGCGCGCATCGCGGCGGGCTTCGAAAGCCACGGCAACTCCTCGTCGTAGAGCGCCATCTCGGGGCGCCGGTCGACGACGAGCACGACGGTCGGCAGCTCCTCGGCGAAGCGCTCCCGCACGATGAACTCGTCGCGCGCCCGCGCCGAGGAGAGGCGTGCCGACGACTTCCAGTCGATCGCCCGGAGCGGGTCGCCCGGGTGGTACGGGCGCGAGCTGGCGACGTCTGCGCGGCCGCCGCGCCGAATGCTCGTCGAGCCGCCCGACGCCGAGCCCAGGAGCCGCCGCCGTGGAAAGAGCGGGATGGTCTCGGCGGTGGCGGTCACGTCAGCCGGAGTAGCCGCTGAGGACCTTCAGCTCCCGCTCGTCCGACGGCTCCGGCCGCGGAACCTCTGCGAACACCAGGCGCTGGAACTCCTCCAGCGCTGCTTCGCGGCCCTCCGCGCGGTGCTCGGCGACGAACGTCGGGGTGAAGACGACGCGGTGTCCGATCACAGGCAGGAAGAGCACCTCGACGTCCTCCGGGGTCACGAAGTCGCGCCCGTGCAGGAGCGCCCATGCGCGCGCCGTGTGCTCGAGCGCGAGGCTGGCGCGGACCGAGGCGCCCAAGGCGACGGCCTCGGCGTGGCGCGTCGCGGCGACGAGCTCGACGATCCAGCGCAGCAGCAGCTGGTCGGTGTAGACGTCCTCGAGGGCGAGCTCGAGATCGCGCACGGCGTCGAGTGCGACGACCGGCTGCAGGTCGACAAGAGGGTGATGCGCACGCTGATCCCGCAGGATCGTCACCTCCTCGTCGATGCTCGGATAGCCGAGATCCGTCTTGAGGAAGAAGCGGTCGAGCTGAGCCTCGGGCAGCGGGAAGGTGCCCTCCTGCTCGATCGGGTTCTCGGTCGCCAGCACGAGGAACGGGTCGGGCAGCGTCCGCGGAGCGCCGTCGACGGTCACCTGGCGCTCGGCCATCGCCTCGAGCAGCGCCGACTGGGTCTTCGGCATCGCGCGGTTGATCTCGTCGACGAGGACGATGTTCGCGAACACCGGCCCCTCGTGGAACTCGAACGAGCGCGACTGCTGGTTGTAGACGGACAGACCGGTGACGTCCAGCGGCTGCAGGTCGGGCGTGCACTGCACGCGCGTCACTGTGGCGCCGTCGATGGAGGCGCCGATCGCGCGCGCGAGCACCGTCTTCGCCGTTCCCGGAACGTCCTCGAACAGGACGTGCCCGCGGCAGATGAGGGCGGCGAGCACGAGCTGGATGCGGTCCGTCTTGCCGTAGACGACCGTCTCGATGTTGGCCAGGAGAGCGTCTGCCGTAGCCTTGGCGCGGCCTAGCCGCGTGTCGCCCGCGCCGTCCATCGAAGACGACATGTTATGCGCTGTTCTTGCCGTCGACGTCAAATGCGACGAGCTCGGGGGAGGCCGGGCCGGCACGAAGCGGCGCCCCGGCCCCGACCACGAGCACCCCGTCGGCAACGGCCGGGCATCCGTTCACGCCCGCCCTCATCCAGGTCCGCCAGAGCCGCCGGCCGTCGCTCGCCCGCAGCGCGTCCACGCTGCCGGCGAGCGTCGGCGCGAACACGACGTCGTCCGAGACGGTGGTGCACCCGGTCGCCGCGGCTCCCAGCCCTTGCGTCCAGAGCTTTCGCCCCGTCTGCGCGTCGATCGCGGTCACGACGCCGTTGCCCCGCCTCAGATCGACGGGCTCGGCCGGATGTACCGCGCTCTCGCGCATGCACCGCTCGACGACCGGGACGAAGAGCCGGCCGTGCGCGTACGACATGGGCGTGAGCACGCCGCCCCAGAGCCCGGGGCAGACGAGCGTCGGCCGCCGCGGGAGGGGGCCGAGATCGTGCAGGTGCGTGCCCACCGACGTCGACCAGAGGCGCCGGCCGCGGAGGCGGTCCCACGCCACCACCCGGCCCGCCTTACCGGCCCCGAAGACACGGTCGCCCACGACGATCGGCGAGGCTTCGAGGTCGTAGTCGCGGACGTCGTGCCTGGTCACCTGGTCGAACCACTCGAGCCTGCCCGTGGCTGCGCGCAGGGCGAGCAGCGCGTCGGTATACGGCACCGCTCCCGGATACATGCCGCCGTTCGGCCGCAGTGGCGACCCGCCCCAGGGGCCTGGATTCGAGTTCCCGACGTAGAGCCGGCCGTCCGCTGCGAGCGAGGGCGGGTACCACGCGCCGCCGCCGCCCGCGGACGGGAAGCGCCACGGATCGCGGATCGTGTTGAACCGCCAGCGGATGTGGCCGTTCCGGGCGTCGAGCGCGTACAGCGCACCGCGCCCGCCGGGCGCGAACCCGATCGTCGACGTGAAGACCAGTCCGCGTGCCGCGAGCGGCGCGACGTCGATGAACTGCTCGGTCCGGCTGACGAGCCGCCGGGTCCAGAGCACACGCCCGGTGCGGCGGTCGAGCGCGAACGCGGCCGAGTCGGTCGCGCCGAACAGGCGCCGCCCGGCCAGCGCGAGCCCGTTCGGGCCGTCGTTCGGGGCCCGGAACCGGCGCGTCCACCGGAGGGCGCCCGTCCGCAGGTCGAGTGCGTACACGCTCGAGCTCAGGTCCTGGGCGTAGACCGTTCCGGCGACGACGAGCGGCGAGGAGGCGAAGGCGCCGAAGGTCGACCCGTGACGGAGCCGGAACCGCCAGCGGACCCGCAGGTTCGCCACCGTGCGCGACGAGATTGGCGACGCCGCGAGCGCTCGCGTGCCGCGCAGCGTGCGGTTGGGCTGCTTCCAGTCGGCTGCCGCGGCGAACGGTACGACGAAGAGAGCCGCCGCGAAGACGGCCAGGCCCCTCCCAGCTATTGGACGGTGAACAGGCCGCGCACCTTGCCGTCGAGCTTGACGTCGAACTGGCCGCGCTCCTCCAGATACGAGGCGAGCCGTCCCTTCGCGCCGGGCTTCAAGCGCTTCTTGAGCCCTCCGATGTCAATCACGTGGGTCTTCTTGCCCTCGTTCGTGATCAGGAAGCGGGCGATCCAGCCTCGCTTCGCGACCGATGAGCTCAGCACGACCTGCTTGTCGGTCACCGTCACCTTGATCTTGTAGTTGTAGCCGGGCGACGTCGTCGCGCCCGAAAACGGCGCCATCAGGAGTACGCCGGCGACGATGAACGGCAGGAGGAGTGTCCGCTTCATTCGAGCTGAGCCCCTTTTGCTGAGACCTCGTTGAGGCCCAGCGTACCGCAGCTTGTGCGGCCTCCGTGGTCATCGCTCGCGACTTCACGTAAACGTGGGCTTGTCGCCGGTCCATCTCTTGGCGTAGAGTCGCGCCGGCGACGGTCGTTTGTCTCGACCGTCGGAAGCAGGAGGGAAGCCTCACACCGCAACGCTCCAGGAGGTGGAACTACATGAAGGGGTCTCGTGCCCTTGCTGTATTGGTCGTTCTGACCAGCGCCGCCGTCCTTCTCGCCGTAACGCTGTCGGCATCGGCGTCGCGGAAGGACATCACGCCGATCCCCGCGTTCACCAGCGCCCAGCTGACCGCGGAGCCGTCGGCCGACTGGATCACGGCGCGTGGCGATATCTGGAACCGGCAGTACTCGTCGCTGGACCAGATCAACACGTCCAACGCGAAGAATCTGAAGGTCGCGTGGCACACCCGGGTTGCCATCCCCTCGAAGGGGAAGCCGAACTTCACCGGTGTGCTCGCCGAGGCCGGTCCCGTGATCTATCAGGGCACCGTCTACATGCCGGATTCGAAGGGCAACGTCTTCGCGTTCGACGCGGTGACCGGGGAGAGGCAGTGGTACTACAAGCCGAAGTACCCGAAGGGGTTCGCGGCCGGCCTGCCGACCAGCCGCGGCGTCGTCATCGGAGACGGCAAGGTCTACATGGCGCAGACCGACGGCAGCGTCGTCGGGCTCGACCAGTCGACCGGGCGCGTCGTCTGGAAGACGGTGGTCGGGGACTTCAAGCAGGGCTATTTCTTCACCAGCCCGCCGACGTACTACAACGGCCGGCTGATCATCGGTACGTCGGGCGGTGACTTCGGCGCACGCGCCAAGGTCGCCTCACTCGACGCCAAGACCGGCAAGATCCAGTGGGTCTGGTACGCCATCCCGGTCGGAAAGCAGATCGGCGCCAAGTCGTGGCCGAAGCATCGCGCCTACACGGGCGGGGGCGCCATTTGGGCGCAGCTGCCTGTCGACCCGGCCCTCAACACCGTGTACGTGGGCGTCGGCAACCCGGTCCCGTACAACGGCAACGTCCGTGGCCCGGGCCAGGAGCTCTTTACGGAGTCGGTCGTGGCGCTGAACGCCACCACCGGGGCGTACAAGTGGCACTTCCAGGAGGTCCACCACGACATCTGGGACTACGACACCGCCGCGAACCCGGTCATCCTCTTCGACATCAACTACAAGGGCCAGCTGCGGCACGCGGTCGCTCAGGCCGGCAAGACCGGCTGGGTCTACATCCTCGACCGCACGAATGGCAAGCCGCTGATCGGGATCAAGGAGAAGGCGTTCCCGCAGTCGGCCGACCAGCACACGTATCCGACGCAGCCGATTCCGGTGGGCCAGCCGTTCTCGTCCCAGTGTCCGCGCTACGTGGCGCAGTGGAAGAAGTGGAAGGCGCCTGACGGGAAGCCGGTCACGACCGGATGCATCTACACGCCGTACGACGAGCAGCACTACACGGTCTTCAGCCCGCAGCCGCTCGGCGGCACGGACTGGCCGCCGTCCAGCTTCTCGCCCAAGACCGGCTACATGTACATCTGCTCGAAGGATTCCGAGGGCGCCTGGAAGGCGCTCCCGAAGTCGAAGTCGTCGAAGCTGAAGCCCCTCGGCAACTTCTTCCAGATCGACGGGCTCTTCGCGCAGAAGGGCTCGCCGGCCTTGAAGACCCAGGGCAAGGTCGTGGCGATGGACATGCGCACGAACCGGCGCGTGTGGACGCATCCGTTCCCGGTCGGTGACCTCTGCTACAGCGGCGTCATGTCGACGGCGGGCAACCTCGTCTTCGTCGGCAGGACCGACCGGCATCTCGAGGCCTACAACGCGGCGAGCGGGAAGCTCGTCTGGCGCTCGCCGCTCCTCGCCGCGAGCGTCTCGGGCCCGCCGGCGACGTACGAGAGCGACGGCAAGCAGTACGTCTCGGTCTACGCGGGTGGTAACTCGCTGACGGCCGGCTCGGGCACGGCGAAGCCCACGTACGGCTCCGACCTCTACACGTTCGCGCTTCCGTAACGCAGGCACGAACGTCCAGCGACGGGAGAGGGCCGGTTCGCCGGCCCTCTCTCCGCGTCAGCGCCAGAACCTTCCGCGCACTGGTAGTTTCGAGACGAAGGGCAACGGAAAAACGAGACCGATTCGTCGGTGTGATGTTCGAAGGAGGGGGTCATCCCTATGAAGCAGCGCATCGCCCTCGTCGTCGCCGTGGTGGCCATCGGCGTCGGGGTCATAGCGGCGGGGGCGTTTGCCCGTACGCAGCAGTCGGCCGCGAACACGATCACGGTCACGATGACCGACTTCCATTTCAAGATCGTGAAGCCCGCGGTGCTCAAGCACGGGGTCAAGTACACCGTCAAGGAGATCAACAAGAGCACCTCAACGGCGCACAACATCGATTTCGTCGGCGTGAAGGCCGGGGCGATCATCGCTCCCGGCAAGACGAAGATCTTCACGGTCACCTTCAAGAAGAAGGGCAAGCAGAACTACGTCTGCGACGTTCCGCGGCATGCCGAGCTCGGCATGAACGGCACGCTCACGATCAAGTAACGAGCCGGATCGACGCGGCCGGCGGAGGCGTCGCCTTCGGCCGGCCGCGTTCCTTCTAGGATCGGACGACGTGACCGACGCGCCGACAGTCGAGGCCTTCGAGCGTGCGACCACGGTCGCCGACCGCTTGCGCGGGAACGTCGAGACCGTCGTCCTCGGGAAGGACGACGCGGTCACGCTGGTTCTCGCCGCGCTCGCCTGCGGCGGCCACGTGCTGCTCGAGGATGTCCCCGGCACGGCGAAGACCGTCCTCGCCCGGGCGATCGCAGGCTCGATCGAGGGCGCCGTGGCGAACCGCGTCCAGTGCACGCCGGACCTGCAGCCGACCGACATCACCGGCCTGTCGATCTGGGACCCGCAAACGCGCACGTTCGAGTTTCGGGCGGGCCCGGTCTTCGCCAACGTCGTCCTCGTCGACGAGATCAACCGGGCGCTGCCCAAGGCGCAGTCCGCGCTCCTCGAGGCGATGGCCGAGCGCCAGGTCACGGTCGACGGCGTCACGCGTGAGCTGCCGGCGCCGTTCCTGGTGATCGCGACGGAGAACCCGATCGAGCAGGAGGGAACCTTCGCCCTCCCCGAGGCGCAGCTCGACCGCTTCTTCCTCCGCACGTCGCTCGGCTACCCGGATGCCGACGACGAGGTGCAGATCCTCGACGACCAGCTCCACGGGCACCCACTGACGCGTCTTCGCCCGGCGGTCACGCTCGACGACCTGGACGTGCTGTCCACTGCCGTCGAGGACGTGTATGTCGACCCGCTGCTGAAACGCTGGATCGTCGACCTCGTGCGGGCGACGCGCACGCTCGACCTGGTGGAGGTCGGCGCGTCGGTGCGCGGCAGCCTGGCGCTCGAGCGCGCAGCCCGCGCGTGGGCGCTCCTACACGGCCGCTCGTTCGCGTCCCCGGACGACGTCGAGACGCTGTTCGCGCCGGTCATCGGCCACCGCCTCGTGCTGGCGCCCGAGCTCGTCGTCGAGGGCGACATCTCCCAGGACGAGGCGGTCGCCCGCGTCTTCGCCGCGTCGCTGGAGCAGGCCCCGCGCCCGCAGCCCGAGTGGGACGCGGAGGCGCGCGCCGCCGAGGCATGATCACGCCCTTTCCGCTCGTGCCCCGCCGGCGATTCGCCGGGGTGCATTTCGGGCGGCGCCGCAGCTCCCGGCGCGGCGACGGGGACGAGATCGCCGGCACGCGGCAGTACCGGCCGGGGGACATCACCGCGCACATCCACTGGCCGGCGTCGGCCAGGCTGTCCGCGGCGCGGGGGACCGACGAGTTCGTCGTCCGTGAGTTCTTCGCCGAGCAGGCTCCTCGTGTCGCCGTCGTCCTCGACCGCCGGCCCGGGATGGCCGTCAACGGGCCTCCGTCGCCCTGGCTCGACAAACGGGCGGCTGCCGAGACGGCGGTCCGCCTCATCCGGATCAGCGCCGCCGCCGAGCATGGCGACCTCATCTACGCGGACGCGTCGCTGCGGCGGCCGACCCCATGGCGGCAGCTGCGCGGCCACGAGGCGCGCTTCGACGCGCCGCAGGGCTCCCTGCGCCTCCCGATTGAGCGGCTCTGCCGCTTCGCCTCGCTCCTGCCGCCCGGCAGCTTCGTGTTCGTCGTGTCCGACTTCCTCGAGCCGGTGCCGGCGCGCGACTGGCTCCGGCTCCGCGCGCACCGCTGGGACGTGACCCCGGTCGTTGTCCAGGATCCCGTCTGGGAGCAGAGCTTCCCGGCGGTCGGCGGGGTCGCGCTGCCCCTCACCGACCCGGTCACGCACCGGATCGAGGATGTCTGGCTGACGCCGCGCGAGGCGCGCGACCGCGCCGGCTCGAACGAGCGGCGGCTCGGCGATCTGCTGGCGCGCTTCCGCAAGCTGGCGTTCGATCCCGTGCTCGTCGATTCGAGCGACGAACAGGAGATCTCGGCCCGCTTCCACTCGTGGGCGCTGCGCAGGCGCCGGCTCCTGCGCCTGAGCGCGTGACGCCGCAGATCCACGTCTCCGTCGGGAGCGGTTCGGTCGGCGTCGGCGATCCGTTCGACTACGTCGTCGAGGCGCGGGGGACGGCTCCGGTCCGGGTCACGGCCGACACCGGCCCGTTCGTGGCCGTGGCGGCGCCGCAGGTCGCACGCTCGGGCGGGGGCGACGCCCAGGTGGTGCGGGTGACCCAGCACGTCATCTGCGTCGACCGCGGCTGCGTGCCCGGCGCGGGCGCGCGCCGCGTCGTGCTCCCGGCGGTGCGCGTCACGAGTGGCGACGGCACCGCGACGGCGCGCGCGGCGGTCACGCTGGTGCCCCGCGTGCCGGCGAAGGCCGTGGCCGCCTCGAGGGCGCAGTACCGGACGCAGGTCGACGTCCCGCCCGCCTCGTCGCCCGTGCCGGCGGGAGCGCTCGCCGCGGTGCTCGTCGCTGCAGCGGTCGTCCTCGCCCTGCTCGCAGTGTCGATCGTCGTGCGGGGTCGTCGCCATCACCTGCAGCTGCGCGGCCGGAGGGCGCTCGGGCTGCTCGACGCACTCCGCCTGCTGCGCGAGTCGGCGGGACGGCCGCCCGCTGACCGGCGCCGCGCCGCCGACCTCGCCGGGCGGCTCGCGCCGACCGCCCATGCCGAGGCGATGCGCGTCGCCTGGGCGCGGCCCGATCCGGACGCCGGTGACGTGACGTCGCTCGCGAGCCGGATCGAGACGGAGGCCGGTTGAGCGCGATCGACGTCGCCGACTTCCCGGCGTTCGGACGCGTCGCGACGCGCAGCACGTGGCTGCGCCGCGGTCTCGCGCTGCTCGCGCTGGTGTTTGCGCTCGCTGCCGCGCTCGCGGTTCCGCGGGACCACGCCCCGGCGGCCGCGCTGGTTCCGGCGGGCTCGAGCGCGATCGCCGTCGTCGACGTCTCGGCAAGCATCTCCTGGGAGACGTACGCGCGGATCGCCTCGACCCTCCAACGCCTGCGGGGTGACGGCGGCCGCGCGGGGTTGGTGCTCTTCTCGGACACGGCGTACCAGGCGTTGCCGCCGGGGACGCCAGTGGCGGAGCTGAAGGGATTCGAACGGTTCTTCCAGGTCGCGCAGCCGCGCACCGCCGGGCTCGAGCCACAGCCGCCGCGAAGCCCATGGACGGAATCGTTCAGCGCGGGCACGCGCATCTCGACCGGTCTTGCACTGGCCTTGCAGACGATTCGTGAGCAGCACCTGAGGCGGCCTCTCGTCCTGCTCGTCAGCGACCTCGACGATGACGCCGGCGACCTGGAGAGCCTCACGAGCGTCGCGCTCGCCTACCGCAAGCTCGGGGTTCCGATCCGCGTCGTCGGCCTCAACCCGTCACCCGAGGACGTGCGGCTGGTCCAGCGGCTGCTGCCACGGGGCGGGAGCGTGATGCAAGCGTCGCTGCCGAGCCGCCGGCAGGGCGGTGCGCACTCGCCCGTGCCTCGCCGGGTGGTCGGCGCCGCCATCGCGCTGGCGCTCGCGCTCGCCGCCTTCCTCGCGCTCACGGAGCGGTTGCGGTGGTCACGCGCCTGACCGCCGCCGGCGCGCTCGTCGTGGCGGCGGCCCTGCTGGCCTTCCTCGCGCACGACGTCCTCGCCTGGCGGTCGGCCATATCCGACGGAGACGCCCGCTTCCGCACCCACCCCGAGGCTGCCACCTGGCGTGCGGGCACGTGGCTCCCCGGCGACCCGGCGGCCAGGCTGCTGGCGCTCGACGACGATGTCGCGTTGCGCCGCGGCGTGCAGGCCTTCGTCATGGCCGTGCGGACGCCGCGCGGATTCGACAACGGTGAAACCCGGGCACGCGTGCGGTCCGGCGCCGAGGTCCGCCTGGAGGATCTGGCCGCGCACGCCGCTCCGGGCGCCGCGTCCCAGGCGGGCAACCTCCTCGGCGTGCTCGTCGCCGGTACCGGTCAGGTGACCGGCGGGATCACCGCCGACGACCGTGCGCGCGCCGCGTTCGAAGCGGCGATCCGTCGCGACCCGGGGAATCCGGCCGCGAAGTACAACCTGGAGCTCCTGCTCCGGCGGACGAGCGCGAAGGCGACGCGCCAGGGGCCGGGGAGCGGGTCGGGCTCGCTCGGCCACGGTCGCCGCGGAGCGGGCTCCGGCACGCCCGGGCGCGGGTACTGAGGTGACCTTCGAGTCCCCGCTCGGCTGGCTCATCGTGCTTGCGGCGCTGATCCCGCTCGGTGCGCTCGCGGTCTCGGTGCGCCGCGGCGAACGTGTGGACCGCGTCCTCGGGCTGCGGCCCGGCTCGCGGCGTCCGGCCGGGATCGCAGCCGCGCTGGCCACGGCCGTGTTCGTACTGCTCGGCGCCGCCGCGGCACAGCCCGGTATCCGCACGACCGATCGGGTCGAGGTTCGAACCCGGTCGCAGGTCTTCTATGTGGTCGACATGTCTCGCTCCATGGCAGCGTCTGCGGGCCCCGGCGGCCGCACCCGCCTCGAACGAGCCCGGGCGGTGGTCGCCAGGCTCCACGCTGCCGTTCCGGATGTGCCGAGCGGCCTGGCCGGGCTCACGGACCGCGTGCTGCCGTACCTCTTCCCGACCGTGAACCCGGCAGCATTCGACGAGACGCTCGCGCGCTCCGTTCAGATCGAGTCGCCGCCGCCGCAACGGGTCTCCGTCACCGCAACGAGTTTTGGCGCGCTCTCCTCGCTCGCGCGCGACGGCTTCTTCGACCGCGCGGCCACCCACCGGACCTGCGTGCTCGTGACCGACGGCGAGACGTCGTCCTATGCGACGGGCGACGTCGCGCGTGCACTCACCGGCGACCACGGCTGCCGGCTCGTCGTCGTCCGGGTCGGTAGCGCGTCCGATCGTGTCTACGACGCGAACGGCCGCGCGGAGGCCGGCTATGCGCCCGACCCGGCGGCCGCGGCGAAGGCCGCGCAGGTGGCCGAGTCGGCCGGGGGCCG
>DASTZE010000171.1:0-35968 GCA_035764425.1 Gaiellaceae bacterium
AGCGGGCCGATCACGGCCGCCCGCATCGGCGACGGCGGCGGCTCGAACTTCACGTTCCTCATCGAGCGCGGCGGCGAGCGGCTCGTGCTGCGCCGGCCGCCGCGGCCGCCGCTCCCGCCCTCCGCGCACGACATGGTGCGCGAGGCGCGGCTGCAGAACGCCATCCGCTCGGCGGGCTTCGTGCGCCTTCCCGACATCGTCGCCGTGTGCGACGACGAGAGCGTCATCGGAGTTCCGTTCTACATCATGCGCTACCTCGACCGCCAGGTGCGCCGCTGGCAGCAGCTGTGGGGCGTCAACGCGACCCGCGACCTGCCGGGGCCCGAGCTGGGCGAGCGCGTCGCCGCCTCCGTCCCCGAGCCCCTTCCCGACGCGGTCGTGCACGGCGACTACCGCATCGGCAACGTGATCGTCGCGGAGGACGAGCCGCGCATCGCCGCGGTGCTCGACTGGGAGATGGGCGCGATCGGCGACCCGCGCGCCGACGTCGGCTACCTCGTCGCGACCTACATGGAGCCGGGTGGCCCGCCGACCGCGCTCGGCACGTCGCCGGCGACCGCCGCCGAGGGGTTCCCGTCGCGCGCGGAGCTCATCGCACGCTACGAGGAGCGCACCGGCCGCGTCGTGGAACGTCTGGGCTGGTTCGAGGCGCTGGCGTGGTGGAAGGCCGCCGTCTTCTGCGAGGCGATCTACGGCCGCTACGTGCGTGGCGAGCTCGGCGAGGCGCCACAGGCGGCGCGCTTCGAGCAGGGCGTGCCGCTCATGGTCGAGGCCGCGTTCGCTGCGCTCGAGCGCGACTCAGGCTGACTGGCCGCCGTCGACGACGAGCGTGTGCCCGGTGATGTAGGCGCCGGCGTCCGAGGCGAGCAGCGCCACCGCTCCCTTCAGATCCTCGGGCCCGCCGAAGCGCTCCAGCGGGATGCGCCTCACGAGCTCCTCGCCGTGCGGCCCGATCACGTACTGCGACATGTCCGACGGGAACCAGCCCGGCGCGATCGCGTTGACGCGGATCCCGCGGCGGCCCCACTTCCACGCCAGGTCGCGCGTGAAGGCGATCACGCCCCCCTTCGTGGCGCTGTAGGGCAGCGCGTTCATGTACTCGGGGTCGCCGCCGTGCAGGCCCGCGACCGAGGCAATGTTCACGATCGAGCCGCTGCCGGCGCCGAGCATCACGCGGCCCGCCGCCTGCGAGCACAGGAAGACGCCGGTCAGGTTCACATCGACCACCTTCTGCCACCCCTCGAGCGGGATGTCCTCGGGCGGGCTGCCCCAGACCGTGCCGGCGTTGTTGACGAGCACGTCGATCCGCCCGAGCTCCGACAGGGCGCGGTCGACCACGGCCTGCACCTCCTCCGGGCTCGCCACGTCGCAGCGCATGCCGATCGCCCGGATGTCGAACGCGTCCGACAGGGCCCGCGCCGCCTCCTCGCAGCGCTCGGGCTTTCGCGCGCACAGGAGCAGGTCGGCGCCGAGCTCCGCAAGCCCGGTCGCCATCTGCAGCCCGATGCCCTTGCCGCCGCCGGTCACGATCGCGACCCGGCCGCTGAGGTCGAACAAATCGCGAAGGGTCACGCCGACGCCTCCGCGACCGTGCGCAGCGTCGCCGGGTCGAGCGTCGAGATAAGCAGTTCCGTCGCGCCCGACTCGCGCCACGCGGCGAGCCGCTCGCGGATCCGCTCGGGCGGGCCGACGAGCGCCATCTCGTCGATGAGCTCGTCCGGGACCGCCGCTGCAGCGTCACGCTGCCGGCCCTCGAGGAACAGATCCTGGATCTCGGTCGCCGCCGCCTCGAACCCGTACGACCGCGCAAGGTCGTTGTAGAAGTTCGCGCCGCGCGCGCCCATGCCGCCGATGTACAGCGCGTAGTAGGGGCGCAGCGCGTCGCGCGCCGTATCCAGCTCGCCGACGACGGCCGGCACCGCCGGCGCGATCTCCAGCCCGTCCCGTGCGAACGGCGCCGGGAACGTCGTGCGCGCCCGCTCGGGCGAGAAGAAGATGGGCAGCCAGCCGTCGGCGATCTCGGCGGCGAGCGCGACCGACTTCGGCCGCAGCGACGCGAGGTAGATCGGGATCGCGTCGCGCAGCGGCCGCGCCATCAGCTTCAGCGGCTTGCCGAGCCCGCTCGCGCCGTTCCCGCGATAGGGCACCTGGTAGTCCGCGCCGTCGTACTCGACCGTCTCGCGCCGGATCACCGCGCGCACGATCTCGACGTACTCGCGCGTCTTGCGCAGCGGCTTGCCCCAGGGCTCGCCGTGCCAGCCCTCGACGACCTGCGGCCCGGAGGTCCCGAGGCCGAGCAGCACGCGCCCGCCCGACAGCAGGTCGAGCGTGACCGCGGTCATGCCGACGTTCGACGGTGTTCGCGCCGGTAGCTGCAGGATCGCCGACCCCAGCCTGATCTCCGACGTCGACGCGCCGAGCCAGGCGAGCACGCTCACGGCGTCGGTGCCCCACGCCTCGGCCGCCCAGGCCGAGGAGTAGCCGAGCCGCTCGGCTTCGCGGGCCAACTCGATCAGCTCGAGCGGATTCGTGCCGGGTGGTGCGTACCCCATGTAGAAGCCGAGGCGCATCGCATGCGATGCTAGTTGGGTGGCGGTCGCCGAACTCGCCCCACCCGTCGGCCTGGATGAGCTGCGCGCGCGCTATCGCGCCTTCCTCGACGAGCACGTCGTCCCGGCCGAGCCGGCCTTCGCGAAGGAGGACGGGGACGCCGACCGGCTGCTGTCGAGCCTGCGCGCGCGCGCCCGCGAAGAGGGCCTCTGGGCACCGCACCTGCCGCCCGAGGCCGGCGGCACCGGCCAGGGCTTCCTCGCCTATGCCTACCTCAACGAGGAGATCGGGCGCTCGGTGTGGGCGCAGTACGTGTTCGGGTGTCAGGCGCCCGACGCCGGGAACGGCGAGATCCTCCACCTGTTCGGCACCGAGGAGCAGAAGCGCCGCTGGCTCGTGCCGCTCGTCGCCGGCGAGGTGCGCTCGTTCTTCTCGATGACCGAGCCCGAGGTGCCAGGCTCCGACCCCACGACCCTGCGCACCCGTGCCGTGCGCGACGGCGACAACTGGGTGATCGACGGGCACAAGTGGTTCTCGAGCGGCGCGGAGGGCGCAGCTTTCGCGATCCTCATGGCGGTCACCGACCCCGACGCCGAGCCCCACCGGCGGGCGACGCAGATCATCGTGCCCGCCGACTCGCCCGGCATTCAGATCAAGCCTGTCCCGATCTTCGGCCACCGTGGTCACGGCTGGTCGACCCACTGCGAGGTCACGTACAGCGGCGTCCGCGTTCCCGTGGAGAACACCCTCGGCGAGCCGGGCGACGGCTTCCGCATCGCACAGAAGCGCCTCGGCCCCGGTCGCATCCACCATGTGATGCGCTGGCTGGGCCAGATGCAGCGCGCATTCGAGCTGCTCTGCACGCGCGCGCTCGAGCGCGAGGCGTTCGGCTCGCGGCTCGCCGACAAGCAGACGATCCAGAACTGGATCGCCGACTCGGCGGCCGACATCCACGCCTGCCGGCTGATGACGCTCGATGCGGCGCACAAGATCGACGCCGGCGGCGAGGCGCGCGTCGAGATCTCGATTATCAAGTTCGTCGCCGCGCGCGTCCTGAACGAGGTCATTGACCGCGCCATCCAGGTGCATGGCGGGCTCGGGCTCACCGACCGCACGCCGCTCGCCGCCATGTATGCGATGGCCCGCGGCGCTCGGATCTACGACGGGCCCGACGAGGTGCACCGCATGGTCGTCAGCCGGCGCATCCTCAAGGAATTCCAGGACGGTGGGACGTGGCGGTTCGCGTAGCCACGAACCGCGCGGTCACGCTCGCAGCGCGCCCGACCGGGTTCCCCTCGGAGAGCGACTTCGCGCTCGTCGAGCAGCCGGTGCCTGAGCCGGCACCCGGCGAGGTGCTGGTGCGCGTCCTCTGGACGTCGGTCGACCCGTATCAACGCGGCCGCATGAGTACGGCGCGCTCGTACGCGAGGCCGGTCGAGCTCGGCGAGGTGATGACGGCGCAGGCCCTCGGCGAGGTGGCCGAGTCGAAGGACGGACGCTTCGAGGCGGGTGACCTCGTCGTCGGCCAGCTCGGCTGGCAGGAGTACGCGGTTAGCCGGGCAGGCGCGCTCCGCAAGATCCCGTCCGTGCTCGACCCGCCGACGCTCGCCCTGCACGCCGTCGGCGGCACCGGCTTCACCGCGTACTTCGGGCTGCTCGACGTCGGACAGCCGAAGCCGGGCGACACCGTCGTCGTCTCCGGCGCGGCCGGCGCGGTTGGGCAGATCGTCGGCCAGCTGGCGAAGCTCGCCGGCTGCCGGGCCGTCGGAATCAGCGGCGGGCCCGACAAGATGCGCGACCTGACCGAGGTCTACGGCTACGACGCCGCCATCGACTACAAGAACGACGACCTCCGCGCCGCACTCAAGGCGGCGTGTCCGGGTGGAGTCGACGTCTACTTCGACAACGTCGGCGGCGAGATCTCGGCCGCCGTTCATGCGCGTCTGGCGCTGCACGCGCGGATCGTCATCTGCGGGCAGGTGTCGACGTACAACGCCGAGGGGCCGGCCCCGACGTTTGACCCGCGCGCGCTGATCGTCTTCCGGGCCAGCATGAAGGGGTTCCTCGTCAACGACTATGCGCACCGGTTCGACGAGGCCGGCATGCGGCTGGCCCACTGGATCGCGAAGGGGACGATCCGCTGGCGCGAGCATGTGACGGACGGCCTCGAGAACGCGCCTGCGGCGTTCATCGGGATGCTCAACGGCGACAACCGCGGCAAGGCGCTCGTCCGGGTCGCTAGCCGTGACTGAGACCTTCGCCGAGCTCCAGGCCAAGCTGCGCGCGTTCTGGCCGAACATCACGCTGCGCTCGATCGGAGACAGCCAGCAGACCATGGTCGTCGTGCACTCGATCAGCCTCGCCGTCCCGGAGCAGCTGTACCCGGTGCTGCCGGCCTACGAGGAGCGATTCCTCTGCCTGGTCCTCAGCCTGCTGCGCGGGCCGCGTACGCGCGTCGTGTATGTCACGTCGCAGCCCATCCACCCGCGGGTGCTGGACTACTACTTCAGCCTCGTCCCCGAGCTGGACACGCCCCAGGCGCGCAGCCGGTTCGACACCGTCTCGCTGGTCGACGGGCGCAACGAGCCGCTGGCCGGCAAGCTGCTCGCGCGGCCGGGCGCCATCCGCCGCATCAAGTCGCTCGTCGGCGACCCGGACGAGGCGATCATCCTGCCGTTCTGCGTCACAGACGACGAGGCGCGGCTCGCCGTCGAGCTGGGGCTGCCGATCTACGGCGCCGATCCCGCACTTTCGTGGCTCGGGACGAAAACGGGGAGCCGGCGCGTGTTCGAGGAGGAAGGCGTGCCGCACCCGGTCGGGCTCGACATAGACGGCGAGCGCGACGTGCTGCCGGCGCTCCGCGAGATTCGCGCGCGGAGCAGGCGCGTGCAGCGGGCGATCGTGAAGCTCGACGACGGCGTGAGCGGGCTGGGCAACGCCATCGTCGATCTCGATGCGGCCGAGGCCGACCTGCGCGGTGCGCTCCGCCTCGAGGACGAGGAGTCGAGCCTCGACGCGTACATGGAGGCGCTCGACGCCGGGGGCGGAATCGTCGAGGAGCTGATCGACGGTGATGTCTTCCGCAGCCCGAGCGTGCAGCTTCGCATCAGTCCTGCGGGAGGGGTCGACGTCATGTCGACCCACGATCAGATTCTCGGTGGGGCCAACGGCATGACCTACTTCGGCTGTCACTTCCCGGCCGACCAGGAGTACGCCGAGCGACTGGCCGCGGAAGCGTTGAAGGTGGGGCGGAGGCTCGCGCGCGAGGGCGCGATCGGGCGGGCCGGGATCGACTTCGTCGCCGTCAAGCGCGGGGCGCTCTGGCGGCCGTATGCGGTCGAGATCAACCTGCGTTGCGGCGGGACGACGCACCCGCTCTTCGCGCTGACAGCGCTCACCGACGGTGCGTACGAGCCGCTCTCCGCCGAGTACCGGACGCGCTACGGCGACATCAAGCGCTACGTCGCCACGGACCACCTGGACTCGCCGGCGTACCGCTCGCTGACGCCGGACGACCTGCTCGACGTCGTGGCCGCCCATCGGCTCGGCTGGGACGGCGCGACGCAGACGGGCGTCGTCCTGCACATGGTCAGCGCGCTCGCGGTGGTCGGCCGCGTCGGGCTGACGGCGATCGGCAACGACCTCGATCAGGCGCGCGGGCTCTATTACCAGGTGAAGGAGGCGCTCGACGACGCCGCCGCTGTGCCGGCAGCCGACCGCCTCACCGCCTGAGCACCATCCTGGCGCTCAGGTCGACCGCGATCGCGAACAGGAGCGTCCCGGCCCACCAGTTGACCGGGTTGAAGGTCAGCCCCTCCTTGTCGCCGATCAGGTTGCTGATCAGCCAGATGAAGAACGAGCAGCGTCATGGCGGCGAGCCTACGCCGCTCAGAGCGGCGGCCGGACGCCCTCGGCACCCGCGACCCGAGGGCCCGGGACGCCACCGAAGCGGAATGGCTCCGGAACGCGGCCGGGCTGCACGACCCACGCCTGGCCGCCCTCGCCGCTCGCGAGTGCGAGCGCGACCGCTTCGGCCACGTCGGACGGCTCCAGCAGCGGAAAGCCGGCCGCCTCGAGCCGGGCACGGCCATCGCCGATGAGCGGCGTGGCCACGATGCCGGGGCAGACGGCGTTCAGCCGCACGCTGCGCGCAGCTAGCCCCGGCGCTGCGCTGCGCACCAGCCCGACCAGGAAGTGCTTCGTCGCCGAGTAGACCGGATCGGAGGCCATCGACGTCAGCCCCGCCAGCGACGCGGTCACGACGGCATCGCCCCCCGTCCGCTCGAGCAGCGGAATCAGCGCCCGCAGCCCGAGCACGACGCCGTCGACGTTCACACGCATGATCCGCCGGTATGCCTCGTCGGACAGGTCGTCGAGATCCGCCTCGCCCGTGACGACGCCCGCGTTCAGGCAGGCCACGTCCAGCGCAGGAATCGTGTCCGCCAGCCGCGCCCACTCGGCCGGGTCGCCGACGTCCGCTGCCACGGCACGGCCGTCGACCGCCCGCGCCGTCCGCTGCGCGGCGATTTCGTCCACGTCGACGACCAGCACGTCCGCGCCGTCGGCGGCGAGCCGCTCCGCGATCGCACGCCCGATGCCGGATCCGCCGCCCGTGACGAGCGCGAGGGTCACGGGACGAGGACGACTTTGCCGATGCTGCGGCGCTCCTCGATCAGCCGGTGCGCCTCGCCCGCCGCGGCGAGCGGGAACGTCGCGCCCACGAGCGGCTTGAGCGTGCCCGCCTCCCAGAGCGGCAGCAGGTCGGCGAGGGCGTCGCGCACGACGGTCGGCCGGTGGCGCATGAGCCGGCCCAGGTAGAAGCCGACGACGCCGGTGTTGCGTCCGACGAGCGGCGCCGGGTCGACCGGCTCCCACCAACCGCCGGCGAAGCCGATCGCGACCAGCGTGCCGAGCGGGTTGAGGATCCCGAGCGAGCGCGCGAACACGTCGCCGCCCACCGAGTCCAGCACGATGTCGGCGCGCACCTCGACGTCGAAGTCCTCGTAGCCGACCGCCTCGTCGGCGCCCAGGTCGATCGCCGCCCGCCGCTTCTCCTCTGTACTCGCGGTCGCGACCACCCGCGCGCCGAGGTGGTTCGCCACCTGGATCGCGGCGGAGCCCACGCCGCCCGACCCGGCATGGACCAGCACGACCGCGCCGGGCTCGACGTGCACCTGCCGCGTCAGCGGGATCCAGGCGGTCAGGAACGTGAGCAGGAACGACGCGCCCTCCTCGAAGGAAGCGCCGTCCGGCATCGGCATGACGAGCTCCGGCTCGACCGCGACCCACTCGGCGTAGCCGCCGCCGCTGGGCAGGGCCATGACGCGCTGGCCGTCCAGCTCGCCCGCCACCTCGCTGCCGAGCACGGTCGGGAGCTCCGGCGCCTGCGGGTAGCGCCCTTGTCGGATGAGCACGTCCGCGAAGTTGACCCCCGCCGCGCGCACGCGCAGGAGCGCCTTGCCCTGGCCGGCCTTCGGCGTTGCGACCTGTGCGAGCTCGAGCCGCTCCGGGCCGCCGGTCTCGCCGAGGACGACCGCCTTCATTGGATGGACGCCGCCCGGAGCTCGCCGTCCCGGATGCGCGATCTGGCGAGTCTGGGCCGCTGCCGTCTTTCCGGCCGCCGCCTGACGGCGGCGTCCGGACAGCCGTCCGCTTCGCCTCGTCGCGCCGTCACCGATGCCTCCAGCATCAGTGACGTCACGCCGATGCGCCCCAGAGCGGCCAGCCCGCGCCCCGGAACGACGATCTCCGGGCGTCGGCCATCAAGCCTGCAGCGCCTGCTCTTCCTCGGCGCCCGCGGTCGCGAACATGTCGCGCAGCGCCGTCTTCTTGAACTTGCCGACCGCGGTCTTCGGGATCTCGTCGATGAACTCGAAGCGGTCCGGCACCCACCACTTGGCGCACTGGCCGCTCAGGAACTCACGCAGCTGCTCCTCGGTCAGGGACTCGCCAGGCTTCAGCACGACCGCGGCCAGAGGGCGCTCGGCCCACTTCGGGTCGGCGATGGCGATCACGGCCGCCTCGGCCACGGCCGGGTGGGCCATGATCTTGTTCTCGAGCTCGACGGACGAGATCCACTCACCGCCCGACTTGATCACGTCCTTGGCGCGGTCCTTGATCTGGATGAACCCGCGCGGCTCGACGGAGACGATGTCGCCGGTGCGGAACCAGCCGTCCTCCGTCCAGCGGTCCTGGAGCTCGGCGTCCTGGTAATACGAGGCGGCCACCCACGGGCCGCGTACCTCGAGCTCGCCCATTGCCTCGCCGTCCCAGGGCAGCTCGGTCGAGCCGCTCATCACGCGGATCTCGACAAAGGCGAGCGGGTAGCCGGCCATGGCGGCGTAGTCGAACTTCGTGTCCTGGTCGGCCGTGCGCAGGTCGCCGATGAAGTCGGTCACGGACGCGACCGGCGAGGTCTCGGTCATGCCCCAGCCCTGGACGACGTCGAGCCCGTGGCGCTCCTTGTACGCCGCGATCATCGAGCGCGGCACCGCCGAGCCGCCGACGAGCATGCCGACCATGTGCGAGAGATCCCACTTGCCCGGGTTGTCGTCGAGCAGCTGAAGCATCCCGAGCCAGAGCGTTGGCACGCCGGCCGACCACGAGACGTTCTGCGTGGTGAGCGTCTCGAGCAGGCTCTCGGGGTCGAGGTACGGGCCAGGGAAGACGATTCGCGAGCCCGTGATCGCTGCCAGATACGGGTAGCCCCAGGCGTTCGCATGGAACATCGGCACGACCGGGCAGATCGTGTCGCCCTCGCCGATGCGCAGCCCGAGCGGAGAGGTGGAGGCGACGCCCAAGGCATGCAGCACGGTTGAGCGGTGCGAGTAGACGACCCCCTTCGGCCGGCCGGTCGTGCCGCTCGTGTAGCACATCGCGGCGGCCTCCTTCTCGTCCAGCTCGGGGTCGCGCCAGGCCTCTGCGTCGCCGGTGGCGAGGAGCTCCTCGTAGGAGTCCTCGACGACGAAGACCTCCTCGATGGCGGTCTGGTCCCGGAACTGGTCGAGCAGTGGCAGCAGTTGCCGGTCGACGATGACGACGCGGTCGCCCGCGTGCTTGGCGATCCAGCCGATGTCGTCGGGATGCAGGCGCAGATTCAGCGTGTGCAGGACGTAGCCCCCTGACGGGACGCCGTAGTACGCCTCGAGGTGCGCCGAGTGGTTCCAGCACAGCGTCGCCACCCGGTCGCCGCGCTCGATGCCGAGCCGGTCGAGGGCCGTGGCCAGCTGCTTCGACCGGCGCATGACGTCGCGGAAGGTCGTCGTGTGAAAGCTCCGGTCGGGCAGGCGCGAGACCACCCCCTGATCGCCGAAGAGCGTCTCGGCGCGACGCATCAGGGTCGGGAGCGTCAGCTGGAAGTCCATCATCAGGCCGTTCATCGCGCGTCTTCCTCCACGGAGTGTTGACGGTATTTACTCACGCAGGAGCAGCTTCCGAAAGGCCCGGTCACGGAGGCGGTCCGGGAAGCGCTCGATCGCAGCACGGATGTGCGCGTCGCGCCCCACCAGCACCCGCGGCGGCGGCCGCTTCGCGGTCAGGGCCCGCTCGACGACGGCCGCGACCGCCTCGGGCGGTGCGCCGTTCGCGCTGCGTTCCATCGCGGTACGCCGGAAGGCCGCGGCACGCTCTCCGTAGAGCTCGGCCGCGGGCTCGCCGGCGTGCTCGGCGAGCTCCTGCGCCCGCGTCCCGCCCCGAGCCCACATCGGCGTGCGGATCGTGCCCGGCTCGACGATGGTGACGCCGATGCCCCACGGCGCGAGCTCGACGCGCAGCGAGTCGGCGACCGCCTCGAGCGCGTGCTTCGAGGCGGCGTACGGACCGATGAAGGGCAGTGCGCTGCGGCCGCTCACCGAGCCGATGAAGACGATCCGCCCGCGCGCGGCGCGAAGCACCGGCAGCACGGCCTGCGTCACCGCAAGCTGCCCCACGACGTTGACCTCGAGCTGCGCCCGCAACTCGTCCGGCGGCAGGAACTCGAGCGGTGCGGCCACCGCGATGCCGGCGTTGTTGACCAGTGCGTCGAGCGGCTCGATCTCCTGGAGCGCGTGGACGTCCTCCTCGCGCGTCACGTCGAGCTGCACCGCCTCGGTGCCGGCCGGCGCCTCGCCGCTGCGAATGCCGGCGAGCACGCGCCACCCGGCGCCGGCGAGCCGCGCCGCGCACGCGGCGCCGATGCCGGACGACGCTCCGGTGACGAGAACGGTTCTTATGAGCCCGCTCAGTCGAGGAGGGAGTCGGCGACCACGGCGCGGTGGACGCGGCTGTACCCGCCGAACGCCTGGATCGCGAGCGCGCGCTTGTAGTACTCGTGCAGCACGTGCTCCCAGGTGAAGCCGATGCCGCCGTGCACCTGGATGGAGCGCTCGCAGGCGGCGACTGCCGCGTCCGTGCAGTAGGACTTGGCGGCAGCGACGGCGACGGCCAGCTGCTCGTCCTGCTCGGCGACGCACCACGCCGCCCAGTAGGCGAGCGAGCGCGCGAGCTCGGTCTCGACGAACGTGTCGGCCAGCGGATGGGAGACGGCCTGATAGACGCCGATCGGCCGGCCGAACTGGATGCGGTTCTGCGCGTGCTCGATCGCGAGCTCGAGCGCCTTCTTGCCGATCCCGACGGCCTCGAGGGCGAGCATCGCGAGCTGCTCCTCACCGGGCGCGGTGTCGTCGAAGAGCGACTCGCCGACGTTGGCGCGCCCGGCCTCCTCGTAGAGGACGGCGCGGTCGAGGAAGGACATGCCGGCCTCGGCCAGCTCCTCGCGCGACCAGCCGCCGTTCGAGAGCGCCTCGCGGGCCTCGCGCCGGAGCAGCTCCTGCTCCTCTGTGAAGGCGAACCGCACTAGCGCGACCTCGGGAGGCCGAGCACCCGCTCGGCGATGATGTTGCGGAGGATCTCCGACGTGCCGGCCTCGATCGTGTTCCCACGCGAGCGAAGCTGCTGGTAGCCCCAGTAGCCGTCGTCCTCCCCGTCGAGGATCTCCATGGCGAGCTTCGTCAGGCGCTGGTTCTGCTCCGACCAGTGCAGCTTCGAGACCGAGCCCTCGGGGCCGGGGATGCCCGTCTGGACGAGTGTGGTCAGCGAGCGCATGTTCGTCAGCTTCAGCGCCTGCAGCTCGATCCACTCCTGCGCGACGCGGTCGCGGATGAGCGGATCGTCGGCGCCGCGCGCTTTTGCGAGGGAGACGAGCTTGCGCACCTGCGTGTCGAGCGCGCCGGCGAGCGCGAACCCGAGGGTGCCGCGCTCGTGCAGCAGCGTGGTCATCGCCACCTGCCAGCCGCCGCCGATCTCGCCGAGCAGGTTCTCGCGCGGCACCTGCACGTCCGAGAAGAAGATCTCGTTGAACTCCGGGTCGCCGGTGATCTGTCTCAGCGGGCGCACCTCGACGCCCGGGGCATGCATGTCGACGATCACGTACGAGAGCCCGGCGTGCCGCTCGGACGCAGGGTCGCTGCGGCCTACGAGGATGCAGAAGTCGGCGATGTGCGCGAACGACGACCAGACCTTCTGGCCGTTGATCACGAAGCTGTCGTCGCGCACCTCGATCGACGTCCGCACGCCCGAGAGGTCGGAGCCGGCGCCGGGCTCCGAGAAGCCCTGGCACCAGATCTCCTCGGCCGACAGGATCTTCGGCAGGTAGCGGCGCTTCTGCTCCTCGGTGCCGTGGGCCATGATCGTGGGCCCGGCCATGCCGAGCCCGATCACGCCCATATGCTGCGGCGCCTCCGCGCGTGCCCACTCCTCGAGCGCGATCGCCTGGTGCGGGTACGGCGCGCCGCGCCCGCCGTACTCCTCCGGCCAGGTCAGCCCGGCATAGCCGGCGTCGTACATCTTGCGGCTCCACTCGCGCCGGTCGCCGGCCGGCAGGTTCGCCTCCAGCCACGAACGGACGCCCGCGCGGAAGGCCGCCTCATCCGAGCTGTCGCGCAAGTCCACGGCAGAATCCTAGAGTTCCCTGGTGTGGAGGCGCTCGACCGCTGGCGCGAGGCGCAACCGGCGACCTTCTGGGACGACGGCAGCCCGTTCGCGGCGCGCCTCGACCCGGCCGCGCTCGACCGCGTCCGCGCCTTCGGCGAGACGGTCGTGCAGGAGGTCGACCCCGAGGTCTACGCGGCCGAGGTCGACGGGCCGCAGGTCCACGCCGGCACGCGGATCGAGTTCAACCCCGCCTACCACCGCGCCGGGAGCGCGGTCTGGGCGTCGGGCGTGATCGACGCGGGAGCGTGGGAGCAGTCGGCCATGCTCTACCTGCTCACGCATGCGGGCGAGGCCGGCCACGCCTGCCCCGTGGTCTGCACCGCCGGACTGATTCGCGCGCTCCGCCGCGAGGCGTCCGACGAGCTGCGCGAGCGATTCCTGCCGCCGTTGCTCGAGCCCGACTACGCGCTCTGCCACCGCGGCTCGCAGTTCCTGACCGAAATCCAGGGCGGCTCCGACGTCGGCGCCAACACGACCGAGGCCGTCCCGGACGGCGACGTCTGGCGCCTGCACGGCGAGAAGTGGTTCTGCTCGGTCGCCGACGCCGACCAGTTCGTCGTGACCGCGCGGCCGCGCGGCGCGGCGCCGGGCACGCGCGGGATCGGCTGCTTCCTAGTGCCGCGGCTCGTCGACGGCGAGCCGAACGGCTTCACGATCGAGCGGCTCAAGGACAAGGTCGGCACGCGCGCGCTCGCGACCGGCGAATTCACCTTCCACGGCGCGCTCGCGTACCCGATCGGCGCGCTCGAGGACGGCTTCCGGATCGCGGCCGGCGTCGTGCTGAACACGTCGCGCTGGCTGAACGCCTTCGGCTCGGCCGGGCTCATGCGCCGTGCGTACATCGTGGCCGAGAGCTTCTCGCGGTACCGGGAGGCGTTCGGGCGCCCGCTCGCCGAGCATCCGCTGGTGCATGAGAACCTGGCGGTGATGAGGGCAGAGGTGTCCGCGGCGCTCGCCTCGTCGCTCGAGGTGACGGCGCTCGTCGAGCGAATCGATGCGGGGACGGCTTCCGATGACGACGTCGCCTGGTTCCGGATCCTGGTGAACGCGAACAAGCTGGTCACGTCGCTGGCGGCGACGGCCGTGTGCCGGCGCGGCATCGAGGCGCTCGGCGGAAACGGGACGATCGAGGACTTCTCGCCGATGCCGCGCCTCTGGCGCGATGCGATCGTCTTCGAGAGCTGGGAGGGCACGCACAACGTGCTCGTCGCGCAGGTGCTGCGCGACGTGGGGCGGTTCGGCGTGGAGCTCGTCCATGAGCGCGTCGGCGAGATCGACGAGCTGCAGCGCGCGGTCGAGGAGCCCGGCAGTGCGGACGGCCGGCGCGCGGTGGAGGGGATCGTGCGGACGCTTCAGGTGACGCGGCTGCTCGAGGTGGGCGACGATGAGTCGGCGCGGCAGATCGCGCGGCGGTCAGCGGGCGAAGAGCCGGCGTAAGGGCGCCCATCGCCGTTCCCGACGGGCGCGGCGCTCTTCCTGTTCGCGGGCCTTCGCGGTGTGGTACGCGATGCGCTCCTGCGCCATCCGCTTGTTGGCGTCGTGCTGGGCGTCGAGCTCGGCTCGTTCCTCAGCCGTCATCATCGGGCGTCTCTTCGCCATCCTCTTCCTCCTCGAGCAGTTGGCGGATGAGCTTCACCTCGGATACTCGCCAGCATGCCCATCACGGTCGTCACGTCCCTGTGCGAGATGACTTCGTCCACGACTCGATGGTGCCGACGCGCGCTTGTCGTGGCAAGGCGCCGGACGGGACGATTAACGGCCTTCCGCCCTCTCGCCGCGCAGCACGAGGCAGGTGCTCGACGAGCGGGCGATCAGCCGCTTCTGCTCGTCGAAGATGTCGCACTCCGCCATCCCGGTCGTCTGGCCGCGCTGGACGACCTTGCCGCGCGCAATCAGCTTCCCCGTCCAGAACGGGCGCAGGTAGTTGATCTTCAGCTCGAGCGTCGTGAACGACTCGCCCGGCTCGAGTGTCGAGAAGAAGGCGACGCCCATGGCCGCGTCGGCGAGGTCGCAGAGGATGCCGCCGTGGATCGTGCCCATGGGGTTCGAGTGCCGCTCCTCGGCGACCATGGTCATGACCGACTCGCCGCCGCCGATCTCCTCGACCTCGACGCCGATCAGCTCCGCGACGGGCGGCGGGAACTTCACGGCACGACCACCGAGCGGATGACCTCGCCGCGCTTCATGTCCTCGAACGCCTGCGGGACGTCGTCGAGCCCGATCCGCTTCGTGATCATCGCCCCGAGGTCGAGCCGCCCGTCACGGGCGTACCCGGCCAGCAGCGGGAAGTCGTCGGCCGGCACGTGGTCGCCGCCGTGCGAGACCAGGATGCGGGTGCGCCGGTCGAACAGCTTCTCGAGGTCGAAGGTGGCGACAGTGCCCGGCTGGGCGAGCCCCACGTGGACGATTGTCCCGGCGTGCCCCAGCATTGCGAACGCCTGCGCCATCGTCTCCGGCCGCACGACGACATCGAAGACAAAGTCGAGCCGGGAGCCTTCGCCGGTGTCCGTCGCGCCGAAGCGCTTCGCCGTCTCGAGCTTCCGCTCGTCCACATCGATGGCGTAGACCTCCGCGGCGCCGGCGATCCGCGCGCCCTGGATCACGGCCAGGCCAACCGCGCCGCAGCCGATCACTCCGACCCGCGCGCCCTCCCAGACCTGCGCGGTCTTCAGCACCGAGCAGACGCCCGTCGCCACCGCGCAGCCGATCAGGCAGCCCTGCTCGAACGGAACGCCCACGTCGAGCGGCACCGCCGCGGCGCCGTGGGCGAACATCCGCGTGGCCAGGGTGCCCAGGCGCAGCACACCTCCCACCTCGGTGCCCCCTGCGATACGGGGCCGCGTCTTCGCAGTGACCGGCGTCCGGCACAGGTGCGTCGCACCGCGCTCGCACCAGGCGCAGCGCCCGCAGGGCGAGCGCCACCCGAGGATGACCCGGTCGCCCGGCTCGACGTGCTCGACGCCCGGCCCGACCGCCTCGACGACGCCCGCGCCCTCGTGCCCGAGCACGACCGGGAACCGGTGGGCCCAGCCGGTCTCGACGACGTGCAGGTCGGTGTGGCAGACGCCGCTCGACTCGATGCGGACGAGCACCTCGTCCGCGCCCGGCTCGCCCAGCTCGAGCTCCTCGACCGCGAAGCGGCCGGGCTCGGTCAGGACGACGCCGCGATCCACGTGGCGTCGAGGTCGCGGGCGGCGGTGCCGCCCATCAGCGCGAGAGTCACGTCCGTCTCCGCCAGCAACTGCGTGATCGCCGCCTCGACCCCGGGCTCCCCGCCGACCGCGAGCGCGTAGGCATAGGGACGCCCGAGCAGCACCGCGTCGGCGCCGAGCGCCAGCGCCTTGAGCACGTCGGCGCCGGTGCGGATACCGCTGTCCATCAGGACGGTCGCGTCGTCGCCGAGCGCCGCCCGCACCTCGACGAGCGCGTCGAGCGCTGCGACGGCGCCGTCGACCTGGCGGCCACCGTGGTTCGAGACGATGACGCCGTCGAGGCCGGCCTCGCGCGCCCGTACGGCGTCGTCGCCGGTCAGCACGCCCTTGACGAGGATGGGCAGCGAGGTCCGGTCGCGCAGCCAGCCCAGGTCGTCCCAGGTGAGCGCGAGGTTCGGGAACGTGCCGAGCATGCGGATCGCCGCGGTGGGCACATCCTCCTCGGGCGGCGCGTCGAGCCGGCTGCGGAAGACGGGGTCGGAGAAGAACTGCGCGCAGCCCTGCCCGCTGATGAACGGGAGATAGGCGCGGCGCAGGTCGCGCGGCCGCCAGCCCAGGATGAGCGTGTCGAGCGTGACCACGATGGCGCCGTAGCCGTTCGCCTCGGCGCGCCGGACGAAGCTCTCACAGATCTCGCGGTCATTGGCCCAGTAGAGCTGGAACCAGCGCGGCGCGTCGCCCATCGCTTCGGCGATCTCTTCGATCGAGTGCGAGGCGGCGCTCGAGAGGATCAGCGGGACGCCGGTGGCGGCAGCCGCGCGCGCGACGGCGACCTCGCCCTCGTCGTGCGCGATCGAGAGCACGCCGATCGGCGCGAGGAAGAAGGGGGCGGGGGAGCGGGTGCCGAGCACCTCGACCGAGAGGTCGCGCTCGGTGTTGCCGCGCAGCATGCGCGGCCGGAGGCGACGGCGCTCGAACGCCTCCAGGTTCGCGCGCATCGTCGCCTCATCGCCTGCGCCGCCGGCGATGTAGTCGAACGGGCCCGGCTCGAGCGCCGCCCGCGCCCGCTCCTCCCAGTCCGTGTGCGCGATCGGCCACTCGGCGGCTCCCGAGACGTAGATCGCGTTCGCCACCCGGCTGCCTTCGAATGCCACGACGCGATCCTATGGCGATGCACGAGCTCGTCGAGGCGATTCGCTCGTCGCCCGCGCCGTTCGCGACGCGCATCGTCGCGGTGGACGGCCTCGGCGGCGCGGGCAAGACGACGCTCGCCGAGCGGCTCGCCGCGGACCTCGACGCGCCGGTCGTGCACACCGACGACTTCGCGAGCTGGGACGACCCCGTCGACTGGTGGCCGGTGCTGCTCGAGCAGGTGCTCGAGCCGCTCGCCGTCGGGCAGGCGGCGCGCTTCACGCCGACGAGCTGGGCGGACTGCCGCGCGCCGAGATCGTCGTCGAGCCTGCGCCGTTCGTCGTCCTCGAGGGCGTGACGGCCTCGCGCGAGGCGTTCCGCCCCTACCTCGCATATGCGATCTGGGTCGAGACGCCGCGCGGGCTCCGCCTCGAGCGCGGACTCGCCCGCGGCGGGCAGGACACGCGCGAGCGCTGGGAGGAATGGATGGCCGCCGAGGACGCGTACGTAGCGCGTGAGCGGCCGGCCGAGCACGCGGACCGCGTGGTGCGCGGCGACCGGCTGTGGTAGAGAACGGCCATGCCGAACCTCGAAGGCAAGGTCGCGATCGTCACCGGCGCCGGGCGCGGGATCGGCCGCGAGCACGCGCTCGCGCTCGCCGCGGCCGGAGCAAGCGTCGTCGTCAACGACCTCGGCGGCTCGGTCGCCGGCGAGGGCTCGGACGCGACGCCGGCGCAGACGGTCGTCAACGAGATCGTCGCCGCCGGCGGCAAGGCGGTCGCGAACTACGACGACGTCTCGGACTTCGCCGCGGCCGAGCACATGATCGAGCGCGCCGTCGAGCGCTACGGGCGGCTCGACATCCTGATCAACAACGCCGGGATCCTGCGCGACCGCATGCTCGTGAACATGAGCGAGGACGAGTGGGACGCGGTCATCTCGGTCCACCTCAAGGGCCATTTCGCGCCGCTCCGGCATGCGGCGGCCTATTGGCGCGAGCGCTCGAAAGGCGGCGACGAGGTGCGCGGCCGCGTGATCAACACGTCGAGCCCGTCGGGCGTCTTCGGCAACGTCGGCCAGGCCAACTACGGCGCCGCGAAGGCGGGCATCGCCGCGCTCACCGTCATCGGTGCCCAGGAGCTCGGCCGCTATGGCGTGACCGTCAACTGCCTGGCCCCGAACGCGCGCACGCGGATGACCGAGATGACGTTCGGCGGCCTCGAGGCGCCGGAAGACGGCTTCGACCCGCTCGACCCGGGGAACATGTCGCCGCTCGTGGTCGCGCTGTGCGCGGACGAGGCGCAGGACATCACGGGCCAGGTCTTCTTCGTCTGGGGCGGCTCCGTCAACGTGCTCGTCCCGTGGGAGGCCGGCGAGCTCTTCGCGTCCGACGCGAAGTGGGACGCCGACGAGCTGCTCGCCCGGCTGCGGGAGCGCTTCCCGGAGGGGGCGGCGCCGGCGGGCATGATGGCGATGATGCAGAAGGCCGGCGGGCAGTCGCTGCGGGCGCGCTGATGCCGACGCTGACGAAGCAGCAGCTGCGGGATGCCCGCGATCTCGACCTCGGCGCGAGCGACTGGGTGCGGATCGAGCAGAAGGCGATCGACGCCTTCGCCGAGGCAACCAACGACCACAACTGGATTCACGTCGACCAGGAGCGAGCAGCCGAGGGCCCGTTCGGGATGACGATCGGGCACGGGTACCTATCCCTGTCTTTGATCCCCGGTCTGCTGTACGGAATGATGAACGTCACCGACGCCGCCATGGGCTTGAACTACGGCGTGGAGAAGGTGCGCTTTACCTCACCGGTGCCGGTCAACTCCGAAGTGCGGCTGAAGGCGAGGGTGGTATCGAGCGAGCCGCGCGGGGACGGGATCCTCTATCGGCTGGCCGCGGAGATCGAGATCAAGGGCCAGGAGAAGCCGGCGATGGTCGGCGAGGTGCTCTACCTGATCTTCTGAGCTCGTGATCGACCACGTCATCCTCAACGTCTCCGACTTCGAGGCGAGCGCGGCGTTCTACGAGGCGGCGCTCGGCGCGCTCGGCTTCTCGGCGGGATGGAGTTCGAGGGCATGCGTGCGTACGACCGTGACGGCCGGCCATGGTTCTGGATCGTCCAGCGCGGCGAGCAGTCGCGCGGTACGCACGTCGCATTCCCGGCGCGGAGCCGTGCCGAGGTGGACGCCTTCCACGCCGCGGGGGTAGGGGCCGGGGGTCGCGACAACGGCCCGCCGGGCGTCCGCGAGGACTACCACGAGAACTACTACGCGGCGTTCGTGCTCGACCCCGACGGCAACAACATCGAGGCGGTCATTCACACGGCCTAGGTCTGCGGGTGGAGCTTGCGCTCCTCCTGCGCGATCCGGATCCCCTCGCGTCCCGTGCGGGTGAAGAGGTACACGCCGTATGCGAAGCTGACCCAGAGCACGCCGATGCCGACGAGCAGCGCGGCGATTCCGATCATGGTCTCCATGCCGCCACCGTAGCCCGGAGCGCCTGGCGGCCCCATCGGTGGAGTCCCGGACTAAGCTCGCGGGATGCCCGAGTATCACGCCGGCCGCCTCATCGACCACGTGCACGTGCGCGTGCGCGACCTCGAGGCGTCGAAGCGGTTCTATGCGGTGGCGCTCGAGGCGCTCGGCCGGGAACTCGGCGGTGAGCGCGAGGGGGCGTTCTGGGCCGATGAGTTCTATGTCTCCGACGACGGGACGCCGACCAGCGGCCTGCACCTGGCCTTCCAGACGCCCGACCGCGAGACGGTCGACCGCTTCCACGCGGCCGTGCTGTCCGCCGGCGGCCGCGACAACGGCGCGCCGGGCGAGCGGCACTACCACCCGGGCTACTACGCCGCCTACGCGCTCGACCCGGACGGGAACAACATCGAGGCTGTGCACCACGGGCCGTCGACGCGGTCGGCCCCCTCGGTCGTCATCACCGCGGATTGAACGCGGCCCGCGTGGGGCGCGCCAGGAGCGCCCCACGCGTTTCCGCGTTCTAGCGTCGGTCGACGACCACTTCCTCGCGCTGCGAGGAGTGGAAGCCGCCCCAGCTCGACCAGAAGATCATCGAGAGTACGAGGCCGATGATGCCGACGATAAGCAGGATCCAGCCGACGGCAACGAGGCTCACGCCCGAGACGGTCACGTCGACCGCCCAGACGAGGATCGCGCCGGCTGCGATGAGAATCAGACTTACTCCTATGCCCATGTGATTGGTGTTCCTCCTTTCGCAGCGCTGGATACCCCCGCCATATGCGGCACAAACACGCTATGAGGCCTGCGGGTGCGACCTCCGCACGGCGCGCAGCCCGCCGTAGGCGAGCCCGCCGAGCGCGCCGTCGACGCCGACCGCGACCGCCGTTTTCCAGTTCCAGGCGCGCGACGCGAGCGACTCGGCCTGCTCCGTGCGCGACGGTCGCCAGAAACGAAGCTTCATGTCGAACCTCCTCGTGGTTTCGGTTTCGCGTTCCGCGCATCGCAGGCTCCGAAACGTCCGGGAATACACTCCGGTCGTGCCTCTCGATCCGCTCACCGACGAGCAGCGCGAGATCCGCGAGCTGATCCGCGAGCTCGCGCGCGAGCGCATCGCGCCGCGGGCCGCGGAGATCGACAAGACGGCCGAGTTCCCCTGGGACGTCGTGGCGCTCTACCGGGAGCACGAGATCTTCGGGATCCTCTTCGACGAGGAGTACGGCGGCCTTGGCGCGAGCTCGCTCATGACGCTCGTCGCGATCGAGGAGGTCTCCAAGGTGTGCGCGACGAGCGGGCTGATCATCGCCGTGCAGGAGCTCGGCTCGCTCGGCATCAAGCTCGCCGGCACGGATGAGCAGAAGGACCGCTTCCTGCCGCGGCTCGCCTCGGGCGAATGGCTCGCCGCGTACGCGCTGACCGAGCCGGGCTCGGGCTCCGACTCCGCGGCGATGCGCTCCGAGGCGCGGCGGGAGGGCGACGAGTACGTCATCAACGGCTCCAAGCGCTTCATCACCAACGCCGGCGTCGCGTCGGTCTACGTCGTCTTCGCGAAGACCGACCCGGGCGCCGGTCACGACGGCATCTCCGCGTTCGTCGTCGAGGCGGGCTCGTCGCCCGGGTTCTCGGTCGGCCGCATCGAGCCGAAGATGGGCATCAAGGGCTCGACCACCGGCGAGCTGTTCTTCGACGAGTGCCGCGTCCCGGCCGACAACCTGCTCGGCGAGGAGGGCGAAGGCTTCCGGATCGCGATGCGCATTCTCGACCGCTCCCGGCCCGGGATCGGCGCCCAGGGGCTCGGCATCGCCCAGGGCGCGACCGACTACGCGCTGGAGTACGCGCGCTCGCGCGAGACGATGGGGCGGCCGATCGCGAACCACCAGCTCATCTCGGGGTACCTCGCCGACATGGAGACCAAGTGCGAGGCCGCGCGCGGGCTGCTGTACAAGATCGGCCAGCTGATCGACGAGGACGCCCCCGAGCTGACGAAGTACTCGGCGATGGCGAAGCTCTACTGCACCGACGTCGCCATGGACGTAACCACCCAGGCCGTCCAGATCCTCGGCGGCTACGGGTACATGCAGGAGTACCCCGTCGAACGCATGATGCGCGACGCCAAGATCACGCAGATCTACGAGGGCACGAACGAAATCCAGCGGATCGTGATCGCGCGCGAGATGCTGCGCGAGAACCGCGCGTTCCTGCTCGCCGGCGCCGCCTGACCGACGCCGTCGTCGTCGGCTCCGGCCCGAACGGCCTCGCCGCGGCGATCACGCTCGCGCAGGCGGGAATCTCGGTCGAGGTGCACGAGGCCGCGGAAGCGGTCGGCGGTGGCGTGCGCTCGGCCGAGCTGACGCTGCCGGGCTTCATGCACGACGTCTGCTCGGCGATCTACCCCTTGGCCGTCGGCTCGCCGTTTTTTCGCGGGCTCGGGCTCGACGTCGAGTGGCTCGAGGCACCCTCGCCGCTCGCGCACCCGTTCGACGACGGAACGGCGGTGACACTCGAGCGGCGCGCTCACGACACCGCGGCGCAGCTCGGCCCGGACGAGGACGCGTACCGGCGGCTCGTCGGCCCGCTCGTCCGCGCGTGGCCGGCGGTCGAGCAGGTGCTGCTCGCCCCGGTCGTTCCGCCCTCGCCGCGGGCGGGGCTCCGGCTCATCGGCGGGCTCGGCGTGCCCGGAGCGCTGGGCGCTGCTCGCGACGCGCTCGCGAGCGCGACCGGGCTGGCCGAGCGGGTCTTCGTGGACGAACGGGCGAAGGCCTTTCTGGGCGGCAACGCGGCGCACTCGATGCTGCCGCTGGAGCGCCGGCCGAGCGGCGCCGTCGGACTGACGCTCCTCGCGCTCGGCCACGTCTACGGCTGGCCGTTCCCGCGCGGCGGAGCGCAACAGGTCGCGAAGGCGCTCACCGTGCGGCTGCACGACCTGGGCGGCGAGATCCACCTCGGCTCGCCCGTTAACGCGGTCCCGCATGCACGGATCGTGCTGGCGGACGTCTCGCCGCGCGAGCTGCTGCGGATCGCGGAGCTGCCGCGCGGGTACGCGGCGGCGCTGCGCCGCTACCGCTACGGGCCGGGCGCGTTCAAGCTCGACTGGGCGCTGGACGGCCCGATCCCCTGGGCGGCCGAGGCCTGCCGCCGTGCCGCGACGGTGCACCTGGGCGGGACGCTCGCGGAGCTAGCTGCGTCCGAGCGCGCGCCGTGGGCCGGCCGGGCGCCGGAGCGTCCGTACGTGCTGCTCGCGCAGCAGTCGCTCTGGGACGAGACGCGCGCCCCGGCCGACAAGCACACCGCCTGGGCGTACTGCCACGTCCCGAACGGCTGGCACGGCGACGCGACCGAAGCGGTCGAAGAGCAGGTCGAGCGCTTTGCGCCCGGGTTCCGTGACCTGATCCTGGAGCGCAACGCGATGGGCCCCGCGGCGCTCGAGAGGCACAATCGCAACCTGGTCGGCGGCGAGATCAACGGCGGTGCGATGACGCTCGCGCAGTCGTTCTTCCGGCCTGCGCCGCAGCTCGTCCCGTACCGCACCGGCCGGCCGGGCCTGTACCTCTGCTCGGCGTCGACGCCGCCCGGCGGGGGCGTCCACGGCATGTGCGGGCACCTGGCGGCGCGGCAGGCGCTGCGCGACCTAGGGGTGTAGCGACGAGGTGTCGACCACCTCGAAGTTGTTGCCGGTGACCCGGCCGAGCGTGTGCAGCTGGTCGTTCGACCAGCGCGGGTCTGGCGCGCCCGAGATGTACCAGTCCGACCCGTTGTCGGCGACGATCATCCCGTAGCGCTTCAGCGCCTCCAGCACGACGCGGGCCTGGGGCGGGAACGGGCGCGTGTCGAAGCTCGCCTTCAGGCGGACGCGCAATCCCATCGGCGGCAGCGACGGGTCGGTCAGGTCGCTCGCGTAATGCCGCGCCGGGTAGACGAAGGCCTTGCGCGTGCGCGAGACCGTGAAGCGGAGCGCGTGGTCGATCGTGCCGCGCTTGACGTCGGAGAAGCGCGCGAGCCCGGGGAAGATCGGCAGGCCGGCGGCGTCCGCGGACGTCCAGCCAGCGGGGCGCAGGCGGTTCGAGTTGAGGCTCCAGATCGCCCCGGAGCCGGCCCTCCAGCCGCTGCCCTGTGGGTAGAGCGCGTACAGCTCGTAGAGCTTGCAGCTGGAGCGGTCGACGATGATCGCATGCCGGTCGCCGTCCGACTGGCGCCCGCCCTCGATGGCGACGTTCCTCGGGATCGGGTACGGCCCCTTGTTGCTCTCGCCGGCGTAGTCGAAGGCGACGCGACTCTCCTTCTGGCCCGCGCCGACCACGGTGATCGGGATGCCGATCGGGCCGCCGTCCCAGAGGCCCGAGCCGAAGTCGGCGTGCAGTCCGCGGTCGCGGCCGATCGAGGAGATGATCGCGTCCGAGTTGGGCGCGACCGGGAGCTTGTCGACGCGCTGGTTCCACGGGTTGGAGGCCGGGAAGATCTGGCAGCGCGGGGCGGAGGGGAGGCGCTGCGCGCTCGCGGCGGCGGCGAGCGCGAGCACCGCTACGAGCGCCGCTAGGGCGGAAGCGCGCATCCTGGAGGTTTCGGTTCCGAGGGCGTGACGGCACAGTCCCCTAACGGGGACTGTCCCACGAGGCCTTCTGGCCGGCGCGCTGCGCGGCCTTGTAGGCGCGCTTCTTCGCCTGGTACTCCTCCAGCGCCTCGGGCGAGTCAACGTCGCCAAGGGTCGGGTGGTCCGGGGCGATGTCCTGGGCGTTCTCGTCGCCGAAGCGCTTTGCGAGCACGGCTGTGATCGAGCGCACCTTCATGTCGCCGAACCCCGGGAGGCCCTCGAGGCGGCGGCGCAGGTCTGCGCCGTCGGCCGCCTCCGTCCAGACGCGCTCGGCGTGGCCGCCGTACTCCGACTCGATCACGCGCGCCAGCTCCTGGATGCGCTTCGCCATCACCCCGGGGTAGCGGTGCAGCGCCGGCTTCGCGCGGAACGCCTCCTCGAGCACCGCCGGCTCCATGCCGGCGATGCGGCCCGCGTCGAAGCCGCCGATCCGCTTGCTCAGCTCGAGCGGCGCGGAGAACGCCTTTTGCACGGTCACCTGCTGGTCCAGCGCGAACCCGATCAGCAGCGCGAGCGGCTCACGGCCGAGGAATGCGTCGGCCGCGGGATCGCCGGTGAAATAGAGCGCGTCGACCGTCGTCGCGGCCATCAGCCGGATCCTACTCGCGTGCCCACGGCGTTCACGCACCGGCCCGGGAAGACGAGCCCGTCCGCGGTACGGAACGGCTCGACGCGCCGCTCGATCTCGCGCGTCACGCGCTCCGCCTCGTCCGGCGGCATCTCGCCGAGCGCGCGCGCGACGGCGCCGCCGAGGTCGAGCAGGATCGACCAGTAGTCGTCGAAGTCCGCGTAGCGGAACTCGATGGCGATCTCGCCGGCGTCGACGGGGCTGAAGCCCGCGCGCTCGAGCAGCTGCGCCAGCTGGCCCGGTGCGCCGAAGATGAACATGCCCGGCTCGCCGGGCTCGGGCGGCGGCATCACGCCGGCCTCGACCAGGGCCCGCCCGGCCACGCTCGCCCAGGGGTTCGCGTCCGGGGTCGCCCACACCGAACAGGCAAAGCGCCCTCCGGGCCGGAGCGCGCGGCGGATCTCCGCCAGCGCACGCCGCGGGTCGCCGAAGAGCATGAGGCCCCAGCGGCAGACGACCCCGTCGACGCTCGCGTCGGGGAGGTCGATGTTCTCGGCGTCGATGACGCGGTGCTCGACCCCCTCCGCGCCGGACCGCTCGGCCAGGCGCCGGGCCGCCTCCACCATCGCCGGCGCGAAGTCCGTCGAGATGACGCGGGCGCCGCGTGAAGCGAGCAGCAGGCTGGTCTGGCCGATCCCGCCAGCGAGCTCGAGCACCACGTCGCCCGGCTCGGGGGCGAGGCGGTCGACGAGGTCGCGGCTGACGACCTCGCTCGTCGCCCACTGCCTGTCGTTCTGGCGCTCCCAGCCGGGGGCCATGCGCTGCCAACGCTCGCGGCTCTCGGCCGTGTAGTCGCTCGTCGCCACGCCGCGAGCCTACGCCTCTCCCGGTCTAGGGGAGCTCGCGCGCGACGATCGCGATGTTCTCGCGCCAGACGTCCTCGGGCAGCGGCTCGAGGATGTCGTCCCAGATCGCGGCGAAGCTGCCGATCAGCTGCGGAAAGCGGGCGGGCCGCGCCATGAACCACCAGTGCAGGTGCTCGCCGCCGTCGCCCCAGCGGCAGACGTGCACGCGCCCGACGTGCGGCACCGCACGGACGGCCCGCTCGATGCGCGTGAGCAGGACGCCGAGCTCAGCGGCCAGGTCGTCCGGGAGGTCGCCCGGCTCCGCGTAGTGGGCGCGCGGCTCGAGCATGACGACGACCGGAAGACCCGTCGGGCCGAGCGCGCGCGCACGCCAGCGCTCGCTTGTCCAGAAGTAGCCGCCGTCTTCAGCCCTGCACCGGCCGCAGTCGACGCCGCCCTCGCCGTGACGCGGCGGCTCGTCCTCCGGCACGCGCAGGGCGCGCGGCCGCATCTGGCCGTCGAAAGGGAAGCTGTCCCACTCCTCGACCGGCGGCATCCGCAGGGAGGCCGCGACGCGGGCGTGGAGCGCGTCGGGCGTCTCCGGCACGGCGCGGACGATACCGTCGCCTGGTGGAGTGGCCCGACAGCTTCTACGCGCTGCTCGGCGGCGAGGGCTGCCCGATGTGCGAGCAGGGCCGGCCGGACGAGTTGCCCTACGGCATCCGGATCTTCGCGGGCGAGGTAACGGACGCGTACCTGCAGCGTGCCGGCGTCCAGCGCGGCTACACCATCGTGGTCTGGCGTGGGCGGCACGTCGCCGAGCCGGCTGACCTGGGCGAGCGCGATGCGGCGGCGTACTGGCGCGAGCTGCTGCACGTCGGCCGGGTGCTCCAGGCCCAGCTGGGCGCCGTGAAGATGAACTACGACATCCTCGGCAACTCGCTCCCGCACCTGCACGCGCACGTGATCCCGCGCTACGCCGACGACCCGCGCCCAGGCTGGCCGTTCCCGTTTCCCGAGGACGACGCCGCGCCGCTGCCCGAGGCGGAGCTTCGTGCGGACGCGGAGGCGCTCCGGGCGGCCCTGCGCCTCTGAGGAATTTCAACCAAACGCTCACAGAACGGACACCGCCCCGTGCGTACCCTGGCCTTCGTGCGCGCGACATCGACCCCCGAGGCGCGTGCCCTCGCCCGGGCCGCCGTCCGTGAGCGCCGGCACGTCGCGGACGTCGAGCTCAGGAGCCGCTGGGACGCCCTCGAGGCGCTCGCGCTCGTCCGGCGCTACGCGCACCTGATCCAGCTCGGTCCGTCGCGGTGGATCCTCCGCCTCTCCGCGGCAGGGCGGAAGCGGGCAGACGTGGAACGCGACATCGCCGCCATCGAGACGTGGGCGCGCAACGGCACGCACGACGCCCGCATCGTCGCGGGCGACCTCTCCATACGCGTTTGAGGAGGGCCTGGTGGAGTAACACAAGTGTCGCCGTGGCGGGCTGCGACGAGGGCACTCCACCAGGCCCTCCTCACGAACACTTGTTCGTATGCGCCGGGGCGACTACCCTGGTCGTGTGGACCCGCTGTCCGTCTTCACGGAGCGCACGCGGGACTGGTTCGCCCGCGCCTTCGACGCGCCCACGCCCGCCCAGGAGCGCGGCTGGCCGGTCATCGCGACCGGCGCACACACCCTGATCCAGGCGCCCACCGGGTCGGGCAAGACCCTCGCCGCCTTTCTGTACGGGCTCGACCGGCTCGACGCCCAGCCTGGGGAGGGCATCCGCCTGCTCTACGTCTCGCCGCTCAAGGCGCTCAACTACGACGTCGAGCGGAACCTGCGCGGGCCGCTGGCCGGGCTGCAGAGCGAGCTCCAGGTCGCCGTCCGCACCGGCGACACCCCGCAGCGTGAGCGCCAGCAGATGCTGCGCCACCCGCCCGACATCCTCATCACGACGCCAGAGTCGCTCTTCCTGATGCTCACCTCGCAGGCGCGCGAGGCGCTCACGGGCGTGCGCACGCTGATTCTCGACGAGGTGCACGCGGTCGCCGGCACGAAGCGCGGCGCCCATCTCGCCCTCACCGTCGAGCGGCTCGAGCGGCTGGTCGAGGAGCCGTTCCAGCGCGTCGGCCTCTCGGCGACACAGCGGCCACTCGAGGAGATCGGCCGCTTCGTGTCCGGTGGCCGCCCGATCGAGCTCGTCGACGCCGGCCGCGCCAAGGAGCTCGACCTCCAGGTGGTCATGCCCGTCGAAGACATGCGCGAGCTACCGTCGAACACGCCGCTCTCGTACCCGGTCCCCGCCGACGGGCAGGAGATGGACGCCGGTACCGAGCGCAACAGCCAGTCGATCTGGCCCTCGATCTACCCGGCCCTGCTCGAGCTGGTGCGCGAGCACCGCTCGACCATCGTCTTCGTCAACAACCGCCGCCTCGCCGAGCGCCTGGCGCTCCGGCTGAACGAGCTGGCCGAGGAGGAGATCGCGCGTGCGCACCACGGCTCGATCGCCCGCGAGCAGCGCCTGGAGATCGAGGAGCTGCTGAAGCGGGGCGCGATCCCGTGCCTCGTCGCCACCTCGTCGCTCGAGCTCGGCATCGACATGGGCGCCGTCGACCTCGTCGTCCAGGTCGAGAGCCCGAAGTCGGTCGCTCGCGGCCTCCAGCGCGTCGGCCGCGCCGGCCACGAGCTCGACGCTGTCTCGCGCGGGCGCATCTTCCCGAAGTACCGTGCCGACCTGCTCGAGTCGGCGGTCGTGGCCCGGCGCATGCTCGACGGCGCGATCGAGGAGACGGTCATCCCCCGCAACCCGCTGGACGTGCTCGCGCAGCAGGTTGTCGCCATCTGCGCCGACGACGAGATCTCGGTCGACGAGCTGCACGAGCTCGTCCGCCGCGCGTACCCGTTCCACGATCTTTCACGCGCGCAGCTCGAGAACGTGCTCGACATGCTCGCCGGCCGCTACCCGTCGGACGAGTTCGCCGAGCTCCGGCCGCGCATCGTCTGGGACCGCACGGGCGGCACGATCCGCGGCCGCTCGGGCGCCCGCAGGCTTGCGGTCACGAACGCCGGCACGATCCCCGACCGCGGCCTCTTCGGCGTCTACCTCGTCGAGGGCGGCGGCCGCGTCGGGGAGCTCGACGAGGAGATGGTCTACGAGGCGCGCGCGGGCCAGACGTTCCTGCTCGGCGCCTCGACCTGGCGCATCGAGGAGATCACGCGCGACCGCGTGCTCGTCACGCCTGCGCCCGGCGTCCCGGGCGCCGTTCCGTTCTGGAAGGGCGAGGGCGTCGGCCGGCCGTACGAGCTCGGCGCCGCCATCGGCAAGACCTCGCGGGAGCTCGTCGCTCTTTCTGACGAAAGGGCGTTAGAGCGGCTTCAGCGCGAGCACCGGCTCGACGAACGGGCGGGCAAGAACCTCTTGACCTTCTTGCGCGAGCAGGAAGGCGCGACCGGCGCCGTGCCCTCCGACCGCACGGTCGTGATCGAGAAGTTCCGCGACGAGATCGGCGACTGGCGCGTGTGCGTGCTCACGCCCTTCGGCGCCCGTGTGCACGCGCCGTGGGCGATGGCAGTCACCGCCCGGCTCCGCGACGGCGTCGGCATGGACGCGCAGTCGATCTGGTCGGACGACGGCATCGCGCTCCACTTCCCGGACGCCGACCAGCCGCCCCCCGTCGACGACCTGCTCATCGACCCCGACCAGCTCGAGGATCTCGTGGTGGGCGAGGTGGGGCAGACCGCCCTCTTCGGCGCGCGCTTCCGCGAGAACGCGTCCCGTGCGCTCCTGATCCCGCGCCGGCGGCCCGGCCAGCGCACGCCGCTATGGCAGCAGCGGCTGAAGGCGCAGAGCCTGCTCCAGGTCGCGCGCAAGTACGGCTCGTTCCCGGTCATCCTCGAGACCTACCGCGAGTGTCTGCAGGACGTCTTCGACCTGCCCGCGCTGCGCGTGCTCCTGCAGGGCATCCGCACGCGGGAGCTCGATCTCGTCGAGATCGAGACCCAGTCGGCATCCCCCTATGCGGCCTCGCTGCTCTTCGACTACATCGCGACGTACATGTACGAGGACGACACGCCGGCGGCGGAGCGCCGTGCGCAGGCGCTGTCGCTCGACCGCGACCTGCTGCGTGAGCTGCTCGGCCAGGAGGAGCTGCGCGACCTGCTCGACCCGGGCGCGATCGAGGAGGTCGAGGCGCAACTGCGCGGCGCGCCGAAGAACGCCGACGGCCTCCACGACCTGCTGCTCCTCCGCGGCCACCTGTTCGAGGGCGAGTACGACCCGGGCTTCGCCCAGACGCTGCGCCGCGAGCGGCGGGCGATCTCGGTGCGGATCGGCGGCCGCGACGCCCTCGCCGCCGTCGAGGACGCCGGCCGTTACCGCGACGCCGTCGGCGCCATGCCGCCGGGCGGCCTGCCCGACGCGTTCCTGGAGCCAGGCGAGGAGCCGTTACGCACGCTGGTCGCCCGCTTCGCGCGCGGGCGCGGCCCGTTCACGACCTCCGAGGCCGCCGCGCGCTTCGGCGTCACGGCCGAGCAGGTCGAGCCGGAGCTGCACGTGCTCGAGCGCGAGGAGAAGCTCGTGCGCGGCGAGCTCCGCCCGGGCGGGACGGAGCGCGAGTGGTGCGATCCCGACGTCCTGCGCCGGCTGCGCCGCGCGTCCCTGGCCGCACTCCGTCGCGAGGTCGAGCCGGCGGAGCAGGCCGCGCTCGGGCGCTTCCTGCCGAGCTGGCACGGCATCGACCGGCGCGCGTCCCTGCGCGAGGCGCTCGTCCCGCTGCAGGGACTGCCCCTGCCCGTGGCGCTGTGGGAGACCGAGGTGCTCCCGCGCCGCGTGCCCAACTACTCGCCCCTGCAGCTCGACCAGCTGTGCGCCTCCGGCGAGCTCGTCTGGGTCGGGGCGGGCCTGGATCGAGTCGCCGTCTACTTCCGAGAGGACGCGCCCGTGCTCGGGCGGCCTGCAGGCGCAGAGCGGCCCGAGGGGCCGGTGCACGCGGCCATCCGCCGCGCGCTCGGACGCAGCGCGGAGTTCTGGCTCGACCTCGTCGCTGCCACGGGCCTCGAGGCGGAGGAGGTGCTACCCGCGCTCTGGGATCTCGTCTGGGCGGGCGAGGTGACGAACGACGCGTGGACGCCGCTGCGCGCGGGACGCCGCTACGGCGTGCCGAGTGCCGCCCGTCGCCAGCGGCGCTTCTCGCGCCGGCGGGCCACCGGCCCGACCGCCACGCAGGGGCGCTGGTCGCCGACCGACCGGCTGTTCGCCGGCCGGCCCGACCGGCGGGCGCTCGCCGAGCTGCTGCTCGAGCGGCAGGGCATCGTCACGCGTGACGGCGTGCGCGCCGAGGGCATCCCCGGCGGCTACGGCGCCGTGTACGGCGAGCTGAAGGCGCTGGAGACGCTCGGCCTCTGCCGCCGCGGGTACTTCGTCGAGGGCCTCGGCGGCGCGCAGTTTGCGCTCGGCGGCGCGGTCGAGCGGCTCCGCGAGCTGCGCAACGCGCCCGAGGACGAGGTGGAGGCGCTCGTGCTCGCGGCCGCCGACCCGGCGCAGCCGTACGGCGCGGTGCTGCCATGGCCGAAGCGCGCCGGCGGCCGCGCATCCCGTGTCGCGGGCGCCCAGGTCGTGCTCCTGAACGGCGAGGCCGCGCTCTTCGTCGAGCGCGGCGGCAAGACGCTCGTCCCGCTCCGCGAGCCGGAGGACGACTGGCTCCGGGACGCGCTCGCCGCGCTCGTCGAGCACGTCAAGCGCGGCCGCGGCAAGCGGCTCGCCGTCGAACGCTTCGACGGGGTCGCCATGACCGAGAGCGACGTGCTCCCCCTGCTCGTCGAGGCCGGCTTCCTCGCCGGGCCTCGGCGCGCCGTCCTGCGCCCGTAGCGGGCGATCGTGGGCGACGCGCCGTGAGCACCGTCCGCGCCATCGGCGCGGCACTCGCCTGCGGCGCGGCGGCCTTCCTCGCCGCGTCGCCGGCAGGCTCCGGGTCACGCGTCCAGACCTTGACCTTCACGTATCGCGCGCACGACGGTGCCACGAGGACGGCATACCTCGTGCTTCCGGCCTGGTACGGGGCCGATCGGCACCCAGCGATCCCGCTGGTGATCTCGCCGCACGGGCGCGGGGTCGACGGCGCCTACAACCTGCGGTTCTGGGGGGACACCCCGGCCGACGGTCCTTTCGCGCTCGTATCTCCCGACGGGGAGGGCCGGCAGCTGCCGCTGTACTCGTGGGGGTATGCCGGCCAGATCGCAGACCTCGCGCGCATGCCGGCGCTCGCGCGGGCGGCGTTTCCGTGGCTGGCGCTAGACCGTCGCGCGTACGCGATCGGCAGCAGCATGGGTGCGCAGGAGGCGCTCTTGCTGATGGCGCAGCGGGATATTCGCCTGAGCGGCGTGATCGCGTTCGATCCGGTCACCGACATGCCGGCGCGGTACCGAGCCTGGCCCGCGACCCCGGGAGAGGAGCGGCTACCCGCGCTGGCGCGAACCGAGATCGGCGCGTCGCCGGCCGAGGCCCCGCGTGCGTATGCCGAGCGGAGCCCTGCGTCGCGCCTCGGAGCCATCGCTCGATCCGGTGTGCCGCTTCAGCTCTGGTGGAGTCACGCCGACGCGGTCGTCACCGACCAGGCGCATCAGACGGGCTCGTTCTACCGCCGGCTGATCGCAACCGCTCCGCGCGTGCCCACCCAGGAGATCGTCGGCTACTGGGAGCACGCACACGAGATGCATCCCGAGACTCAGCTGCCGGCGGCGCTCGCGTGCTTCCGGCTCGTTCCGGCCGCGGGCATCCGCGTCCCGGCGTACGTCCGACGGGCAGACGGCACGATCGACGAGCTCCCTCCGGGTCGCGGACGCGCGAGCGTGGCCTTCAGCCGCAGCTTCTGTGGCCGCGCGGGGTTCCGCTGAGCTCAGACCACCAGCCGGCCGAGGATGACGCCGAAGACGGCGTGGCGGACGGTCGCCTGCGCGAATGCGCGCGGGTTGCGTAGCAGCGGCGGGATGCCCGGCTCGCCGCGCGCCGGGTGGTAGCGGTCGACGAGGAAGGCGAGCGGGTACAGCGTGACGTGCTCGGTCAGCGCGGCGACGAGCGCGAGCCGGCGCGGCGGCACCGGGATCCGCCGGCGGGCGGAGTCGAAGGCGAGGCCGAACACGGCGCCGTTCAGCGCATGGACCGCCAGCCCGGGCATGACCCAGTGGCGGCGCGAGACGGCCTTGCCGAGCAGCGCGACGTCGGAGTAGTCGCAGCCGAACAGGCGCCGGTCGAGCGGCTCGAGCGCGGCCCAGACGGTCGCCGCCGTGGCGCCGGCAGCGGCCGCGCGCAGGCGCGCGCTCACAGGGCGAGGCGGCCGAGCGCGGGCAACGCCGCCCGGGCCGAGGGCTCGTAGCGGGCGCCGACGGAGCCTGAGAGGTCAGCGTCGGCCGCCTGGCCCCCGACGACGATCTCGGTGCCGTCGCGGTCGCTCGACTGCAGGCCGGCGACGAGCGCGTCGCGGTTGTGCTCCATCGTCACGCTGAAGCAGGCGACCACCGCGTCGACCGAGCTCGCGAGCGCCAGCGCCGCGTCGACCGGCGTCTCGGCGCCCAGATAGACGACGCCCCAGCCCTCCCCCGCGAGCAGCGCGGCCAGGGCGAGCAGGCCGACCTCATGCCGCTCGCCGGGCGCGCATGCGAGCACGACGCGGCCGCGGATGCCCGGCCACGGGTCCGCGAGCCGGCGGAGCGCCCGGGCGCGGACCGCGCTCGTCACGAGGTGCTCCTGCGCGACGGTGAGCTCGCCGGCCGACCAGCGCTCGCCGACCTCGACGAGCAGCGGCACGGCCACGTCCTCGATTGCCGTCTCGAGCGGGTAGAGCGTGAACGCCTGGTCGAGCAGCCGCTGCGCCGCCTCGACGTCCGACGCGCAGACAGATCGCAGCACCGCCTCGATCAGGTCGGCGGGCGTGGTCGCGGGCGCGTTCTCCGGCGCGGTCAGCAGCGCCGCCGCCTCGCCGATCCGGTACCCCTCGTCGAGGCGCGCGCGCAGCCAGTGGACACGCGCGACGTCGACCTCGGTGTAGCGGCGCTGACCGCCGCTCGTACGCACGGGCGACAGCACGCCGTACCGCTGCTCCCACTTGCGGAGCGTGTGTGCGGGGACGCCCGTGGCGTGCGCGAGAGCGGCGATGTTGAGCCCGGCCGCGGTCACGGTCATCGGACACAAGTGTGACAAAATCCCTGCTGGTGCCCGAGGGCGACAGCCTCCACCGTGCGGCCCGCCGGCTCCAGGTGCTCGTGGGCGACCGGGTGGCGGCCGAGTCGCCGAATGCACGTGGCCGGGCGACCGGCGTCGCCGCGCAGATCGACGGCCGGCGCCTTGAAGCGGTCGAGGCCGTCGGCAAGAACCTCATCCTTCGCTTCGAGGGCGGCGTTACCGTGCGCAGCCACCTGCGCATGTCGGGGAGCTGGCGTGTCCGCGCCGCCGGCGAGCCGGTGCTCGGGCGGCCCTGGCTCGTCCTGCGCGGCGAGCGCGCCCAGGCGCTCCTCTACGGCGGCCGTGTGCTCGAGCTCAACACGCGAGCCGTCCAGCGCCTGGGGCCGGACATCCTCGCCGCGGAGCCCGACCTCGACCGGATGCTCGGCAACTTCCGCCGGGGCGACCAGGGCCGCCCGGTCGGTGACGTACTGACCGACCAGCGGCTCGTCGCCGGCATCGGCAACGTGTGGAAGGCGGAGTCGCTATGGCACGCCCGCGTGTCGCCCTGGCGGCGCGTCGGCGACGTCGCCGACCGAGAGCTGCGCGAGGTGCTCGAGACGGCGGCGCGGCTGATGCGGCGCTCGGTCGAGACGGGACGGGAGGAAGTCAACATCTCGCACCGGGCGGGGATGCCGTGCCCGCGTTGCGGCACGCTGGTCCGGTCCCGCGGACAGGGCGACGACAACCGCACGGCCTACTGGTGCCCGACATGCCAGCCCGGCCCCGAGCCGCCCGCGCATCCCGCGCCCGCTTGAGCTCTTGGAGAGGAGCGGCCCCCGCCACGGCGTAAACGGTCGGGGCCGTGTCTCACCGGTCTCCGGATCTGCACGCCGCCCTGCGGCTGTTCGGGCTCGCCGCCTTCGCGGCGCTTCAGCGCGACGTCGACAAGGGAGCCGAGGTGCCCTTCGCCTTCGAGGAGCACGACGCGCGCGGGCGCACCACGTTCTACGAGTTCCGGCCGCTGATCCTCTCGTTCGTCGAGAGCCGCGCCGAGCGGCTCGCCGAGCTGCCCGACGCACGCGACGCGCTCAACGAGCTCGCCCGCGAGCCCGCCGCCACGCTCTTCGCCGGCTCGCTGACGGGCGGGCGGACCGGGGAGGACGCCGCCTTCGAGACCATCCTGCTCCCGCTCGTCGCCCGCATCGCCGATGCGCGCGGCGGCTTCGACTGGGACGACGACCTGTACGAGCGCGAATACGCCGAGCTCGAGCGGCTGCTCTTCGGCTCCGAGCGCCGCCACGTCGTCGTGGTTCCGCTCATCGGGCTCGAGGTCGGTACGGTCATTGACCTCGGCGGCGGCCTGCACGCTCGCCCGTTCATCACCGGCGAGCTCTCCGGGCCCTGGCCGGAGTCGAGCGGACTGCTGCCGGAGCGCTTCGCGCGCGAGCCCGATCGCGCCGCCGTGCTCGAGCTGACACACAACCTTGCGCCCGGGGCGACCGCCCGGCCCGACGCCGCCGCCGAGATCGCCGACGCCGTGACCGCGCTCCGCCTTGCCGTCGGCGGGCCGCTCGCGACCGGGCCTGTCTACTTCGAGCGCATCGATCGCCATCCGGTCGGCGTGAAGCCATCGCTTCCGATCGCCGCCGCGCAGCCGCCCGGCGAGCCGACCCGGCTCGACGTCTTCCGCGGCGGGCTCGCGCGCCGCCTGCGCGAGCGCGTCGCCGCCGTCGACGAGGATCCCGACCTCGGCGAGGCGCTCGACCGCTGGGAGCTGTCGCTCTTCCAGACCGAGCCGTTCCGCTCCGAGCAACTTCGCACCTCGCTCGACTCGCTGTTGGGCGGGGGCGACGGCATCTGGGCTGCCGCGCTGCGCGCCGCCGTCCTCCTCGGGGAGAGCGGCCGCGAGCGTGCCGAGCAGCATGCCCGGCTGAGGCCGCTCGCCGACGGCGCAGAGGGCCCCGACGCGGCCGACGGCGTGCGCGACGCCCTCGTCGAGGCGCTCCTGTTCGGCAGCCGCGACGAGCTCGTGGCGGCCCTCGACGAGTCGCTGCTGGGCACCCGCCCGCCGCCCGGCGGCCGCCTGCTCGCCCTGGCCGCGGAGCCGGCCGCGGCGACAGCAAGCTGACATCGTCTCGCCACAGACGCGTCACACTCCGCGGGCTACGGTCGAAGCAATGGAGGAGGCACGCCGAGTCCTGGAGCGACTTGACCGCGTCGAGGCGTTGCACCTGTCGGGCGCCCCGGCCGCCACGGTGCTCGACGAGCTGCGCGCGCTGGTGACGGAGGCGGAGGACTGGCTCGCCGCGGAAGGGCCGGGCACGGCGGGCGCGACGGACGCGCTCGACCGCTGCCGCACCGCGCTCGACGCGCTCCCCGCACCCCTCTCCCGGTAGCGGTAAGCGCGGAGGACTCCGTTACCATTGCCCGAAAGAGGCGCCAATGTCGCTGCGCTTGCTTTCGCGCCCACCGAGCGCGTCGTCCGACTCCGAAGAAGGGGACACGGCCACGGTCATCTCGTTCGCGAACCAGAAGGGCGGTGTCGCCA
>DASTZE010000172.1:0-11232 GCA_035764425.1 Gaiellaceae bacterium
CGACGGTCTCGAGGAGCGGCAGGTCCGCGACCCCGTCGCTGTACGCCGTCGATCCGGCGAGATCGATGCCCTCGAGCTCGCCGATGGCGGCGGCTTTGCCCGCTCCGTGACAGGCCCGGACGACTGCGCCCGTGTAGCGGCCGTCTGCGTCGATCTCCCCGATGGACGCGATCACGCCGTCGAGGCCGAGCGCGGCGGCGAAGGGACCGACGATCTCCTGCAGCGACGCGGTGACGAGGTACACCGGCTCCCCGCGGCGGCGATGCTCGTGGGCGAGCATGAGCGCATCCGGGTAGACGAGCGGCCACAGCACGGTGTCGACGGCGTCCGTCGCCATCTGCTCGACATCGGCCGCGGGCACCCCGCGGATCAGCGCAACGCCGTCGGCGATCCCATTGGTGACGGTCTGCGGGTCGGCGCCGCGGGCGGCGAAGAGCAACTGCCACAGCCCCGCCTTCACGAGCTGCCGCCGGCTGATGATGCCGCGCTCACGGAAGGCGCCGGCCAGGGCAAGCGCGCTCGAACGGCGGATGAAGGTGCGATCGAGATCGAAGAAGGCGGCGCGAATCACTCGATCGAGCCTACCCACGGAGCCATGCGGGTTTGCGGCCATCTTGCCAACCGGACGCTGACCAGCGATCAGCGGCGACTCGTTCGGCGGCCTCCACGTCGGACTCCGGGAGCGGGTGCGCACAGACGCCGAGCAGGGTTTCGGCCCACCGAGCCGCTCGGGCGCCGCCGTCGGCAACAATCGCTCAGCGGCCGCCGAGTGCCCGCTGGAGCTGCGCCTTGGTCATCTTCGAGCGACCACGGATGTTGCGGTCCTTGGCTTCCTCGTACAGCTGCTCCTTCGTGCGGCCGCGCGGGCTGCGGCGATGGCTGCGAATCCCGCCTCGGCGGCCCGACGAGATATCGGACCGCGAGAGCCGCGACGACTCGCGGGACTCCCCGGACCGTGCACGTTCCTTGTTGACCGTGCGTGCCGCGATCTCCTCGGCCGTGTCCGCCGACTCTCCGCGCTCGCGGAGCGACTCCTTGATGTGCTCGTACTGCCGACCGCGCTTCGAGCCTTCCTTCACCCCACGTGGTGGCATCTTTTCACCTCCTCGAGTGTCGTCCGTCGATACCCGCCGGCGCGACCGGCAAACGCAGCGAGCATGGGCCGGCCGAGCACTTCGTCGGTCAGAACTCGTCGTCCATGAGGCTTGGGCCGCGGCCGACATGGTGGCGAACACCGGACCGCAAACGTGCTCCATTTGCGTCAAACTCGCTCCTTCACGGACCCACCCGTCGTCGGTCGAGAGGAGAGCCGCCCATGTCCTCCATTCGCCGCACCTCTCCAGTCCCTGCTTTGGCGGTCGTTGCGGTCGCGCTGGCGGCCGCACTCGTACCGGGTGCTTCCGCTCGCGCTCACGATCGCGGCCAACCCCAGCGAGATCCCGCGGCTCATCACAGCCTGCGCGAGCCGGTTACCGACCAGAACTTCTACTTCGTCATGGCCGACCGGTTCGAGAACGGCGCCACGGCCAACGACAACGGTGGCCTGCCCCCGGGCACCAGCTACGGGCAGTCGGGCTTCGACCCGACCGGCAAGGGCTGGTACCACGGCGGCGACCTTGAGGGCTTGACCGAGAAGCTCGACTACATCAAGGGCCTCGGTACCACCGCGATCTGGCTCACGCCGGTCTTCAAGAACAAGGCCGTGCAGCCAGAAGATCGATCCGCCGGCTACCACGGCTACTGGATCACCGACTTCACTCAGATCGACCCCCACCTCGGCACCAACCAGGATCTGCGCACTCTGGTCGAGGCGGCCCACGCGCGCGGGATCAAGGTCTTCTTCGACATCATCGCCAACCACACCGCGGACGTGATCAAGTACACGGAGGGGGGGCGGATGCCCTATGTGTCCAAGGATCGCTCGCCGTACCGCACATCCTCCGGGACGCCGTTTGACGACCGCGACTTCGCCGGCGGCACATTCTTCCCCGACCTCCTGCCGACCGGCCAGCCGTCGTGCTCCGGCGCGCCGGCGCCCTTCAGCAGCTTCCCCTACCACCCGTGCGTGCCGGACGCGGAGCGGGACTCGAAGGTGCCAACCTGGCTGAACGACGTCGGCCTCTACCACAACCGCGGCGACACGACCTTCAGCGGCGAGAACTCCCAGTACGGCGACTTCTTCGGCCTCGACGACCTTTTCACCGAGAACCCGCGCGTCGTGAACGGGATGATCGACATTTACAAGACCTGGATCCACGACTTCCGCATCGACGGCTTCCGGATGGACACGATGAAGCACGTCGACGACGCGTTCTGGCTGCGGTTCGCGCCGGAGATCGACGCCTACGCGCGCTCGCAGGGGATCCCCGACTTCTACATGTTCGGTGAGGTGGCCGAGGACTTCAGCCGGCCGATCACGTCGCACTATGTGACGCATGACAGGGTGCAGGGCGTCCTCGACTTCCCGTTCCAGACCGCGGCCGTGCGCTTCGCTGCGGGCTCGGCGCCGACGAACGACCTGCGCGACTTCTTCATCGACGACGACTGGTACACGGACGGGGACTCGAACGTCTACAACCTGCCCACCTTCCTCGGCAACCACGACCGCGGGCGCATCGGCATGTTCGTCCGCAACGCGAACCCGGGGGCGAGCGAGGCCGAACTCCTCCGTCGCGACGAGCTCGCGCACGAGCTCATGTACTTCTCACGCGGCGACCCGGTCGTGTACTCCGGGGACGAGCAGGGCTTCACCGGCGCGGGCGGCGACCAGGACGCGCGGCAGGACATGTTCCCGTCGCAGGATCTCCAGTACAACAACCTCAGCGATCCGATTCCCGGTGACGACGGGGCGGGCAACAACGACGACATCGGCTCGAACGCCACGCCGATGGACGACAACTTCGATCCGTCCCACCCGCTCTACCGTGAGCTCGCGCGGCTGGCGGCGGTCACGCGTGCGAACCTGGCGCTGAGAAACGGTGCCGAGCAGGTTCGGTACTCATCAGCAGAGGCCGGAATCTATGCGTTCTCGCGAATCGACCAGGCGCATCGCTACGAGTACGTGGTGGCGCTGAACAACTCGGAGCACGCGGCTTCCGCGTCGATCCCGACCTTCGTGCCCGACAGCAAATGGGAGCGGATCTACGGTGTTGCTCCCGACCTGCTGCGCGACGGCAGCGACAGGCGCCTCGACGTCACGGTCGGGCCGCTCTCGACGGTCGTGTATCGCTCGACGAAGAAGATCCCGCGGAGCCACGCGGCGCCGCCGGTCTCGCTCGACGTGCCGGCTTCGGGCCGCGACCGGCTGGAGGTGCGCGCCGACGTCGCCGGTGACTCCTTCTACGAGGTGACGTTCCTGACGAAGGTCGGCAACGGCCCCTGGCAGGACATCGGCACCGACGACAACGCGCCGTACCGGGTCTTCCAGGACGTCTCGGACGTCGCTCCGGGGACGACGATCCAGTACCGCGCGATCGTCCTCGACAACGCGGATCACACGCGCTCGAGCCCGGTGGCGAGCTCCACCGTTGCGCCGCCCGCGATCACGATCGAGGCGCCGACGGACGGCCAGCGGGTGCGCGGGATCGTGGAAGTGCGCGCGACGGCCGTGCCCGACCACTCGGACTACGTCGTTACCTTCGAGCGTTCGGTCGACGGCGGTCCGTTCACGACCGTTGGCACGGACGACTCCTCCCCGGTCTACACCGTCTTCGACGACACCTCGAGCCTGGCCGACGGGGCGCACGTCACGTACCGGGCCGTGCTGACGTACGCGCCCGGTCAGACAGTCACGAGCGACTCGCGGACGGTCACAATCGTCCAGGCGGGAGTGACGACGGCGGTGATCCACTACAACCGCCCGGACGGCAACTACGCCGCGTGGGGCCTGCACCTCTGGGGTGAAGGGCTCGCTCCGGGCGAGGCGACTCCGGAGTGGACGTCCCCGACTGCATTCGAGGGGACCGACGCGTACGGCGCGCTGCACCGAATCGGCATCGCAGACGACACCCAGCGCGTCGGCTTCATCGTCCACGGCATGCCGCCATTGACCGACCCCAACATCAAGGACACGCCCAACGACCGCTTCTTCATCCCGCTCGCAACGCCGGAGATCTGGCTGAGGCAAGGCGACCCGCGGATCTTCAGCTGTGCCGCAGCGAACGACAGCTGCGTCGTGCCTTCAGCGTAGGGCGGCAACTCGCTCGGGAGGCACCGGCAACCGGTGCCTCCGGAGCAATGCGTCCTGGGTAGCACTCACCGGATCGAGCGACGCGGGGCGGCCGCGCGCTTGTGCGAATCACTCGATCGAGCGTCGACGCAAACAGAACCCTTACCGGTCACGCCGAAAGACCCTCACAAGCGGAGTCGAGCCTGTGCACCGACGGGGCACACCACCAGGAGGTTTTTTCGAATGAGGCGCATGAAGTTCTGGATCGGGGGACTGGTTGCGGCACTGAGCATCGCCGGCGTCGCGGTGGCGGCGGGCGCGCAGACGGACACGCCGTCGGCGACGTTCAGCGCGACGGCGAAGCGCGTGGCGACGAAGAACTGCACGGGAAGCGACGGCGCGTATTCGATCACGGTCGGCCGCTATGAGGGCACGATGACCAGCACAAACCCGGCCCTGAACGGCCAGGTGCGGATCGAGGTCCACAGCGTCTACAACAACGACGAGAAGGCCGGCTGGATGCGCGGCCAGCTCCGCGTAGTGGGCGGTCAGGGCCGTGCAGCGGCGGACTTCTCCGCCGTCAACCTGGACGGCAACGTCGAAGGCCTGCTGTCCGGCCGCGCGGGCTCGCCGAAGTCCGGCCTGCTCGCCAACTTCTCGGCCACCTTCGGCTCCGGCGGATTCACCGACGGGAAGCTCGGCACGGGGGCGTCGGGCAATGAGGCGCTGCTCTTCAACCGCGGCTGCGTCCGCGACCAGAACCCGAAGCCGAGCTCGAACCAGACGGCGCCGCAGACCGGCAGCCGCAAGAAGTAGCACCCGGGGGACACACAGCGGAGCGGGCGCCTTCGGGCGCCCGTTTCGTTTCTACGAGACGAGCGGCAGCGAACGGACGATGCCGCCGCGGCGGGCGGCACGCACTCGATCGGCGAGCTCGCGGATGGCCCGCGACGCCTCGGCGTCCGGGTCGCTCTCGACGAGCATCTCGCCGGCGTCGGCAGCCTCGCGCAGCGCCGGGTCCAGCGGGACGCTGCCGAGGAGCGGCACGCCCAGCTCGTCCGCCAGCGCCCGCCCGCCACCCGAGCCGAAGATCTCCTGGCCGGTGCCGACGAGGTACGACATGTTCTCGGCCACGCCGAGCAGTCGCATCCCGGTGCGCTGCGCCATGTCGGCGGCGCGGACGGCGACCTGCTGGGCGGCCGGCTGCGGCGTCGTGACGACGAGCACCTCGGCCCGCGGCAGCAGCTGCCCGAGCGAGATGGCGACGTCGCCTGTGCCTGGGGGCATGTCGACGAGCAGGGTGTCGACCTCGCCCCAGTGCACGTCGCTGAGGAACTGCTCGAGGGCGCGGTGCAGCATCGGCCCGCGCCACATGACCGGCGCGTTGTCGTCCAGGAAGAAGCCGATCGACATCAGCTTGAGATCGCCGCGGACGGGCGGGACGATCATCTTGTCGACGACGACCGGCCGCTGGTGGACGCCGAGCATGTGCGGGATCGAATGCCCGTACACGTCCGCATCGAGGATGCCGACGCGGTCGCCGAGCGCGTCGAAGGCAGCGGCCAAATTGGCCGTCAGGGAGGACTTGCCCACGCCGCCCTTGCCGCTGGCGACGGCGATGACCCGCGTTGCCGGATCGAGCGAGATGCCCCGGCGCTCCACCCCGCCCCGGAGGCGGGTAACGAGCTCCGACTTCTCCTCAGGGCTCATGACGTCGAAGGCGAGGTGGACCGAGTCCACGCCGCCGAGTGGAAGAACGGCATCCTGCACCTGCTGCTCGAAGCTCTGCCGGAGCGGGCAGCCGGCGACGGTGAGCGCGATCGTGACGGTCACGCGGCCACCGTCGATCTCGACGCCGCGGACCATGCCGAGCTCGGTGACGGGGCGCTTCAGCTCGGGGTCGATGACCCCGGCCAGCGCACGCATGACGTCGTCGTGCGAGGCCACTCGACGAGCGTAGCGAAGCGGTCTGAAATAGGGTCGCGCCCGTGGACGACCTCGATGCGCTCACGGCCGCGCCCGCGCACCACACGCTCCTGCTGGAGAACGAACGCGTGCGGGTTCTCGACACGCACATTCCTCCTGGCGAGACCACCCCGGTCCATACGCACCGCTGGCCCGCCGTGCTCTATGTGCTCAGCGGGGAGCACTTTGTCCGCCGCGACGGGGAGGGAAACGTGCTGATGGACTCCCGCGAGGGCGAGGGGATGCAGGCCGGCGCATCCTGGACCGGCCCGTTCCCGGCGCACACGCTGCAGAACGTCGGCACGACGCCGATCCACGTCATCGCGGTCGAGCTCAAGACGGCGTAACACGGAGCAACCGCTGCAGCAGCCGCGCATTTCGCGGCGCGTACCCCTCCCAGTCGTTGTTGAAGTACGCGTAGATATCCACGCTCCGGCGCCACCGGTCGATCCGCTCGGCCCACTCGTGAAGCTCGCGGTCCGAGTAGTTGCCGCCCCGGCCTCGGTGGCCGTGGTGAAAGCGGACGAACGTCCAACCCGCGGTCAGCTCGCGGGCCTGGAACGGCCGCCTCGGGGTGTCGCCGATGACCAATGCGACGTCGTGCCGGCGGAGCAGGTCGTAGACGCCGTCGACAAACCAGCTCTCGTGACGGAACTCGAAGCAGTGGCGTCCGGGCGGGAGCTGGTCGAGCACTTCGGCAAGCCGCGCGTCGTCGCGCCGGAAGTTGCCCGGTAGCTGCCACAACAACGGGCCGAGCTTCGGCGTGCTCGCCAGCGGCTCGATCCGAGCGTAGAAGCGCGTAAGACTCTCCGCGACCTCGCGCAGCCGCCGGATGTGCGTCACGTAGCGGCTCATCTTCACCGCGAAGAGAAATCCCGGCGGCGTCTCCGCTACCCAGTGGGCCACCGCCGACTCGCGCGGCAGCCGGTAGAAGGTCGCGTTCACCTCGACGGTGTCGAACAGGCCGGCGTAGTAGTCGAGCCAGCGCCGAGCGGGCAGGCGCTCGGGGTAGAAGACGCCGTGCCGCCAGTGCGCGTAGTTCCATCCGGAGCAGCCGATGCGGACCTGCGTCACGCGCCGATCGCGGCCGCTACTCGGCCGAGCGCGACGGGCGAGGCGGCCGCGACGATGCGGAGAGCGGCCCTCGAGGTCGAGCGGCGCACCCGCGAGCGTCCCGCCGTCGACCAGTTCGGCCGCGAGGCCGCGCTCGCGCACAAGCAGCTGGCCCGCGGCGATGTCGACCGACCGCGCCGGCTTGAGCGAGCACACCGCGTCGACGCGGCCGGCGGCGAGGTGGCAGAGCGACAGCGCGAGCGAGCCCATGAGCCGGAGACGACGGGCGACGCCGACCAGGTCGCCCGCGACGTCTGCGACCAGCTGCGTTCGCGTCGCCTCGCACACGAGCAGCTCGATCTCTTCATCCGGGCCCTGACCGTCGAGCAGGACGCCGTTCAGCCGCGCGCCGCTGCCACGAACGGCCGTCCATTGCTCGCCCGTGCCGAAGTCGTGGACGAGGCCGAAGACGACGTCGCCCATAACCGGGCCCTCGGCCACGGCGAGGGAGAGCGAGAAGAACGGAAGGCCGCGCTTGGCGTTCAGCGAGCCGTCGATCGGGTCGAGCACGAGCCGGGTCGGGCCGCCGCCGAACACGCGCTCCCCCAGCTCCTCCGACACGAGCGTGAACGCATGGCCGTGCTCGTGCAGGCCCTCGAGCCGGCGCACCACCGCCAGCTCGGCGGCGGCGTCGATAGCCGTGGTGTCGTCCCCGCCCAGGCCGGCGCCCACCACGGGCTCGCGGTCGGCTCGCGTCGGCAGCTCGGCCAGCACCTCCTGCACGTCGGCGACGACCGTGCGGGCAAGCTCGAGCCACGGCTCGCTCAAAGCTGGTGGAAGAGGAGCCCCGAGAGCAGCTTGGGGTAGAAGTAGGTGCTCTTTTGCGGCATCGTGCCGCCGGCCTCGGCCACGGCTCGTACCTGCTGAATCGTCGGCGGGCGGAGGAGGAACGCCGCCTCCGCCTCGCCGCTGTCGACGAGCGCGACCGCCTCGTCAGCACGTGGCGTGTAGTGCGGCTGCTCGATGCCGAGCTGGTCGAGCACCGCCGTGTCGAGCCGGTCGTCGCCCGGAGCCTCGACAAGAGCTGCACCGTCCCGGCGGTAGACCAGGAATGCCGCGTGGTCGTGGCCGATCGCGCCGAGACGCTCGAGCGCCTCGCCCGGCGTGACGCCGAGTGGCGTGATACGCAGGCTTCCGTTCAGCTCGGGCAGCTCGCGCACGACCCGATGCGTCGGGAAGATGGTCAACCCCTCGCCGTCGGTGTTCGCGAAGACGGCCATCATCTCGTGCGCCTCCGGCGACCCGTCCTCGGCGGCGTACGCGACCGCGGTCTCGTAGCGATGGTGTCCGTCGGCGATCACGAGCGAACGGTCTGCCAGCGCCGTGTGCGCCTCGGCGATCGCATCGGGATCGGTGATCGGCCAGATCCGCGCGGTCGAGCTGTCGTCGGTCGCCTCGAAGAACGGGTCGCCGTCGACCAGCGGTGCGAGCGCCTTCCGAGGACGCTGCGCAGGGTCCTCGTAGAGCAAGAGGATGGGCGAGAGGTTCGCGCGGACAGCCCGCAGCAGCTCGAGCTGGGAGCGCCTGGGCCCGGCATGCGTGCGTTCGTGCGGCCGGACGATCCCGCGCTCGTAGGGCTCGACGTGCACCAGCCCGAAGAAGCTCTCGCGTCGGTGGCGGTTGCCGTCCGGCCCCTCGTACTCCTCACGCAGCCACCAGAGCGCAGGATCGGCCTCCGCGACCAGCACGCCGTCGGCGCGCCAGTCGCGCCAGGTCCGGGCTGCGCCCCCGGGCGTGTCGGGGAGGATCAGGCGAGCGACGTTGTACGGGCTCCGCGCGAGGTACTGAGCCCGCTCAGCGGGGCTGATCACGTCGTACGGCGGCGCGACGAGATCGCTGATCGGGCCGGTCAGGCGCTCGTCGTAGTGGACGGCGCGGAAGGGTCTCACCTCCGCCACCGGGGGACCCTAGCAACGCGCCTCGTGTCCACTCGGCGGCCTAGACTCGGTCGGTGAGCGCCATCGCGGACCTCGCCGCCGACCGCGTCATCGAGGGGACGTACGCGGTCGCCCGCAAGGAGCGGCGGCGGACGAAGAACGGCTCGCCGTACCTCGCCCTCGAGCTGGTCGACCCGAGCGGCCGGATCGACGCCCGCGTCTGGAAGGACGTCGAGCTGCTGGACGCGCGCTTCAGCGAGGGTGACGCCGTGCGCCTGCTCGGGCGTGTCGAGCTGTTCCGGGACCGCCTGCAGGTGGACGTGCGCTCGCTCGAGGCGGCGGAGGGCGTCGACCCGGCGGCCCTGCTGCCGGCGATGCGGCGCGACGCCGACGAGCTGGAGGGCTTCCTCGATTTCCTCGCGGCCGAGCTGTCCCATCCGGGGCTACGCGCCGCCTGCGGCCGGCTGCTCTCCGCTCCCAGCCTGCGCGAGCTGCTGCGGCGGCTGCCTGCCGCCCAGAGCCACCACTCGTACGCCGGCGGGCTGCTCGAGCACACGGTCGGTGTGGCGACGCTTGCGCGCGAAACCGCACAGCTCCACGCGCGCCTGCGCAGCGACCTGCTGTTGGCCGCCGCGCTGCTGCACGACCTCGGCCGCACGCGCGAGCTGCGCGCTGCCCCCGGGTTCCCGCCCACGGAGGAGGGGCGCCTGCTCGGCCACGTCCACCTCGGCCTGCGGCTCGTCGAGGAGGGAACGCCGGAGCTCGACGGCAACGTGCGCGCCGAGCTGCTGCACGCGATCGCGTGCCATCACGACGTCCGTTCGGTGCGGACGGCGGAGGCGGCCGTGCTCTACCACGCGAACCAGCTGGACGCCGTCGCGGCGACCAGGCCGGTGGTGTGATGCGCGGCACCGTCGCGTGGATCACTATTGCGCCGGTCAAGAGCCTCGCGCTCCAGCCGCTCGATGAGGTGCGGCTCGAGCAGCAGGGCGCGGCCGGCGACCGGCGGTTCTTCCTGCTCGACGAGGACGGGCGGCTGCTGAACGCTGAGCGCCTCGGCAAGCTCGTCGGCGTCCAGTCCCGCTACGACGAGGCGGCGAACACGCTCGAGCTGCGCTTCCCCGGAGGCGAGGTCGTCGCGGGCGAGGTCGCAACCGACGGCGAGGTCGAGACCGCCATCTATCACGGCGCGCTCGGCGCCGACCACGTCGCCGGCCCGTGGGCTGGGGCGCTGTCCGAGTGGGCCGGGCGCCCGGTTCAGCTCGTGCGGCCGCACTCCGGCACGGCGACCGACCGCGGTGCAGAGGGTGGGGTGACGCTCGTCTCCACCGCCGCGCTGGAGACGCTTGCGGCGGAGGCCGAGTGCGACGGCGTTGACGGGCGACGCTTCCGGATGCTGTTCGGCGTGGAAGGCATCCCCGCGCACGCCGAGGACGCCTGGGTCGGCCGGCAGGTCCGGATCGGCGAGGCGCTCGTCAAGCTGCACGGCAACGTCGGCCGCTGCGTCGTCACGACGCTCGACCCGGACACGGGCGAGCGCGATCTCGACACGCTGCACACGCTCACGCGCTACCGCGGCGAGGTGGAGACGACCGAGCGGCTGCCCTTCGGCGTCTGGGGGCAGGTGCTCGAGCCGGGGACGGTCCGGCTCGGCGACGTCGTCGAACCGGGCTAGACGTTGAAGCGGATGTTGAGCACGTCGCCGTCCTCGACGACGTAGGCCTTCCCCTCGAGCCGCTGCTGCCCGCGCTTGGCGGCCTCGGCGTGGGAGCCCGCATCGACGAGGTCGTCCCAGCGGATCACCTCGGCGCGGATGAAGCCTCGCGCGATGTCGGTGTGGATCGTCTCGGCCGCGTCCAGGGCGGTCTCCCCGCGGCGGAGCGTCCACGCGCGCGTCTCCTTCTCGCCGGCCGTGAAGAAGCTGATCAGGTCGAGGGCCTCGAACAGGCGGTGGACGACCTCGTTCAGCGCGGACGGGCCGTCGCGAAACGCCGCGGCCTCCTCCTCGGGCAGCTCGGCGAGCTCGGCCTCGAGCTTCCCGTCGATCCCGCCGGGCCCGTTGACGAGCGGGATGATCGGCTTGGTCGTCAGCGGCTCCAACTCGGACGG
>DASTZE010000173.1:0-2263 GCA_035764425.1 Gaiellaceae bacterium
GCACCCCGCGCAACCTCTTCGCCCGCATCGCAACACGACTGCTCGCGCTCGCCGCCTGCATCACCCTCAACCACCAGCTCGGCCGACCCAGCCGCGCGATCGCCGACTACACGGCATAGCCGCGTGGCATCAATCATCTAGTGCCGATCGAGCCAGCCAAGTAGGAGGTGCTGGACGCGCGCTCGGTACGGCGCGACATCCAGCAGATCCCAGCCGTGGAAGGCGCCGGGAAACTCGGCCGCCTGCTTGTCCGGCGAGCCGGCGGCCCGATACAGCCTCCGCGAGTCGGCCGCATCGAAGTACCCGTCTTCTCGGCTACCGATCGTGAGCAGCGGCGCCCGCAGCTTCGGCACCGCGTCGATCCCGTCCAGCCTGTAGTTCGGAAGCCGGAGCTCGCCGGAGAGGCTGACGACACCGGAGAGCCCGCTCACGGTCGGTGCATACATGAGCGTCGTCGCGCCGCCGAGCGACGCCCCCATCAGGAACAGGTCCTTCGAGCCTGCGGCTCGCGCCTCCGCAAGGGCCGCCTCGATGTCGGGGCGAAAATCGAAGTACTCCGACGGCTTGCCCGGGTCCGAGCGGCCCGAGCCGCGCATGTCGATCGCGACCGTGCGGATGCCGTTGTCCCCGAGCCACTTCATGGTGGTCAGCCAGCCGCAGAGGCTCGCCTGCGACTCGTGCAGCAGCACGACCGCCTTCCCGCCATTCCCGGCGGTGGCCGCGTACAGGCGGAGGCCGTCGGATGTGTGCAGCCAGATGGACCTGGCGACCAGCCCCTTGGGCAGGTCGCCGCACTCCGTCTGGATCGGCGGTCCCGCCTGCGCGGTCGGATGGGACGAGCCGCCGCATCCGGCGAGGAGCGTGGCCGCGAGGAGAACCGGGAGCAGACGCCGCATCAGCGCGGGTACGCGCGGACGATGGCGCCCCTGTACGCACAGGAAGCCGCCCACCGCTGCATCAAGTGGCCGCGGAAACAGATCCATTTCCGCGGCGGCTTCGCGGTCGCGATGAACCGCTGTATGCCGGGGCGCGCGGTTGCGCACGCCAGCGTCCCCTGCTCGACACGCACCAGGTAGCGCGCGCTGCCCACGCTGATGACGCCGCAGGACACCGGCTTCGAGCTTGCGGTGCCGGTGACGGAGACGGCCAGCAAGACGGCGGCCGCGACGACGAGGAGCAGACGCACCGCGGCACCGTAGCGAGGCGGCGCCGGCGCCGCCGCCACAACAGCGGCGCCGCGACACGAGCCGGGTAGGCTCCGGGCGTGGCCGCCACCATCACCGGCGCCGAAGCCGTCGAGTGGAATCTCGACGATCTCTACCTCGGCCCAGACGATCCTCGCCTTGCGGCCGACCTCGACTCCGCGGTCGCCGAGGCGAAAGCGTTCCGCGAGCGCTACCGCAGCCGGATCGCCGAGCTCGACGCCGCCGGGCTGACCGAAGCCACGGTCGAGTCGGAGCGCATCCGCTCGGTCGTCACCCGCGCGCAGGCGTACGCCGAGCTCCGCTACGCCGCTGACACGTCCGACGAGGCGCGCGGCGCGCTTGCCCAGCGCGCCCGCGAGCAGGGCACCGCAATCGAGACCGAGCTGCTCTTCTTCGAACTCGAGTGGGTCGAGGTCGACGACGAGCGGGCCGAGCAGCTACTCGGCGACCCCGCGCTCGCCCACTACGCCAACGTCCTGCGCGCGGAGCGCCGCTACCGCCCCCACGTGCTCTCGGAGCCCGAGGAGCGGATCGACACCGAGAAAAGCGTCACCGGCAACAGCGCCTGGGTGCGGCTGTTCGAGGAGCTCGTCGCCGACCTCGGCGTCGAGGTCGACGGGACGAAGATCTCGCTCGACGAGGCGCTCTCGCGGCTCCAGCAGCTCGGTGACCAGAGCGCTCGTCGCACCGTCGCGGAGGCAGTGACCGAGTCGCTCGCGCCGGGCCTGCGCACCCGTACGTACATCCTCAACACCGTGCTCAACGAGCGGGCGATCGAAGATCGCCTGCGCGACTACCCGCGCTGGATCTCGTCGCGCAACCTCTCGAACGAGATCTCCGACGATGCGGTCGACAGCCTCGTCGAGGCGCTGACGTCGCGCTACGACATCCCGCAGCGCTACTACCGCCTCAAGGCGAAGCTGCTCGGGCTCGACACCCTCTACGACTACGACCGCTACGCGCCGCTCGAGGACGAGCCGCCGACCGTCTCCTGGGACGAGGCGCGCGACACGGTGCTCGATGCGTTCGGCAATTTCGACCCGCGCGCGGGCGAGATC
>DASTZE010000174.1:0-8909 GCA_035764425.1 Gaiellaceae bacterium
CCCTCGGCGGTGCCGACGACGATCAGGTCGAGCTCGGTCTGCTCCTCGATCTCGGGGAGCGTCGGGTTGACCTTCAGCTCGCCGTCGATGAGGCCGATCCGCACCGCGCCGACCGGCCCCATGAAGGGCAGCGGCGAGATCATCAGCGCCGCGGAGGCGCCGTTGATGCACAGGATGTCGTGCGGGGTGATGAGGTCGGCCGAGAGCACGGTGCAGATCACCTGCGTCTCGTTCCGGTAGCCCTTCGGCCACAGTGGCCGGATCGGGCGGTCGATCATGCGTGCGGTCAGGATGGCGCGCTCGGTCGGGCGCCCTTCCCGCTTGAAGAAACCGCCGGGGATCTTCCCGGCGGCGTACATGCGCTCCTCGACGTCCACGGTGAGCGGGAAGAAGTCCGCGCCTTCGCGCGGCTCCATCCGACCCATCGCGGTCGCGAGGACCATGGTGTCGCCGGAGCGCACGATCACCGCGCCGTCCGCCTGCTTGGCGAGCTTGCCGGTATCGAAGCTGATCTCCTGGTCGCCGACCGTCGTCGAGACACGAGTCTCGCGCTCAGTCGCAATTGCCATCTATTCGTCCTCCGTCCTTCTCGGCGGGAGGTGGAGGTTTGGGTCAGCCCCACCGCTACGCGGGGCTCGCGCAAACGCCCACCCCCCGCGGGGTTTCGCTTCTTTCTCAGCGCCTGAGGCCGAGCTCCTTGATCAGCGCGCGGTAGGCCTCGAGGTCCTCGCGCTGGAGGTAGTTCAGGAGCCGGCGGCGCCGGCCCACGAGCTTGAGCAGGCCGCGACGCGAGTAGTGGTCCTTCGCGTGGGTGCGGAGATGCTCGGTGAGCTCGTTGATCCGCTGCGTCAGCAGCGCGATCTGCACCTGCGGCGACCCCGTGTCGGAGTCGTGTTGGCGGTGCTTGCCGATGATGTCGAGCTTGGCTTCCTTGGTGAGGGTCATACGCCTCCTTGCAGACGATTCCGCAGTCCCAGCGCGCCGCGAAGGAAGGACGCGTACGGCCGAGGCTGCGGTCTCCAGAAGGGTAGCAGTGGAGCCGTTTTCGCGAGGTGACGGATCCCCCCGTGACGGCGTATCTTCAAGGACGTGCGCGGTGTCACGATCCTCGTTGCCGCCGCCGCCCTGACCATCCTCGGCGGCGCCTCGGCACGGCCGACGCCCTGGGCGGCGTGCGGCGTCGTGTGCGGAGACTTCCTGCCGTCGTGGTCGCCGGACGGCCGCACGGTCGCGTTCGTGCACTACGTGCACGGCAGCAGCGGTCCGCGCGAGACGATCTACGCCGTGCCGGCGAGCGGCGGGCGCGAACACGCGATCATCGGCCTCGCGGCCCTCCGCGAGGGCGGCCTGGGCGGACCGTTCAGGGCGATCTCGTGGTCGCCGGACTCGACGCTGGTCGACGTCAGCGCGGGTGGCGCGAACTGGATCGTCCCCGCCGGCGGCGGCGCCGCGCACCTGGTGGTCGGCTTCGACGCGTCGTGGTCGCCGGACAGCACCCAGCTTGCCGTGGGTACGGCCAAGGACATCGGCGGGTTCCGCTCCCCGCAATTCGTGCCCGCGCGGGTGCAGGTCGCGGCCGTCGACGGCTCGGGCCCGCGAGTCCTGGCGGGGAGCGATCCGGCGACGCCGGGAGGCGAGTGGGCCTCCAACCCCGTGTGGTCGGCGCAGAACGAGATCGCCTACGTCACCGGTGATCGGCAGTCGGGCACGCAGCTACCCGACGAGTCCACCGCGGAGATCTGGGTCGTCCGACCGGACGGGACGGGTGCGCGCCGCCTTGTCGGCCAGGGCGCCCTGGGCTACCGCCCGCTGGCCTGGAGCGCCGACGGCCAGCGCCTCCTGTTCCTCGCCTCCAAGCAGTACGGGAGCTTCGTCTACGGCGTCGACCGCACCGGCGGCACGCCCACGCTGCTCGACGACTTCGTCCAGGGCGACTCCTGCTGTACGGTCACGCCGGACGGAAACCGGCTCGCCGTCTGGACGCAGGGCCTTGACCGCGGTGCCGACCTCCAGGTCGTCGACCTCACGACGGGCAGCGCAAGGACCGTGCTTCACAGCGCCGGGTACGGAACGGCGGCCTCGATGTCGTGGTCCCCGGCCGGCGACCGGCTTGCGTTGGCGCGGGGCGGCGAGTGCGGGCCGCTCTTCGGAATCGAGACGATCCCGGCCGACGGAGGTCCCGCGACCCGGCTCACGAACCGCTGCCGGCGGGACGGAACCGCGCGCGCCGACGGCATGCGCGGCGGAATCGGCCCGGACGCGCTCTACGGCCACGGCGGCAACGACGTTCTCGACGGCGGCGGTGGGCCCGACTTTCTCCAGGGCGGCCGCGGCGACGACGTGATCCACGGCGGCCCGGGCAACGACCGCATCTACGGCGGCAGCGGCCACGACGTGCTCCGGGGCGACGCCGGCAACGACACGATCTGGGCGCGCGACAGGGACCGTGACGTCGTGCACTGCGGCACGGGCCGGGACACCGTGTACGCGGACCGCCTCGACGCGGTCGCGCCGGACTGCGAAGTTCTCTACCGCGGCTGAGCGGCGATACTCCCGCGGTGATCGCGGCCGTCGCTGCGGGCCACCCGGCGACGGCGGACGCCGGGCTCGAGATCCTCGCCGCCGGCGGGTCGGCGGTCGACGCCGCCGTTGCCGCCGCTCTGGTCTCGTGCGCCGCGGAGACGATCATGACCGGCCTGCTCGGCGGAGGGCACGCGATCTACTGGGACACGGCCGCCCGCAGCGCCCGGAACCTCGACTTCTTCGTCGCCGTTCCGGGGCTCGGCGCGCCGCCTCACGAGCCGGACGTGCTCCGGCTCGCCGTGCCGTTCGGCGAGGAGATCGTGCATTACGCGGTCGGGCCCGGCACGTGTGGCGTGCCGGGCGTCGCGGCCGGGCTCGACGCGCTCTGGCGCGCGCACGGGCGGCTCCCGTGGGCGCGGCTCGTCGACCCGGCACTGCGGATCGCGCGCGACGGCGCGCTGCTGCCGCCCGCGCACGCCGCCTGCCTGGCCATGCTCGCTCCGGTCTTCACGATGCACGAGGGCGCGCAGCTCTACTCGCCCGCCGGCTCGCTGCTCCAGGCCGGTGACACGGTCGTCCAGCCGGCGCTGCACAACGCCTTCGAGGCGATCGCCAACGACGGTGCCGCCACGGTCTACACCGGCGCGATCGCCGACGCCCTGCTCGCGCTCTCGAACGAGCGGGGCGGGCTGCTCACGCGCGAGGACCTCGCGAGCTACGAGCCGAGGTGGGCCGAGCCCGTCGAACTGCCGTACCTCGGAGGCCGCGTGCTGACGCGGGGCGGGCTCTCCGAGGTTCCCGGGGTCTTCGCCCGTCTCCCCCGCCTCGCCGGCCTGGGCGCCGCGGACCGCGTCGTCGAGCTCACCGCGGCGGTCGCCGGCCGCCTGGACCGCGCGGGCCACACGACCAACGTCGTCACGGCGGACAGCGAGGGGAACGTCTGCGTTCTGACGACGACGCTCGGTCTGGGCTCGGGCGACTGGGTGCCCGGCTACGACCTCCACCTGAACAGCATGCTCGGCGAGGCCGACCTCCTTCGCGGCCCGCTCGTCCCGGGCGAGCGCATGGAGAGCATGACCTCGCCGCTGCTCGCCTTCGACGAGGGCGGACGCCTGGCCCTCGGCGGGGGCGCGGCCGGCGGCACGCGCATCGCGACCGCGCTCGTCGGGGTCGTGGCGGGGATCCTCGACGAGGGCCTGGAGCCAGAGGCGGCCGTCGGCCGGCCGCGCTTCCACGCCGCCGGGCCGGTGGTGAACGCCGAGCCGGGCGTCGACGAGGGCGGCCTCGAGGAGCTCGAGCTGCTCGGATGGCAGGTGCGGCGCTGGGCTGCGCCCCACCACTACTTCGGCGGGGTGAGCGTCGTCACGCCGGACGGCGCCGCCGGCGACCCTCGCCGCGACGGCGCCGCTCGCGTCCTTGCCTAGGCGGCCGCGCCGACGCCGACGCGCTGCCCGAGCCCGAGGATGTTGCCGTCGGGATCCTTGAAGAACGCGCCCTTGATGCCGCTGCCCATGTCGATGATGCCGTTCTCGGTCTTCATGCCCGGCATGTCGTATTCCTCGATCTTCACGCCACGTCTTCGCAGGTCGTCGACCTCGCTCTCGATGTCTCCGACCTCGAAGGCACAGAGCGTGTGGCGGCTCTGCCCGGCCCCGACGCTCGTGTAGATGTAGAGCTCGCCGCCGCCGATGTGGAAGCGCGCGCCGGGGTTCTGCGGCATCTCGTCGCGCTCCGGCTCGCCGAGGCCGAGCGTCTCGCCGTAGAACGTGATGCTGCGCTCGAGATCGGTCACCGGGACGACGGCGCCGATTGTGGCCTTGCTGAGCATTCCTGCCTCCTTTTGGACAACTCCCGCGAGGATCGCCCGCCGTCACGCACCCGTCAAGGGGTGCGCGGCGGTTCGCGTCTGCTCGACGTCGCGGGCGATCTGCGCGACCAGGTCGGCCTCGCTGTCGAACGCCCGCTCGTCGCGCAGGCGCTGCCAGAGCTCGACGATCAGCCGCCGCCCGTAGAGGTCGCCCTCGTAGTCGAGCAAGAACGCCTCCACGCGCAGCTCGGCGCCGCCGTAATGTGGGTTGACGCCGATCGAGGTGGCCGCGCGGTGGCCGGCGGCCGCGCCCGCGTAGATCCCGTACGCGGGCACGAGCAGGTCGGGCGGCACACGGACATTTGCCGTCGGGAAGCCCAGGGTGCCGCCGCGCGCGTCCCCGCTGACGACGATGCCGTCGACCTCCGCCGCACGGCCGAGCAGCGGCGCCGCTCGGTCGACCTCGCCGGCCCGCAGCAGCCGACGGATGAGCGTCGACGAGACGCCCTCGACCAGCGGGACAGGCCGTACGTCGAATCCGAGCCGCTCGCAGAGCTCGAGGTCGCCGTTTCTCCCGTGGCCGAAGCGGAAATCGGCGCCCGCGACCACGACCTCCGCGCCGATCGCGCGTAGGAACTGCTCTACGAACGCCTCCGGCTCGAGCGCCGCCAGCTCGGGCGTGAACGGCACGACGAGCACGTCGTCGATCCCGGCGTCCGCGATCAGCTCGAGCCGGCGCTCCAGGGTCGTCAGCTGCTCGACCCGGTTGCCGAGCACCACGCGCGGATGCGGGTCGAACGTCACGACGGTGGGCGTGAGCCCGGCGTCGACCGCCGCGCGCAGCACACGCTGGTGGCCGGCGTGTACGCCGTCGAAGGTGCCGATGGCCGCTGCGCGCGGGCGGGCCTCGAGCTCGTCGGGGGCGCGCGCCACGGTCATTCGTTCGGCACCTGCCCGGGCAACCGGGCGAGCGCGTCGTCGACCGGGATCACCCGCTCGGGCTCGGCCTCGTCGACGGAGAACGGCCCGACCTCGAGGCGCCGAAGCGTCAGGCAGTGGCCGCCGAGGGCGTCGGCGATCGCCCGGACGTACGTGCCCGAACTGACCCGCAGGTCGAGGCGGGCAACACCGTCGCGATACGTGATGACGTCGAGCGCGTCCACACGCGAACGCCGGAGGGGCATCTCGACGGCAACGCCGCGCCGGTGCAGCCGGTAGGCGCGCTCGCCGCCGATCTTGACCGCCGAGGCGGCCGGGACCGGCAGCTCGATCTCCCCGCGGAGGCCCGCGAGCCGCTGCTCCAGCTCCTGGCCGTCCGGCGCGTCGTGCCGCTCGAGCTTCTCCCCTTCCGGATCGCCGGTCGTCGTCCGCGCCGTCAAGTCGACGTCCGCCAGGTAGCGCTTGTCGAGCCCCACGAAGCATGAGGCCAGCTTAGTTGCCCTACCGGACAACAGAACCAGAAGTCCGGTTGCGAACGGGTCGAGCGTGCCGGCGTGGCCGGTCCGCGCGCCGGTCCGGCGGCGCACCTCGGCGACCACGGCGAACGAGGAACGGCCGGCAGGCTTGTCGACGAGGAGGATGCCCGTCGGCTCGAGCCCGCGCGGCGGCAACGCCTCAGGCCACCTGCGAACTTGCGGCCGCGTACTCGCGGCGGATGAAGTCGGTGATCTCGGCCATCGAGTCCTCGCTCGAGAAGCCGGCCGCGCGCACGTGCCCGCCGCCCTTCCCGGACGCCCGGGCGATCGCCGAGACGTCGAGCCCGTCGACGTTCGAGCGCAGGCTGATCCGGTGCCGCGGTGCGTCGGGGCGGGAGCGCGGGGGCTCGCGGATGAGCACGGCGAGCTCAGAGCCCTCCACCGCGCGCAGGAAGTCGATGATGCCCTCCGAGAACGGCTCCTCGGCACCCACCTCGGCGAAGTCGGCGGCCCGTAGCCAGGAGACGACGATGCGGCCGCCGTCGTAGAGCTGCGCCCGCTCGAGCGCCCGCGCGAGCAGCTTCAGCTTCGGGAACTGGACCGACTCGTAGACGGCGCGGAAGACGCGCTGCACGTCCACGCCGGCCTCGATCAGCTCGGCGGCGACCCGATGGGCCCTCGGCGTCGTATTCGAGTACATGAAGCGTCCCGTGTCGGTGACGACCGCGACGTAGAGCGGCTCCGCGATCTCGGCCGTCAGCGCCACGCCGAGCTCGCCGAGCAGATCGCGCATGATCTCGCCGGTCGAGGAGGCGTCGGCGACCACGCAGTTGATCTGCCCGAAGCGCGTGTTGTCGTGGTGGTGGTCGACATTCATCACCAGCGGCGCCTTCAGCAGCGTTCCGGCGGCCGCGCCCAGGCGGCTGTCATTCGCGCAGTCGACGGCAAGGACGATGCGGTCGGCGGTGTCGGGAGGCGGCAGGCCGCGCAGCACGTCGTCGAGCGGCATGAACCGGTATTCGGCCGGCAGCGGCACGTCGCCGGACAGGAACATGACGGCGTCCTTGCCGAGGTCGCGGAGCCCGAGGGTGATGCCGAGCAGCGAGCCGAGTGCGTCGCCGTCCGGGTTCTCGTGGGTGGTCACGAGGAACCGGTCGTGCCCGCGGATCGCATCCGCGACTGCCTTCAGCTCAGGATTCGTCATTGTGCTCGGCGGGTGCCAGCTCGTCGATCAGCTGCGACATGCGCACGCCGCGCTCGACGGTCGGATCGTATTCGAAGGTCAGCTGGGGCGTCCGCTTCAGCCGCAGCTCGTGCGCGACGCGCGCCTGTAGGACCCCGTGGGCCGCGGTCAGCGCCTCCAGCGTGCGCTCGCGCTTGCGCTCCGAGCCGAGCACGCTGACGTAGACGCGTGCCTGGCGCAGGTCGGCGGACGTGTCCACGCCGGTGACGGTGACGAAGCCGATGCGTGGGTCCTTGAGCTCGACCATCGCCTCGGAGAGCACCTCGCGCAGCGACTCGTTGACGCGGCGCATGCGCTCAGTCATCGGGGGACACCACGATCCGCTCGGCACCGGCGACCTCGTACTCCTGGCCGTTGAGATACCGCAGGGCATCGTCCAGCAGCCCGTCGAGCTCGCGGTGCTCGCGGGCGACGCAGGCGACCGTCAGCCGCGCGCGCTGCCAGAGGTCGTGGTGGTCGACCTCGGCGACGGCCGCGCCGAAGCGGTTCTGCAGCTGCGCCTTCGCCGACTTCACGTGCTTGCGCTTGCCCTTGAGCGACCCGGCCTCCGGGAAGTGGAGGTCGACGACGAGGACGCCGACATAGCCCGCGCTCATGGCGCCGGCGGTCCGCGCTACTCGGCGGGCGCCGAGGGCGAGCCGCCGTCGGTCGAGAGATCGGTGCGCTCGACCGTCCGCGTCTCGTAGATCTCGAGGATGTCACCGACCTTGACGTCGTCGAAGCCCGCCAGGTGGAGGCCGCACTCGAAGCCCTCGGCGACCTCGCGGGCGTCGTCCTTGAAGCGCTTGAGCGAGTCGATCGTCGTCTCGTAGATGAGCGTGCCGTCGCGCACGACGCGGGCGTTCGCGCCGCGCCGCACCACGCCCGAGCGGACGTAGCAGCCCGCGATGACGCCGATCCGCGAAGCGCGGAACGTCTCGCGGATCTCGACCTCGCCCAGCGTCTCCTCGACCTGCTCGGGCCGCAGCAACCCTACGAGGGCCTGCTCGATGTCCTGGGTGAGCTGGTAGATGACCCGATAGGTGCGGATGTCGACGCCCTCGCGCTCGGCCAGCGTGCGTGCCTCGGCGTTCGGGCGGACGTTGAAGCCGACGACGATCGCCTGCGAGGCGGCCGCGAGCATGACGTCGCTCTCCGTGATGCCGCCGACTCCCGTATGGATCACGTTCACGCCCACCTCGGGGTGCTGGATCTTCTGCAGCTCGGACACGGCGGCCTCGACGGAGCCGTCGACGTCGCCCTTGACGACCAGGTTGAGCTCCTGGACGGCGCCCTCCTGCAGGCGGTCGAAGACGTCCTCGAGCGACAGTGCCGGCCGCGCGGAGGAGGCCAGCTGCTCGCGGCGCAGGCGCGCCTCGCGCATGCCGGCCACGTTGCGTGCCTCGCGCTCGTTCTCGACGACGCGCGCGAGCTCGCCGGCGCCCGGTGGATGGTCGAAGCCGAGGATCTCGACCGGGTCACCCGGCGTCGCCTCCTTGATCTTGTCGCCGCGGAAGTTGTAGAGCGCCCGCACCCGGCCCCAGGCGTCGCCGGCCACAATGGCGTCGCCGACGCGCAGCGTGCCCCGCTGGACGAGCATGGTCGCGACCGGGCCGCGGCCGACGTCGAGGCGCGATTCGATGATCGGACCGGACGCGTCGGCGTTGGCGTTCGCCTTCAGCTCGAGCTCGGCGTCCGCGACGAGCAGGACGCGCTCGAGCAGGTCATCGAGGTTCTGCTTGGCCTTCGCCGAGACCTCGGAGAACTGGGTGGTGCCGCCCCACTCCTCCGGCTGGAGGTCCTCGGCGGCGAGCTCCGAGCGCACCCGGTCCGGGTTCGCGTCGGGCAGGTCGATCTTGTTGACCGCGACGACGATCGGCACCTCGGCCGCGCGCGCGTGCGAGATCGACTCGCGCGTCTGCGGCATGACGCCGTCGTCCGC
>DASTZE010000175.1:0-16956 GCA_035764425.1 Gaiellaceae bacterium
CCAGACGGGCAGGCCCGCTCGGATCGACGACTTCTCGGCTGCCACCGACCCGATCGGCGTCGCCGTGCGGGAGGCGGGCTACAAGTCGGCGGTTGGAAGCCCGATCGTCGTCGAAGGCAATCTCTGGGGCGTCATCTCGGCTGCCTCATCCGAAGGGCCGATGCCGCCGGATACCGAGGCGCGCCTCGCCTCGTTCACTGAGCTCGTCGCGACAGCGATCGCAAATGCCGAGTCGCAGAGCGCCCTGGAGCGGCTGGCCGACGAACAGGCAGCGCTGCGCCGGGTGGCAACGCTCGTCGCGCGTGACGCCCCGTCCACGGAGGTCTTCGAGGCCGTGGCGACCGAGGTTGGCAAGCTGCTCGGCACGGACATCACGGTGGTCGGGCGGTACGACGACGACAGGGTCGCGACGGCGATCGGAAGCTGGAGTTCGTCTCCGGGAGGCGTTCCAGTCGGGACTCGCTCGGCGATCGGCGGTCACAACGTCTTGACGATCGTCGCCGAGACCGGCAAGCCGGCCCGTGTCGACGAATACGACGACGCCTCGGGCGAGGCAGCCGAGATCGCGCGCCGCCACGGCTGGCGCTCCTCAATCGCGGCGCCGATCGTCGTCGAAGGTCGCGTTTGGGGCGTCATGCTCGTCGCCACACAGCGGCCGGAGCCCTTTCCCGCCGGCGCCGAGGTGCGGCTGGCCGCGTTCACGGACCTGGTCGCGACCGCCGTCGCGAACGCGCAGGCGCACGACCAGTTGCGCCGCTTTGGCGAGGAGCAGGCGACGTTGCGGCGCATCGCCACCCTGGTCGCCAAAGGAGTCCAGCCTGAGGAGGTGTTCGCGGCCGTCACCGAGGAGGTCGCGGCTACGTTCCGCGCCATTACCGCCGTGATGCGTTTCGAGCACGACCCCCCCGGGCTCGTCCCGGTCGGGGTGTCGAACGAGATCAATGAGATCGACATCCCGACCGGAGCCCGCTGGGACATCGATGACGCGTTGGCCGCGGCGCAGGTGTATCGGACCGGACGTCCGGCCCGGGTCGGTCGTGCGGATTGGTCTTCGGCCGGGGCAGCGATGAGCGAAGTCGGCCGTCGGCTCGGCATCGTCTCGACCGTTGCGTGCCCGATCAGTGTCGAGGGAAGGCTGTGGGGGGTGATTGGTGTGAACGCTCGGGAGGAGCTGCCGCCCGACACGGAGCAGCGACTGGAGAAGTTCATTGACCTCGTCACGACCGCAATTGCGAACGCGGAAGGCAAGTCCGAGCTCGCGGCCTCGCGCCGACGCATCGTCGCGGCATCGGACGAGACGCGCCGGCGGATCGAGCGCGACCTTCACGACGGCACGCAACAGCGGCTCGTCTCGCTCGGCCTGGCGGTGCGCGCGGCGGAGGCGAACCTTCCTCCCGAGCGGGACGACCTCCGCGCCAAGCTGTCCGGCGTCGCCCGGGGCCTGGTAGCGGCGGTCGAGGATCTGCAGGAGATCTCGCGCGGGATCCATCCGGCGATTCTTTCCAAGGGCGGTCTCGGTCCGGCGTTGCAGGCGCTCGCTCATCGTTCCCCGATTCCTGTCAACCTGGACATCACGACGGAAGTGCGGCTCGCGGAGCCCATCGAAGTGGCGGCGTACTTCGTTGCGTCCGAGGCTCTTGCCAACACGGCCAAGTATTCGCAGGCATCGCGCATCGACGTCTCGCTCGGAGAGAGCGACGGCAGCCTGGTGCTCGCGGTTCGCGACGACGGCGCCGGCGGAGCGGACGCCGCGCGCGGCTCGGGGATCGTCGGCCTCGACGACCGAGTCGAGGCGCTCGGCGGCTCGCTCCGCGTCGACAGTCGGCCCGGCAAGGGAACGCAGATCGTTGCCCAGCTGCCACTTGACCTCGAGTTGGAGCAGACCGTCTAGACGGACGGTTCGCCGTGCCTAAAGATTGCCGGTAGCGGGGTTGCGGCCCCGCACGAGGGTTGGCGATCCTTCGGGCGTGCCGCTCAGGTGTCTCATCGTCGACGACAACGCCCTCTTCCTCGAGGGCGCGGCTGATCTGCTCAGACGAGAGGGCCTGGACGTAGTCGGTGTTGCATCGAACAGCGCTCAGGCGATTCAACTCGTGTCCGAGCTCCGGCCGGACGTCACGCTCGTCGACGTCGACCTGGGCGACGAGGACGGCCTCGAGGTCGCGCGGCAGCTGAGTGACACCTCGGCTGTGCATTCGAAGGTCATCCTCATCTCGACACACTCGGAAGACGATCTCGCGCACCTGATCGCGATGAGCGGCGCGCTGGGTTTCGTCCCCAAGACACGGTTGTCCGCGCAGGCGATTCGCGACCTGCTCGAACCCGCGGCCTAAGCCGTTTCCTTGCCGCTCTTCAGGAACGTTACGACCGCAAGGACGCGCCGGTGGTCCTCCCGCGTCTCCGGCAGTCGGAGCTTGGCCAGGATGTGCCGGACATGCTTTTCGACCGTTCCTTCGGCGAGCCAGAGCAGGCCGGCGATGCCGGCATTCGAGCGACCCTCGGCCATGAGCGCCAGCACCTCGCGCTCGCGCGCCGTGAGGTCTTCGAGCGGATCGTCGGTCCGCCGAGCTTTGACCAGTGTCTGAACGAGGCCCGGGTCGACGACGGATCCACCCGCCGCGATCCGTTTTAGTGAGTCGACGAATTCGTCCACGTCCACGACGCGACCCTTGAGCAGGTAGCCGATCCGATCGCCCGTCGCGAGGAGCTCTGTCGCCTCCTCGATCTCGACATGCGCCGAGAGGACGAGGATTCCCGTCTCAGGAAACTCGTCCCGGATCGTCTGTGCTGCGACCAGGCCTTCGGTTGAGTGCGTGGGCGGCATCCGGATGTCGACGATCACAAGCTCGGGGCCGTGCTCACGCACGAGCTCGAGCAACTCGGACGCGTCGCCGGCCTGGCCGACGACCTGAAAACCTGACCGCTCGAGCACGCTCGCGACGCCCTCGCGCAGGAGGACGTCGTCGTCGGCGACCACGACGCGACAGGGGCTGTTCAGGGAGCCATCGACCGTGGCTCAACCTTACGCCGTTCGGCCGCGTGTAGCCGCTAGCCGGTACGCCGATTACGCGGCCATCCGGGGAAGAAGAGGAGCGCTGGTCGGCTATCGGCGAAAGGCGGTTTCGCTCAATCTTGGTCGGGTCATGCCGTCCCGCTTACTGCGAAGGGATCACGAGATGTTCGAAGCCACGGACACACCTTGGCGCACAGAACTCTTGTCCCGCGAGAGCAACGGAATCACGGTCAAGCTCCTCTGGAGTCGATCGACGAATCTGGCGACGGTCACCGTGGCCGACGCCGCGAACGACGACTACTTCGAGCTCGTCCTCGACGAGCACGATCGAGCGCTGGATGTCTTCCACCACCCGTTCGCGCACGCGGCGGCTCGGGGTCTCGACTTCGAGACGCGCCATCCCACCCTCGAGGTGGTGCGCCATGCCGCCTAGCGCCGACGGCTCACTCGCCGTAGTTGAGCTTCCCGTTGAGCGCGAGTACGACGGGCTGCTCGAGCAGCTGGTGCGTCGAAACGAAGCGCTCGAGGACTTCGCCGCGCTCGTCGCCCACGAGCTGAAGACGCCGTTGCACGCGGCGCTCCTTGCCGATGACCCGTCGAAGCCCGTCGAGGAGGCGCTCGACCTCGTCGACGAGCTGCTCGAGGCCGCCCAGGACACTCCCTCCGATAGGCCGTTCGCATCGGTCGCGGACGGCCTCGACCAGGTCGTCCGTGAGCTCGGCGCCGAGCTCGAGGTGACGTCCCACCTCACCGCGACGCTGCCGCTTCCACCGGGGCCGCTCCGTGTGATTCTCCGCAACCTCATCTCGAATGCCGCCGCGGCAGGTGCCCGACACGTGCACGTGTCGGCGGCCCGGTCGGCGCGCTCCTGGTGCCTGGTAGTCGACGACGACGGCGTCGGTCTCGACGGAGCGGAGCAGTATGACGCAGGCAGCGGTCTCGGCCTCTCCCTCTGCCGTCGCATCACCGCCCGATTCGGTGGCGTGCTGGCGCTCGCCGCGCGTCCCTCCGGCGGCACTCGCGCCACCCTCGAGTTGGCCGAGGCGCTTCGATGATCAGGGTCCTCATCGTCGACGACCACGAGTTGCTGAGGGCCGGCCTTCGCAGCCGGCTCGAGCGCGAGCCCGGGATCGCCGTCGTCGGCGAGGCGGACACTGCTGAACGCGCAGTCCTGATGGCGCGCAAGCTGCAGCCCGACCTGATCCTGCTCGACCTGCTCCTGCCCCGGAAGAGTGGCGCCGACGTCATCCCGGAGCTCGCGGAGGTAGCGCCCGACGCCAAGGTGCTCGTCGTGTCGTCCCAGGCGGTGCCGAGCTCGGTGCGCCGCGCGCTCTCCGCAGGCGCCTCGGGATACCTCCCGAAGCGCTCGTCCGACGGGGAGCTCGTGGCTGCGATCAGGCTGGTAGCGGACGGTGAGGGCTACGTCGAGCCTGCGCTCGGGGCGAAGCTCGTCACTCCGAAGGGATCACCGTTGCTCGATCCGCTCTCAGAACGAGAGCGCGACGTCATGCAGTTGCTGGCCCTCGGGTACACCAACCAGGAGATCGCCGGCAGGCTTTTCATCTCGGTCCGAACCGTCGACACGCATCGCGCGCACATCATGCGCAAGCTGCAGCTCGAGACCAGGGCCGAGCTGGTCATGTTCGCGCTCGCAAACGGCGTGATCGGGCCGAACGCCGGGTGAGCACCGGTGAGCCAAGCGATGTCACAGCGCATGGTTGCGCTTCCGCACGCCGAACCCGATCTCGCTGCACAAGGTTGCGACTCGGATTTGCAAGGGGGGCGGTAGACGTGGCGGTGTCCGCCTCGGGCCAGCCGGCTCACTTCCGACCGCGCCGGGTCCTCGAGGTTTCCGTCGGCGTCGCCTCGGTTGCGCTCGTGTTCGTCTACCTGCTGCCCAAGATCGCGGATTACGGCCAGGTGTGGGCGGTCGTCGGCACCCTCTCCTTGCCTTGGATCGTCGTTCTCGCGGTGGCGTCGGCCCTATTCATTCTCAGCGACGCGCCGCCCTGGTTGACGGTGCTTCCCGGTCTTAGGTTCTTCGACGCGCTGCGAATGGATCTCGCCGGGAGCGCGCTGTCGCAGGTTGTGCCAGGAGGCACCGCCGTCAACGTCGCCACGCAGTACGGGATGCTCAGGAACTGGGGCTTCCAGGGCCGGCCAGTCGTCCTAGCGGTCAGCGTGACGACGCTCTGGAGCCAGTTCGCGACGTTCGGCTTTCCTGTGCTCGCGATCACGGCACTCTCACTGGACGGCGGCCACGACCCAACGCTGCGGAAGGTGGCGGTCGCCGGTCTAGTGGTCGTCGCTGCGCTGGCCGGCGTTCTCGTCGCGATCCTGTGGAGGCCGCGTCTGGCGGACCGGCTCGGCGACTCGGCCGCGGGTGTCGCCACGCGCCTGAATGCGATTGTCCACAAAGGCCCAGCGAGGTGGTCGGGGGCCGACCTGGTTCGGTTTCGGAGTGAGGCCATCGACCTTCTGCGCCACAGGTGGGCGGCGCTGACGGTGGCAACGCTCGTCAACCAACTCACGGTGTTCGCCGTGCTCGTCGTCTCGCTCCGCGCCTTTGGGATTACTCGGCCGGAAGTCGACGTGATCGAGGCGTTCGCCGCCTGGTCGCTTTCGCGAGCGCTCGGCTCGATCCCAATTACGCCCGGCGGGCTCGGTGTCCAGGAGGTCGCGCTCAGCGCAGCCCTTGTCGGCTTCGGCGCGCACAACGCGGTTGCGGTCGCGGCGACCCTCGTCTATCGCGCTCTCACCTTCATCCCGAGTGTGGTTCTCGGGCTCGTCTCCGCTGCGACCTACAACCTCGGCAGGCCGCAGCCGCACGTTGCCCCCGAGGGCCAGCCATGAGCCCGCAAGCCTCGGGCCAAGAGCCCGAAGACCGCGAGATAGGGCCGCTCGTGAGGATGCCTCCTGCTCATCTTGTTGATGGCCTCACCGACGACGGCTTCAGGCAGGCTTGAACGCAGACGAGATGCGGCCACGGGTGGCCGCTGCAACGAGCGCGAGTAGCGCCGCGGCGAGCGCAAGCGGGGCGACCGGGGCGATCTGGAGCAGGAGCAGCGCGCCCGCGAACGCGCCGAGGAGCATCGCCGCGACTGCCAGGAACCGTCGCGCGGTCCGCGCGCCGGTGCCGCCGCCGACCCACGAGTCGGCGGCGATGCCCGTCAACGTGAGCGTCAGCACGGTCGTGGTGAGATCGGCCACTGCGAGCCGGCGGGCCGTGGCGTTTTGCACACCCATCGCCAGCGCCATCAACGCGATAAGGGCGTACCGGCTACCCGCGCCTGGGTGTTGGCCCGCCAACGCCGCGACCGGGATCGCCACCGCGCAGAGGGCACACTCGACAGCGGTCGCAACGCGCAGCTGGCGCCGCCGGTCATCGCCGGTGCGGCCGGCCAGCCTCCCGGCGGCGATCCCCGCCCGGAAGGAAGCACGCGAGCGCGATCAGCGAGCCGGCACCGAGAGGCCGCCTGCGCCGGCGGCGGCGAAGCCGAGGAAGACGACGTTGCCGGTCATGTTGGCGACGAACACGTGCCCCAGCCGCAGGTAGGCGAGGGCGTCGACGACGCCGGTCGCGACCGTCAACACGATCATCAGCGGCGGCAGGCCGTCTTCGGCGGCGGACGCGCGTGGCGAGAGCGTCTCGGCGATGTCTCGCCAGTTCGCCGACGCGATCGCGCGCGCCGTCACTTCGCCATCTGCTCGAGTGCCTGGAACAGCGCGGCGAGGTCGCGGTGCTCGTAGCCGAGTGCCTCCGCTCGCTCGAGCACGTCGTCGGCGCGCTCCGCAGTCGGCAGCGGGATCTCAAGCCGCCGGGCGGCGTCGAGGGCGAGCGCTATGTCCTTGTGCATGAAGGCGAGGTCGAACCAGGCGTCTTCGGGAGGGTCGAGGATGATCGAGGCTCGTGCCCTGAGCATCGGCGAACCGATCGGGCTCGACTCCATCACGTCGACCGCGCGCTGCCGGTCGACGCCGGAGCGCTCGGCAAGGAGTAGCCCCTCGGCGAAGGCAAGCATCTGGACGGCGAGGCTGATGTTGATCGCCAGCTTGAGCGCGAGTCCCTGGCCGTTGGCGCCGATGTGGTTCGGCGTGCCGAGCTCGCGCAGGATCGGCTCGACGCGGCGGTACGCGTCCTCGTCGCCGCCGACCATGATCGTCAGGGCCCCCGACTGCACCTGTGGGACGCTGCCCGAGACCGGCGCGTCGAGCATGGAGGCACCGGTCGTGCGCACCTGCTCGGCGAGCTTCCGGCTCGCCTGTGGGCTGACGGTGCTCACGTCGATCCAGGTCTTCCCCTCGGCGAGCCCGGCGAGGATGCCGGCCGGCCCCGACGCGACGGCCTCGAGCACGTTGTCGTCAGGGACCGAGGTGAAGACGACGTCCGCCGCCGCGGCGACCTCGCGTGGTGTGTCGCGCCACTGCAGCCCTTGGTCAAGTAGGTCCTGGGCGTTATCACGGCTTCGCGACTCGCCGTACACCGGGTAGCCGGCGGCCAGGAAGCGCTTCGCCATGTTGCCGCCCATGTGCCCGAGGCCGACGAAGCCGATCTGGGCCCTTGTCGCGTTCATGTTGCGCACCTCCTGAGGTCGCTTCGCGCTTGGCCCTCCGTGAACTCGAAGCTCACGGGCGCTCGGGTAAGCCGCCGCTGCCGCGGTGCTAGTTCCTACACCGAGGCCGCGTCCTGCTTGATCAGGTCTCCGACGGCAGCAGGCTTGGAGACGTAGACCGAGTGACTGGCGTCGGCCTTTCGACTTCGAGCGAGAGGGTCGGGTTCTGCACGACGCTCACGCGGTAGCCGTCGCCGGCGAGCAGGTCGTACACACCCTGCCAGCCCGATCCGTCGACGAATCCGCCGTGAACGAGCACGACATTCGGCTTGTTGCTCATCGCCCACCTCCTGCTCGGCGGCTTTGACGGCCGAGTCCATGTGAGCAGCACCGAAGCTACTGCGGCGTTTGATCGTGGCCGACCGCCGTCTGTCGCGCCACTATCGCACTCTTGCCTCCGCGCCCTGGAAGGAGTACCAGTCGTCGCCGAGGTATTCGAGCGATGATGCGGCGATGGCCGCGCCGCTGGAGCCGTTCGTCGACGTCCTTCCGGTCCCGGCGCGCTTGATCGCCGCGGAGCACGACGGCCGCCTGACCGTCTCGATCCGCGCCGGCGAGCACCGCTTTCACCGGGACTTGCCGAAGTCGAGCGTCTGGGGCTTCGAAGGGCGTGTTCCCGGCCCGACGATCGAGGCCGAGCGTGGGCAGCCGGTCACGGTCGAGTGGCGAAACGAGCTCAAGGGCGCCTTCCCGGTCACCGACACCGTCGCGCCGGAGGCGACCGACGGCGACGGCGTTCCCGTGCAGTGCGCTCCCGGGCTGAGCGGAGGGGAGCCGAGTCCTCAGGCGGCCGCGCTGACGGGATACACCGTGGTCCACCTGCACGGCGGCCTGACGCCCGCCGTCTACGACGGTTGGGCCGAGAACCTCTTCGCTCCGGGGCAGGACGCCGAATTCCACTACCCGATGAACCAGCGCGCGGGGCTGCTCTGGTACCACGACCACGTCATGGGCGTCACCAAGCTGGACATCTACGCCGGGCTCGCAGGGCTCTGGATCGTCCGCGACGACCGCGAGCGCGAGCTGGAGCTGCCCGAAGGTCCGCCCTTCGAGGTGCCGCTGCTGCTGCAGGACCGCAACTTCGACGTCGACGAGCACGGGCGGCTGACGGGCCGGCTCGTCCACAAGACCGACCCCGAAGTGATGGAAGCGTTCCCGCCGTTCACGGTCGTGAACGGGAGGGTCTGGCCGGTGCTCGAGGTCCACCCGGCGACGTACCGGTTCCGCGTGCTCAACGGCTCCAACGCGCGGACGTACCGCCTCGTATTGCTCCGCGACGGCAAGCCGGAGCTCGAGCGGATCACGCAGATCGGCACCGACCACGGGCTCCTGCGGGCGCCGGCGCGGGTTCCGGCGGACGGGGTGACGCTCGCATCGGCCGAGCGCGCCGACCTGCTCGTCGACTTCTCCGACATCGAGCCCGGCAGCGAGCTGACGCTGCTCAACACGGCCGCTGCTCCTTTCGACGGCTCCTCGTTTCCCGCCGCGGATGCCGAGACCGCCGCTAGCCTCGACGGCCTACTGCCGTATCCGCAGGTGCTGCGCCTCCGGCTCGCCGGAAAGCCTGGCCGCCGCTACTCGATCCCGCGCGAGCTGGCGACCGACTTCGAGACCCCGGTCGCGCACGCCCTCGCCGGCGTGCGTCGGCGGGCGATCGCGCTCGTCGAGCGGGAGATGGAGGGCGAGCCGAGCATGCTGACGATGCGGGAGCTGGCGCCCGTCGCCGAGGACGACGAGGGACCGCTGGTGACCGTCGCCGACGGTGGGCAGACCACGCGCTACCGCGTCGTGGCGGCGCACTTCGAGGACGCGACCACCTTCTTCCCGATGCTGGACGAGTACGAGGTCTGGCAGCTGATCAACCTGACCGGCGACACCCACCCGATCCACGTCCACCTCGATCCGTTCCAGATCCTCGCGCGGCACGCGATCCACTACGAGATCCCGGACGACGGCATCGGCGAGCGCGACCTGGCGGCCACCGTCACGCTCGAGCGCGACCCGGAGGACGAGCTCGACCACGCGATCGACGACAACGAGCGCGGCCTCAAGGACACCATCCGCGTCAACCCCAACGAGCTCGTCGAGATCGCCGTCCGCTTCACCACCTACAGCGGCCGGTACATGTACCACTGCCACATCCTCGAGCACGAGGACCGGGACATGATGCGGCCCTTCGTGACGATGCCGCGGGAGCTCATGCCCTTCATGGCATGACGCGCGCTAGGGGAGGGTGCCGCTGTCGAGCCAGGAGCGGAACCGCTGCACGTCCTCGTCGGGCCAGGCGCCGTCGCACGGCATCCGGCCGGCTGCGACCGCACCGTAGATCGCCTCCCCGTTGCTCCGGACGTCCTCGTACGACGAGAGGTCGAAGGAGGACATCATCGACTGGACGTCCCGGTCCCTGAAGAGCGGGCGGATGTCTCGTGCGTAGCTCAGCTGCTCTGCCATCGGACCTCCTCCGTGCCGAGGATTCGCGTCTCGCTCCAGTCCAGGATCAGCTTTCGCTCGGCGAAGTACCAGCGCTCGCCGAGCTTGGCGAACGTGTCGAGGTAGCGCAGCGACGCGATCATGATCTTGCGCGTGCCGTCCTCGCTGAAGAGGTGGTGCGCAATCGTGTAGCTCTCGCCGGTGGCGCGGTTCCCGTCGAGGACGACCGTGCTCTGGCCGTTGAAGTGGGTCGTGACGTCGTAGCGCCTCAGGTCCTCGAAGACGGGTGTCAGCGCGTCTCGTCCTTCAAGCACGTAGGTGGGCTCCGTACCGTCGCCGTCCATGTAGACGGCGAAGCGCGTGTCGTCGGTGAAGAGCGCCTTCTGCCCCTTGGCGTCGCGCCGGTCGGCGCAGTGTGCGTACGCGTCGAAGAGCTCGCGCAGGGCGAGCCGGTCGGCGGCTTCGGACGGCTCCAGTACGGCTATCCCCCGTACTCGGACGCGAACAGGTAGCTCACGGCCAGGCTCCGGTACGGACGCCAGCGGTCCGAAATCTCTGTCAGCTCGGCGTCGGTAGGAAGATGGTCGAGGCCGTACTCCCGCTGGATCGTGCGCCTGAGCGCGAGATCTCCGGACAGGAACACGTCAGGCCGGTCGAGGGCGACGAGCAGGAAGCCGCGTGCCGACCACGGCCCGATTCCGGGGACCTCGGTGAGCGCGGCCTCTACCTCCTCGTCCGACATCTTCGCGAGCGCCTTGTCGCTCAGGCGCCCGTCGGCGAAGCGCTCCGCGAGCGCCCGAATCGTCTCGCCCTTCCTGTTCGAGAAGCCACTCTCGCGCAGCACCTTGGGATCCGCTGCAAGGACCTCGGCCGGCGACGGCATGTGGCCTCCGAAATGGTCCTCGAGGTGCCTGATGATCGCGCGCGTCGAGGCGACGGACAGCTGCTGGCCGGCGACCTGGAAGATCAGCGTCCCGAAGGCGTCGAACGGGGGGAGCTCGTCCTTCCAGGCCCGCGGCCGGAAATCGGGCCTTGCGTCGATCAGCCGGGCGAGCACCGGGTCCGCCTTGCGCAGAAACTGGCGCCCCTTCGGATCGGCGAGCGGAGCCCGCTTGCGGCGGGGTCGGCTTTCAACGCTCATTCCCGAACGCTCCTCACGTGGTCAAGAACGTGTGCAGGCGCGCGATCCTTCCATCGCGCACCAGCGCCACGTCGATCCCGCTGACCGCCGGCGACTGCTCGGGCACGCCCAGGTTGAAAGCGAGCAGGCCCATGTCGCCGGCCACGTAGACCGGTCCGGCGGCGTTGAACGCGAAGTCCGGCATGCGGTCGATCAGCTTCTGTGCCTGCGCGTTCATCGCCTCGTGCCCTTCGAACGTCCCGTCGGGGTCAGTCCAGACCACGTCCTCGGTGTAATTGCGGGCGAGCGCCTCCAGCCGACGCTCCGGCTCGTGGACGTTGAACACTGCGAAGAGGTTGTCGAGGAGCAGCTCGCGGATCCGTGCCGGGTCCGTCATGCGCTTGCGCCCATCGCGACGACGGTGCCGATTCCCCCGGCGAGCGCATCCCATGTCTCGCCCTTGTCGCGGCTCTGGAGGACGCGTCCGTCGGACGTGCCGGCGATCAGCGCGCCGTCGAGCGCGGCGAGCGCGTAGGGCATCGATTCGCCCGGGAGCGGCAGCGACTTCCACGCGTCGTCCCACCGGTAGAGGCGGCCGTGCGCGCTCGCCCCCGAGTGGGCGGCTCGTGGCCCGGAGGCCGCCGAGACGTACCAGCTCTCCGGGTTCGCCGGATCCGGTGCGAGCGCCCAGCAGTACGGCAGGTCGCGGCCACGGTCGGCGGCCTGCCAGGTGAGACCGCCGTGGTGGCTGACGGCCGCCCCGTCACCTGCGGCCTGGTAGGCGAACCCCTCGCGTTCCGGGTGCCAGGCGACCGTGTGCGTGTCGCGTTTCGCGCCAGGGCGATGATCGGAGAAGGTGGCGCCGCCGTCGTCGGAGTACATCAGGCCGCCGAGCTCGATTCCCACCAGCAGCCGTTCGGCGCGGTGAGGATCGGGCGCGATCCAGCGCACGTGATGCGTCCACGGCCGCGGCGGGAAGCTCCAGGTTGGGCGCGACGGGATGTCCTGCAGCGCTTCCAGCTCCTCCCACCGCTGCCCGTCGCGGCTCACGAACAACCGGCTCGGCTCGGTGCCCGCGTAGAGTGCGCCGTCGGCGGGACTGATCGCCACCGAGAGGACATCGTCCTCCGGCAGCTCAGGCCGCTGCCAGCTGTTCCCGCCGTCGAGGCTGAGATGGGCGCCGTTGCCGCGGGTGCCGAGCAGCACCCGCTCGCCCTCCGCGACGACGGCGGCAACGCCGACACCTTCGAGCACCGTCGCGGTTTCCCACTCGCCGTTGCGCTCCTCGAGGCGAAGCAGACGATTGTCGCGGGTGGAGACGAATACCCGCATGGCGACTAACCGGCGGCTTCGCCTCGCTGATGTTGATCCCGGCGGCGTGGACTGACACGAGGACCTGTTAGGCCCCGGCTCGGGACGCGCCACGTCGCGCACCTCGAGGACCTCGACGCCGCCGTGTCGTCGAATTGGACTGCCTTCATCAGCTGATCCACGGTGCCTTGTACGCCCCGACTGCGTTCAGGATGGCTGTCAGGTCGTCAGCTGCCCACTCCTCGCTGATCTTCCCGTCTCTCACGCGGTAGACGTCCACCGCGTCCCAGCGCACCCGTCGGCCGGTCGGCGCCATGCCGAGCAGCTCGCCCTCGTGCGTCGCCTCGACCACGAACCGGACGGCGACTGTGTCTCCGTCGGCAACGATGTCCTGCTCCTGCGCGTTCAGATCGGGCAGCGCGCCGATGAAACTGCGCAAGAGCGCGATGAGGCTGTCGCTGCCCTCGATGGATCCGAGCGTGCCTCCGTGCCACTTGACGTCCGGCGTCACGAACTCTGCGGCCAACTCGGGGTTGTGCTCGTTGAACACCCGCGACGTGTAATTACGAACGAGCTCGATGTTCGATACGACTGTTGTGTCAGTTGTGCTCATTGTTTTCCTCCGCGCGAGTCTGGAGCTCAGTCGTGCCGAACGCGCGCCGGAACGTCGAGGCGGCCAGGTCGATCGCCGCGCGCGTCGTTTCGGTGTCCCGCAGTGCGGCCAGCATCATGAAGTCGTGCATCGTGCCGTCGAAACGGACGCACGCGGTCGGCACGCCGACGTCGCGGAGCCTGCCGGCGTACGCCTCGCCTTGGTCGCGAAGGACGTCGTTCTCGTCGACGATGACCAGGGCGGGCGGCAGTTCCGCGAGCTCCTCGGGTGTCGCCCGCAGCGGGGAGACGGTGCTCTCGAGACGAACGTCCTGCTCCGGAAGGTATGAGCTCCAGAACCAGTCCATCGTCGCGGCGTCGCCGTACGGGCCGTCCTTGAAGAGCCGGTAGCTCTCGGTGTCCTCCGTCAGCGCGTCGGTCATCGGGTAGTACATGGACTGCTGGACGAAGCTCACGTCCCCGCGCTTCTTCGCCAACAGGCAGAGCACGGTCGCCATGTTGCCTCCGGCCGAGTCGCCGGCGACGGCAATTCGTGACGCGTCGAGCGCGTGGCTCTCGCCCTGCTCGGATACCCACCGGGCCACGGCGTAGCACTGCTCGATCTGCACCGGGTACTTCGCTTCGGGCGCGAGCGCGTACTCGACGAAGAGGACCGCCGCGTCGGATGCCACGCCGAGCTCCGCGGCCAGGCGGCCGTGGCTGCCGGCGCTGCCGAAGACCCAGCCGCCTCCGTGCATGTAGAGAACCACCGGGAGCTGCGTCTCGGCGCCGCGCGGCTTGATGATCAGGACCCTGACGTCGCCGACGCCAGCGGGCACCGTGACCCAGGTCTCCTCGACGTCGGGCTTCGGAACGTCGGACTGGGAGGCGTCGATTGCCTTCCGCGTCTCCGACAGCGGCTGCTCGTAGAGCGGCGGCCCCTGGGAGAAATACGCGGCAATCGCCGCAGCTGCCGGCTCGAGGTCGTATGTGCGCGCCTCGGTCATACCGATGCCGTCCTCTCGTGGCAGACAGGGGTGTACTGCGAAACAGCCGGAACCTGCGGCTCCTCGACTTCAGCCTCGCGCTTGGCCTCGGACGGCTGCGGCTCGATCAGCAGCGCCGCGACCACGGCACCTGCGGCCGCGCCGGCCGCGAGGGCGTAGAACGCGATCTGGAAGCCGTGTACGAGCGCCGGCGGGCTGAAGGCAGTCGTCCCGGCGTGGGAGCTCACGTAGTGGTTCGTGAACGTCGTCGCGATCGTGGTGGCGGCCGCGACGCCGATCGCGCCGCCGATCTGCTGGCTCGTGCTGATCAGGCCCGACGCGATGCCGGCATCCGCTGGGCGGACTCCGGTCAGCGCGCCAATCGACATCGGGATGAAGACGAAGGCCAGGCCGAGCCCGCTTACGATGAAGGCCGGGAACAGATCCCAGAAGTAGTGGCCGTCGACCGGCAGCTGCGCGAAGAGCAGCAGGGCCACCGTCGAGATCGCCAGGCCGAGGGGCAGGATCCTCCTCACTCCGAGCCTCGTGACGAGCCCTTGCACGACAGCGGACAGCGCGATCGTCGTCAACGTCAGCGCGAGGTAGGAGACCCCGGTCTTGAGCGCCGAGTAGTGCAGGACCTGCTGCATGTAGAGCGTGAGCAGCAAGAACTGCGAGAAGACGGCGCCGGACGCGATCAGGGCGCTCACGTTCGATCCCGTGAGCGTCCGGAGCCGGAAGATGCGGAGCGGCAGCAGCGGCGCCTTCGCGCGCGACTCGATCAGGAAGAACGAGGCGATCAGCACTGCGGAGCCCGTCAGGAGGCCGATGGTCTCGGCGGTGCCCCACCCGTGCTGGGTGGCGCGAGTCATCCCGTAGACGAGCAATACGAGCCCGCTCGTGATCGTCACCGCGCCGGCGAAGTCGAAGTACCGATCGGGAAGATCGGCGCGGCTCTCGCGCAGAAGCAGGGGGCTGACCCCGATGACCGCGATACCGACGGGCACGTTGATGAAGAAGATCCACGGCCAGCTGAACGCGCTCGTCAAGACGCCGCCGAGCAAGACGCCGATGGCGCCGCCGCTGCCCGCCACGGCGCCCCAGATCCCGAGCGCCTTGTTCCGCTCGCGGCCTTCCTCGAAGGTCGTGGTCAGGATCGACAGCGCTGCGGGCGACATCATCGCTGCGCCGAGACCCTGCAAGCCCCGGAACGCGATCAGCGAGCCCTCCGACCAGGCGAGCCCGTCGAGCAGGGAGCTGAGCGTGAACAAGCTCAGCCCGGCCATGAACAATCGCCGGCGCCCGAACAGGTCCGCCAGCCGCCCGCCGAGCAGGAGGAACCCGCCGAAGAAGATCGAGTACGCGGTGATCACCCACTGCAGGTTCTCCTGGGAGAAGTGCAGGTCGGTCTTGATCGACGGCAGCGCCACGTTCACGATCGCGATGTCGAGCACGACCATGAACTGCGCCGTCACGATCACGGCGAGCGCGAGCCAGCGCCGATTGTCCTCCGCCCGGACAGCCGGATGTGTAACGACGGCGCCGCTCATGTCTTCAGCAGGCGTTCGGTGAGCACGATCTCGATCACGTCGTCGACCGTCGCCTCGCGAGCCCAGTCGCGCTGGAGCTCGACCGCGAGGGGGACCCAGCTGACCGGCTGTGCGCCGGCCTGCACGACGCGCTCGACGCCTGTCTCATGGGCTACCTCGCTCGTGCCGCCGATCGCGTCGACGACCGGGTAGATCTCGTACCCCTCCCTGAGGGCGTCGAGAGCCGGAAATGCCATGCAGATCTCCGTCCAGAGAGCGCAGAGGATCAGCTTGCGCCGCCCGGTCGCCCGCACGGCGGCCAGGAAGTTCGGATCTTCCCACGCGTTCGTCGTTGTCCGGTCGACCGGCGGGTTCTCTTCGAGGAGCTCGGCGAGCTCCGGGACGGTCGGCTGCCCGCGCCCGGACGCGACGTTGATCGTCGAGTGGACGATCGGCAGGTCGAACGCCTTCGCGGTCTTGACCGTCGAGACGATGTTCTCGAGGAGCAGGTCGCGATCGATCGACTGGACCCCGGCGAACTGCGAGGGCTGGTAGTCGATCACCAGCAGCGCTGAGTTCTGCGGCGTCAGCAGGTGATCGCCGATCGGGTCTCTGACGGGTGCCCCGGCCATCACGGGTGCACCTGGGCGCCATAGCCGAGGTCGAGCCGAATCGACTGCATGACCTGGAACGCGACGTCCTCCGTGAAGACGTCGGCCGCGGCGAGGACGCCGGTGTACTTCTCGATTACTGGCGCGGCCGTCGTGGCGGCGCACTCGTCGAGGTAGCCCTTGAGCGCGGCCCAGAAGTTGTCGCCGTACTTCACGAAGTAGGGCGTAGGGTCGACGGTGTCGATCGCGACTCGGGAGCTGTCGGCGAGGTCCTGCATGTACTGCTGGTGCAGGGTGAGGTCGTCCCGCGTGCCGAGCCGGCCCATGTGGCCGCCGATGAAGTGCGTCCACGAGTAGCCGAGCGCCGTGTCCGGCGCGGCGATGTACCCCTGCACGTCCTCGGTCAGGTTGCTCTGGTACACCGGCGCCCAGCCCGGGTTGACGATGTCCACGAGCATCAGCGTGTCGTGGTCGGGCAGGTGGATGAAGATGTTGTCCGGCGAGTGATTGGTGCCGTGCCAGGCCAGCTCGATGCGCTCGCCGCCGATCTCGACCGTGCGCCGGTCGCCGAACGTCTCCTCCGGTGCCGGCCGGGCCGGGTCGTTGTCGCGCAGCAGCAGCCGGCGCGTCTCCTCGTGCCCGATGCGGACGACGTTCTTGTCGAAGAGCGAGGAGGCGCCGGCGTGGTCGGCGTGGTGGTGCGAGTAGATGAGGTGGGTCACCTGGTTGCTGACGCCGTTGGCGGCCGCGAT
>DASTZE010000176.1:0-9415 GCA_035764425.1 Gaiellaceae bacterium
AGAATCTTCACCACCACCCGCTTCTTCCGCCGGCCGTCGAACTCGGCATAGAAGACCTGCTCCCACGGCCCCAGATCCAGTCGCGCGTCCGTGATCGCGAGGACGACCTGGTGTGCCATGAGCTGGCGCTTGAGGTGAGCGTCCGTGTTGTCCTCGCCGTTGTTGTGGCGGTACTGCGAAACAGGCTCCTGCGGTGCAAGCCGCTCGAGCCACTCATCGATGTCTTCGAGGAGCCCTGCTTCGTCGTCGTTGACATACACGGCGGCGGTGACGTGCATCGGGTTCACCAGGCAGAGGCCATTCGTGATCTCCGTTTCGCGAACGAACTCCTCGACCCAGCTCGTGATGTTGATGTAGCTGCGGCGGTCGGGAAGCTCGAACCACAACTCCTTCCGCGCGTGTCTCATCCCGCCTAGCCTATTCTGCGGCGTCGCAGCGCGATTCGGAGCACGCGGCTGCACGACGCTCAGCCGCCGTTTCCGCTCGACCGGAGCAGCTCGTGGAAGCGCTCGAAGTCGGCCTCGAGTGTCAGCCGGCCCTGCTTCGCGTACTCCTGCGCGACTGCGCGCACGAGGTGGAGCATCTGGATCGGCTGGTTCTCGTCCGCGGCCTGGAATGCGGCGGAGAGGCAGCAGTTCCGGATCGCACCGCCGGCGAGCTTGAACTGGCTGCCGAGGAACTCGAGGTCGACATCGTCGGCGGTGGGAGCCTCGCTCGGCAGGAGCCTTCGCCATAGCTTGGTACGGTCATCCGCTTCCGGGAACGGGAAGTCGACGACGAAGTCGAGGCGCCGGATGAACGCGTCGTCGATGTTGCGCCGGAAGTTCGTGGCGAGGATTACGGCGCCTGGGTAGGCCTCCATGCGCTGCAGCAGATACGAGACCTCGATGTTCGCGTAGCGGTCGTGTGAGTCCGAGATCTCCGATCGCTTGCCGAACAGCGCATCCGCTTCGTCGAAGAGGACGACGGCGTTCGAGCCGTCGGCGGCCGTGAAGATCCGTTCGAGGTTCTTCTCCGTCTCGCCGATGTACTTGGACACGACCGTCGCGAGGTCGACGCGGAAGAGGTCGAGGCCGAGGTCGGCGGCAAGCACCTGCGCGGCCATCGTCTTCCCGGTTCCCGACTCTCCGGCAAAGAGCACTTTGAGCCCCTGCATCCGCGCGACGGTGCGCTCGAACCCCCAGTCGGAGAGGACCCGGTCGCGGTGCCGGAGGTAGGCCGAAATCGAGCGCAGAAGCGTCACTTGCCGCTCCTGCAGGACGAGATCCGTCCACTGGTAGCCGGGATCGAGTCGGGTCGCGAGCTCGAGCAGTCGCGACGAGGAGGCTCGGCGCGCGCCGAGATCGAGGTCGTCCGCCTCGGGGGTCTCGACGCCCCGGCCGCGTGCTGCAATGCGGCTCACCTCCGCGGCCGCCCGGATCTGATCGATCGAAAGGCGGAACTTCGCTGCGACGTCGCCCGCGTCGCTCGCGCCCGCGAAACGCTCCCAGGCCGCCCGCCGCTCGGCGAACGACGGCACCGGCACCTCGACGATCAGTGCCGTACGGTCATTGAGCACTGCGGCCTCGCCGCGTGAGCGTGCGAGGAGGACGGTACGGGAGGGGCGTTCGTCCACCGTCCGGAGCAGCCGCTCGCGCCCAGGCGGATCGAGATCGGCGAGGCCGTCGAGGCAGAGGAGTGCGCCCTCGAGCGCGCAGGCAAGCGTCGCGTCGCCCATGACCCGGGGATCGGCGGCGTCGCGCGCGTCGACGAGCACGACGGGCTTGCCGGCCGCGGCGGCGACCACCGCGGCGGCGTCGGGGCCGCACACGGCGAGCGGCAGTCGTGTCGAAGCTGCGAGGAGCCGTGTCACTTCCCCGACCGCGTCCCGGCGACCGGCGACCTCAGCGTGCATCGAAATGCGGCGGAGCGGCACGGGCGCTCCGGTCTCCGTCAACCCGCCTCCCGCTCCTAGCAGCGAGGCCGCCAGCCGATCGGCGACCTTGACGGAACGATCTGCCAGGGCAGTCGGCGGGTCCGTCGCAAGGAGGTGAACGGCCCCAAGACGCAGCAGTGCCGCCCCCTGCCCGAAGCACCCCAGCACATCGGCCTTCTCGACGCCGTCGCCGGAGAGCAGCTCCGCCACAAGCCGTGGGCTCGCAAGCCGGCGCGTCACGTCGTCCTGGAGGTAGCCATACAGGCGCCCGAAGCGGGGGTCGAGCTCCGGCGCGGCGCAGACGGCGAGCGCGGCGCTGTCGACGGCGTCGAGGCCGAGTCGCTCCGTCACTTCGCCGAAGCGGGCGTCCAGATCGCCGGCGGCGGGCGCTGCCGCCAGCGAGAGCGCCTGCTCGTCGGAGATGTACAGGCCCCGGAGAGCGTCCTCTGGATTGTCATCGACGGCGACGGCGCCACGGACAGCCGCGCGCAGGCGGTCATCGAGGAACGTGAACCAGCGTGTGGACGCTTCAGCTAACGAGGTCACGAGAGACCGCCTCGGCCTCGCGTTCGAGCTCGTCGCCGGGCTGCGACACCACCAGCGGACCGCCCGGCGAGGCACCGCGTTGCTGCACGACGTGCGCGAGCTCGTGCGCGATCAACTCGCTCCCGCCCGGACTGCCGGGCGCGTACTCGCCGTGGGCGAAGAAGATGTCGCTCCCTACCGTGAACGCACGCGCCGAGACGGCACGGGCGAGTGCTGCTGCCGCGTCGTCGGTGTGCACGCGAACGTCGCTGAAGGACTCGCCGGAGGCGGAACCGAGTCGTCTCGAGAACGCGCCGTCGAGCGGCCGGCCGTGGCCGCGGGCCGCCTCGATCGCAGCCTCGACGCTCGCATCGACGCGCCCGCCGGGGAGGATCCCCTCGCCGGCGCGCATCCGCGCCACGAGCTGCGCGAAGTTGCGGTTGCCGATCTCGCGCGCGAGACCCGCCGCCGGGCCGTACGTGCCGCCGCAGCCCGTCCTGGGGTCGGGCCCGCGCACGTGCACGTGGCTCGGATGTCGCTCCTCGAGAGACTCGAGGGAGTTCACCGCTCGAGCATAGGGTGGGCGGAGGCGCGGTTGCAACTCTGCGCCGGCCTTCGACCTCGCGGCAGGTGACTCCCCACGCGTCTCGGCGTAGACTCGCCGCATGAAAGAGAGGGCCACGGCCGGCCGGCCGGCCTCCGCCCGCAGGCCCGGCAAGGGCGCCGGCGCCGTTCCTGCTCCGCCCGTCGTCGCCCGCGCGCTCGAGCTCCAGCGTCAGGTCGGCAATCGCGTCGCGTCACGCGTCCTCGCGCGCTGGATCAAGCACCCCGATACGGAGCAGAAGGGCGTGATGGTGCCCGACGTCGTGGCGGACGAATTCGTTCGGCTCAACCCGCCGACCAACGGGTAGGGCGTGCAGCGCACCTGGGCTGATCGCGCGGCGGAACGAGAAGACCGGCTGCGGCAAACGCCGCGACGCGCGCCGCCGGTGCCGGCCGCGCCTCTCCTCGCCCTGCAGAGGACGGCCGGCAACGCAGCAGTCGCACGGCTGCTCGCGCGCCAGCAAGCCGGAGGGGGCGCTGCGACGGCCGCACGTCCGACGCGCGATTTCATCGTGCGGGATGTCGATCGTGCGATCACCGAGACGATCAGCCATGCGCCGGCTGCGTTCAGCCAGTGGAACGGCACCTTCAGCTGGCGCTCGAAGTGGCGGCTTCGCCTCGACTTGCGCGCCGAGGTCGGCAAGCTGGAGGTGATCGTGCGCTTCAAGACGGACGCCTCCGCCACGGTCAGGGCCGCGTGGGAGCGCGCGATCCTCGCGAAGTGGAGCAACAAGTTCGCCTTCTGCGTGAAACGCGAGGAGCCAATCGAGGTGTCTCCCGGCGTCTTCGACCGCTATGAGGAGATGTACCCGATCCGCATCGTCATCGCCTGGGTCGACAACGCGAGCGACGCGCACTACGTCGTCCGCGCGAATGCGCCCGGCGCGACGGAGGGCGGTCGTGCCGGCCAGGGCGGCACGACGAGCATGACCGGCTGGGGAACGGCCGACACCGAGGACATCACGCACGAGTTCGGCCACATGCTCGGCTGTCCGGAGGAGTACTTCACGACAAACGGGGTCAATTTCGTACGCCGAGGCGGGCAGGGCTTCCGCGATCGGGGGGCCGGCGTTATGAACAACCCTGCCGGGCGTGCGCTCGCGCGAAACTTCGAGGTGATCCGCCAGGAGGCCGCGACGCTGCGGGGCGTGCCGCGTGCGCGGACCGAGATCGCACCATGGCGCTGACCGCGACGATCGCGCCGTCGAGCCCGCACCTGAACGACCCCTCAACCTGGAGCCTGCGCGTCGACGTGCGGAACGACGGCGACGCGACGGCCCGCGTTGCGACGGCGACCATGGTCGGCCCCGTCTCGTTTGAGGTCGTCGACGAGACGGGCACGCGCGTGCCGCTCGGGCCGCCGCCGCTGCCGCCGCAGGATCTCGGCGCGGGCATCGAGACGATCGAGCCGGGCGCGTCGCTCACATTCCACTTTCACGGCGACGAGCTCTTTCCCGACGCGCCCGCCCCCGGTCGGTACAGAGTGCGCTTCGCCGCGCAGGCACCGGCGGTCGAGGACGCCTGGAGCGGGCTCATCGAGTCGCCCTGGGTCCCGTTCTCGGTGCCCTGAGCGCCGCTCGCCGGGAGCGTCTCACCACTGGAGGACGGTGAACTGCGGCGCCGGCGTCGGCAGGCCCGTCTTTCTTGCCGACTCCTGAGCATCGAGGATCTGCCGCTCGCGGTCGGGGGCGCCGATCGTCGCAAGGTTCGCGGAGACGATGGGGCCGACGAGCTTCGGCAGCTCGGTCTTCGCCATCCCCCGCTGGCGGTACATGAGCCCGCCGATGTCGGCGACCGCGGCGGGGATGTACGAAATCGCGCGCTCGGTCGCCTTGCGGACGCTGTCGTCGTCGGGGAGCAGTGCCAGGACGTCGTCGGCATTTGGTTGACCGCCGCTCTGCGCCTTGTAGACCTGCAGGCGCGACACGTAGACCGCGAGCGCCGCGATCCGCTGCGTGTCGTGCGCCTCCTTCAGCCTCGTATCGCCGTACGTGCGCCACGCCATCCCTTTCGCGTTCTTGACGTCGAAGCCCTCGACGTTGAGCCGGTCGTGGATGTTCTTCAGGACGAGCAGATCCGTCGCGCCCTTCGCCTCGACCAGGCCGTAGTAGAGGGTCAGTTCCGGATTCGCCGGACGCGCCGGGTGCTGCTGCAGGTGGTTCCGGATCTCGACCTCGAGTGTCCTCTTGTCGAAGAGGTGGCCTGCCGCGAACGCGTCGGTGAGGAAGTGGCAGGCGAAGGCGTCGTAGAGCAACGCCTGGTCCAGCTTCGCGTCCCGCGCCAGCCGCACCGCCTCCTCGTGGAGCCGGCGCCATTCACGGCGGTTGCCCGGTGTGAAGTGCGGTTCGTTCTTTTTCGCGAGCTCGAGGTAGCTCTCGTCACGGCTGCGATGCTTCAGCGTGATCGACTGGTATTCCGCGTTGAGGTCGCTGCCGGCGAGCGCGCCGCTTGCCTCTTTTCCGATCGCGCCGAGCAGCTCGTCGACCTCCTGCGGGTTGGCGGCCGCTAGCGAATCCGGCGAAGCGTAGAAGTCGCCCCCGAGCGCGATCACCTGCCCGGGTGTCAGCTCGCGACCGGCAGCCTTGATCGTCAGCTTCTTGCCTGCGTCCTGCGCGAGCGCGGCTGCTTCCTTCTCGAGCCCATACCGCTTGGCCCACGCAATGCCCTCCTCGGTCGAGATGAACAAAGCCAGATCGGCGAGGTACCGGTCGCCCAGGTCGAGGTGCTCGGCCGACTCGTACCGGGCCAGGACACGCCGCGCCGGCTTCGCGACGAGGCGCGCGACCGCACGGTTTCCGACACGCCGCTGCAGGCCGACGGCGACGTGCGGCGGGAGGCCCACCGCGCCCTTCACGGAAGCGTCCACGCCACCGCCGGCATCACGTCGGGATCAGTGAAGAGATACGCATCGGCGTAGCCCTGCTTGATCAATCCTGAGTGATGCGGGCCGGCGAACACGGCCACCTGGCCGGTCTTCAGGGTTCCCTCGAACGCCTTGGCGTCGGCGTTGCCGGCTGCTCCGGCTTTGAACTTCGCATCGGGCGGCCCCCACTTCGCGGTCAGGAACTCCGCCATGTACGGAGCACTCACGATGTAGCTCTTGCCGTCGCCCTTCGTACCCTTGTAGTCGACGCCCGGGTTGTTGAGGTAGCTCCAGCCGGACTTCGCGCCCCGGATCGGAAAGCCGCCGTAGTTGAACGCGTAGCTGACGCGCGTCGCGCACGTGTTCTGACCCGCGAAGCCCGAGCCGACGCTGCCGCCGACGAACTCCCACACCTTGTTTCTGTTCTCCTCGCCGCGCCACTTGTCGTAACTCACCTGGGTGTACGCGGCCCAGATGGTGCTGCTCTGGGGGCGCAGGTGGCTGCCTTTCGACGCAGCTGCGTCGTCCAGCGCGTCGAGGATCGTGCGCTGGCCCGGCCAACCGGCGAGATCGCGCTCGACGGCCGCTCGCGTCGCCCGCAGTTGCTCGACGGTCATTCGCGTCGCCGCCATCCGCTTGATGTCCGCGGCGTTGAAGCCGTTGAGGCGCACCGCGACGGCCGTCCAGCCGTCCGGTTTGCCCGGTGCGTCGGCGAGCTCTCGCTCGAGCGCGGCGATCATCTCGTCGCGGTCGACGTCGCGTTGCAGCATGCGCCGGCTGAGAAGCCTGCCCACTCGCGGATCAATGAGCAGACCACGAAAGCCACCGTCTTGCCGGCGCCTCAGCAACGCCCCGACGGTGCGATTGCCCAATGCGGAGGCAGCGGCGCTCGGGAGGCGCCCGGCGTCCACCGGCTCGGAATCGGCGGCCCGCTCGCGGTCGACGGCCATGCTCGTGGCGCGAGTATGACACCGGGGTCGCCGAAGGGGGCGGCGCGCTAGGAGGCTAGCGTGTCGCCGGAACCGGATCGGGCTTCTTCGCCGGCGCAGCCGTGACCGCCGCCTTGAACTGGTCGGCCACGGGGTTGCCGGTGTCGAACGCGTCCCGCTCGTGCGCCTGCGCTTCGTACGCGGCCTGCAGGGCCGTGTAGAGGGCGAAGACGTGATCTCTGAAGTCCCTGACCTTTTCGAGCTTCTTGTTCATCCCCGTCGAGCCCCACTTGGACTCGATCGCGCTCCACTCCCTCGCCACCTTCGTCATCGCCGCCTGGATCGCCTTGAGGTTCGTGAGTACGGCGGCGTCCGCGGCCGTCTTCTTCTTCTTGGCCTCGACCTCCCTGATGTGCGCGGCGATGAACTTCGCCCGCTTGCCGCCGGTCTCCCAGCCTGTGATGACCGGGTCGATCGTGCCCTTGGCGCTGCCGATCTCCATCGGCTTCGCGCCGAGGCGCCCTATCGCGGCGTACTCGTTGAGCGCTTCGAGCACCCAGGTGTTGACCACGTCGCGGTACGCCGCGTGATCACCGACGGTTATCGCCTGCCAGTCGCGCGCCTCCGTCCGCAGCGCTGCGTTGGCCGAGGTGTCGGTTAGCGGCTTGCCGGCCGCCGCCACCGCGACGCCGCGGTTCTTCAACTTCAGCGTCCTGGCGATCTCGTCGGCGACGTCCGCGGGCGTCTTGGCCTTGCTGTCGGCCGCGAGGATCCGCGCGACCCGGAAGCGCTGCTCCGCGTGGCGGGCCTCGTGGTAGATCAGCGCGACGCTGGCCGCCGCCTCATCGACAGTCAGGTCCTTGAGCGCGCGGGCGCCCTGCTTCTTGCCCCACATCGTGGTGTTGATCTTCATCGCCCAGTCGTCCGAGTAGAAGGCCGCCGGATAGGGGATACCGGAGTCGAACACGATCTTCATGGCCGGAACGTCGAGCGCCTTGAGCGCCTCGTTCGCCTTGGTGGCGAGGAAGTTCGCGAACTCGCCGATGCCCTTGCTCTGGTTGTCGGCGTCGCGCCAGTAGCTCAGCGCGTCGTTCGTGAAGCCCGAAGTCGTCTTGGCGTCTTTGAGCCCGGACGGCGATCGCTGGAGCAGGCGCCCGAGGGCACGGTTGCCGGCCTGCCGGTGGAGGGCGAGCACGGCGGCTCCGCCATGGGCGCGGGCGGCCGCGGGGGCCGGTGGCGCGTTGCGCTCGGTACGAGCGCGGGACAGACTGCGAATCTCGTCCGCGCGAGCGCGCGGCATCACCCGCGCGCCGCGTCCGGGAGCGACGACTTCCTTGCGCGCGTGCGCGCCATGACCACCGGCCGACACTACAGGCGCACCGCGCACTTGTGAAAACAGCGCCGCGGGAGGTAGCGTCGCCGTATGGCGGTCGTGGTCGACGTTCCGCTGAACACCGCGATTGCGGACCTCGACGAGGCGCTACGGCGCCTGCTTCGCCGCGAGCTCGATCATCGCGGGTTCGACGGAGTCGAGATCGCGTTCGACGCGCCGTCGAAGGAATGGTCGGCGAAGCTTACGAACCCTGTCGTCGATCTCTTCCTCTACGACCTGCGTGAGGCGCTCGAGCGCGCCGAGGCTTCACCGACGGAGCGAAGGGGCAACGGCCAGGCGTTCGTGGCGCCGCCGCCGCTGTGGCTCGAGCTCACGTACGCCGTGACGGCGTGGACGAAGGCCGTCGAGGACGAGCACCGGCTGCTCTCGCAGGTGCTCGCGATTCTCTTCTCCTTCAAGCGGCTTCCGGAGGACGTGCTCTCTGCTCAGCTGAACGGGAGCGACACCCTCCGTGAGGCGCAGACCTCGGTCGGCCGGCCGCGCGAGGAGAAGGCGGACTTCTGGACATCGGTGGGGGGCCAGTACAAGGCCTCGATCGATTACGTCGTTCATATCGCCGTCGAGTCCGGCACCACGTTCGTGCGCGGCCCGGAAGTGCGCACGCAGTCGATGCGTACGCGCCTGTCGCCGGGGCCACCCGGCACGATGACCGAGCTCCATCGCGTCGGCGGCACCGTGCGTGCCTCAGACGATGTCCCGATTGCCGGAGCGTGGGTCGCGCTTCCCGAGTCCGGCCTGTGGGCGTCCACGGACCGTGACGGGCGGTTCCTGCTCAACCGGATCCAGCCAGGCGAGCACAGCGTGGTCGTGCGGACGGCGGCGGGAGAAGAGGCGTCCGCCACGGCGATGGTGCCAGGAGCTCCGATCGACATCGTCGTCGGCGGCAAGCCGCGGCCGCGGCAGCCGGGCAGCGCGAAGAAGACCTAGCTGTGGTTCCTAACGACACCTAGCCCACCCGGCCTTCCCGAACGGGAGTCCAGAGGGGCAAGTCGGGTTGCCCCTTTTGCTGGCCACTGTGCGCTGGTGCGGGGCGAGGCGGGCTGCGCAGGGTTTGCCTCGTGGATCGGGCGCAGCCGACTCGAGTTCTCCTCGGGAACCTCGAGCCAATCATGTTGGTCGGGTTGCAAGCGGTGCTCGCCGAGGGCGGCATTCAGGTGATCGGGCCGGAGAGGAACCCGGCCAGGATC
>DASTZE010000177.1:0-10383 GCA_035764425.1 Gaiellaceae bacterium
AGCGTTACACGCCTGTTGAGCCGCTTTAGCACCCCATCGCCCGTGACGACCGCGCTCGCACCGCTCGTCGGCACGAACGAGGTCACCTTCCGGTTCACCGACCCGACCCGCGCGCTCTCGGGGGTCGCGCTCGCGCACGAGCTGAGGCGGCCGCGCCGGGTCGCTTTCCGGCGCGGGCAGCGCCGCGGGACCTGGGAGCTCGACTTCCGCCTGCCCGACGTGAACCGGCTGGAGTACCTCCTCGAGCTGACCCCGCGCGGCCAGGAGCCGCGGCTCGTCCCCGACCCGTCCAACCCGCTGCGCGCGCCGGGCGTCTTCGGCGAGAAGTCGGTCGTCCTGCTGCCCTCGTACGACCCTCCGCCCTGGATCGACGACGACGAGTCGCCGCCAGGCGAGGTGCGCGGGCTCGACCTCCGTGTGCGCGCGCTCGGGACCGTGCAGATGCTCGTCTGGTCGCCGGCCGACGCCGACCCGCAGGAGCCACTGCCGCTGCTCATCGCGCACGACGGCCCCGAGTACGCCGAGCTCGCCGGCCTGATCCGCTACCTCGAGCACGTGGTCTCGTTCGGCGAGGTCCCGCCGCTTCGCGCCGCGCTGATTCAGCCGGTCGACCGCAACGAGATCTACTCGGCCTCTGCCAGGTACGCGCGTGCGTTCGCCCAGGAGCTCCTGCCCCGGCTCGAGGAGGCGTTGCCCACGGACGGGACGCGGCCCGTGATCATGGGCCCGAGCCTCGGCGGCCTCGCTGCGCTGCACGCGCACTGGCAGCACGGCCTCGCCGGCGGACTGTTCTTGCAGTCGTCGAGCTTCTTCCGCGAGCGCTGGGACAAGCAGGAGTCCCGCTTCGGGCGCTTCGGGCGGATCACGCGCTTCGTCGGCTACGTGCTCAACGGCCGCGCCGCGCCGCCGCACGTGCCGGTGACGATCACCGTCGGGCGCGGCGAGGAGAACCTCGACAACAACCGCGCGGTCGCCAAGGCGCTCGAGACGCAGGGCTGGGACGTTCGCTTCGTGGCGGGGCGCGACGCGCACAACTTCACGGCGTGGCGAGATCTATTCGACAGGCACCTACCTGAGCTCCTGCTCCGCGCATGGACATGATTCAGTCCGTGCTTGTGAGCAGCGCGGTCGGGAGACCGCGACCCGCCGCCGCCGGCGCCGGATTCATTCCGGCGAGAGGCCCGCTGCGGAGAGGCAACCGTCTGCACCACGCAACCAGGCGGCGGCTCCTGAAACGGGCCGAAACACAGGCGCCGCCCGCAAGGAGGGGGCTCACGGGGGAACCAGGGGTTCCCCCGTGAGGGCGAGCGACGCGTGAATCGGCGCGAAGTCTCCATCTACTCGCCGGCGATCGGCGTCGACGGCACGGTGCTGGCGTACGGTCACTGGGGACGTCCAGTGCTCGCATTCCCGTCGGAGCAGGGGCCTGCGTGGCAGTACGAGGAGCGCGGCATGGTCGCGGCGCTCGGCGAGCTGCTCGACGCCGGCCGGATCAAGCTCTACTGCGTCTCCAGCTTCGACTCGGAGAGCTGGCACGCGGCGCACCTGCCGATGGAGGAGCGCGCGATCCGCCACGGCGCCTACGAGGACTGGATCCTCAACCAGGTCGTGCCGTTCATCCGCGACGACTCGGGAGGCCGCGCCGATCTGATCGTCAACGGCCCGAGCTTCGGCGCCTTCCATGCGGCCAACTTCGCGCTGCGGCGACCTGATGTGTTCCCGCTCGCCATCTGCCAGTCCGGCGTCTACGACATCGCGCCGATCGGCTGGGGCGAGCGCGGGGACGCGACGTACTTCAACAACCCGGCCGACTACGTCCACCACATGGGCGGAGAGCACCTCGACTGGATCCGGAGCAGCGCCAGCCTGCTGCTCATCTGCGGCCAGGGCCAGTGGGAGGACACCACCGGCGCGCTCGCGAGCACGACGGCGTTCGCCGGGCTGCTCGGGGAGAAGGGCATCCCCCACGAGCTCGACCTCTGGGGCCACGACGTGGCGCATGACTGGCCGTCGTGGCGGGCGCAGCTCGCGCACCACCTGCCGCGCTTTTGCTGACGGAGGCTCTAATCATCGGTGCCAGGCACTGTGACGCCCGCGTTACAGAGCCTGGCACTGTCACAAAGTCGCAGCCGTGCCTGGCACTGGTCTAGGAAGGACCTGCGGCGCTCTGGCGGCCGTATCGAGGAGGTGAACCGCCGCCGGTTCCTGCTCGCGAGCGCCGCGTTCGCCCTCGTTCGCGATGTCGACGCGTTCGCTGCCGACGAGCCCCTGGCGCTCGTCACCGCCGACACCGAGTCGCGCGTGCTCGCGGTCGGGCTGGACGGGCGCATCCGCAAGGAGATCGCGACGCTGCCGGGGCCGCGGAGCATCCAGACGGTGGGCGAGCACGCCGTGGTGGCGCACGCCGCGGCCGGCGCGCTGACCGTGCTGCGCGGGCTGCGCGTCCGGCACGTGATCCATGGCTTCGACGAGCCGCGCTACACGGCCGGCTCGCCCGACGGGCGTCTCGCCTACGTGACCGACTCTGGCCGCGGCGACGTGACCGTCGTCGACGTCGCTGCCGGCCGGGTGCTCGCGCGCACCACCGTGTACGGACCGGCCCGGCACGTCACCCTCTCCGGCCGGATGCTGTGGGTTGCGCTCGGCTCGAGCGCGGAGCGCATCGCCGTGCTGGACGTCGCGCGGAAGCCCGCGCTCGTCCGCTTCCTTACCACGCCGTTCCGCGTCCACGACGTCGGCTTCGAGCCGCCGGGGCGGCGCGCGTGGGTGACGTCGGGCGACGACCACCATCACACCGTGCTCGTCTACGAGCGCGGCGCCGTCATTCAGAGCCTCGACGCCGGGGCGACTCCGCAGCACGTCACCTTCGCCGGCGGGAAGGCGTTCGTCTCCAGCGGCGACGACGGCGTCGTCCGCGTCTTCTCGCTGCGCGACGGGCGGCTCCTGCGCACCGCCCAGGTGCCGCTCGGCTCGTTCAACGTGCAGGCGGCCGGCGGCGTCGTGCTGACGCCGTCGCTGACGCGCGGGACGCTGTGCGTCCTCGACCGGCGCGGGCGCCTGTCACTGCGCGAGCGCGTCGCGGAGTCCTCCCACGACGCGTGCCTCGTCAGCGCACGCTGAGGACGAAGCGCCGCGACTCGTATCGACCCTGGTTCCCTCCGCGCCGTTGGGGTAGAAACGCCGTGTGTCGACCCACCTGATCGGACTGTTGCTGGGCACCGAGGAGGACTGGCCGACCGCGTTCGAGCACCTCCTGGGCCGCGTCGGCCCGATCCAGCACGGCGGCGCGACGCACGAGCTGACCACCGAGCGGGTGATGAACGAGCCGTTCGACCTGCGCTACCGGCCGAGGCATGCGCTCGTCATCGACCGGCTCGCGTGGTGGTACTTCGTCCCGCGCGAGTGGCTGAAGAAGATCTCGCTGATGGACGACGTGTACCTCCTGAACAACCCGTTCACGTTCCAGGCGATGGAGAAGCACTCGGCCTACTGCGCGATGATGCGCCTCGGCCTGAACGTTCCCGAGACCTGGCTGATCCCGCACAAGGAGCCGCCGCGCTCCGTGCGCTTCGAATCGGCGACGGAGCGGTGGGAGCAGATGGCGTCCCGCTACAACGCGCCGTTCGACCTGGACTCGATCGCGGGGCACATCGGCTACCCGCTCTTCATGAAGCCGTTCGACGGCGGCCAGTGGGTCGGAGTGACGCGCGTCGCGTCGCCAGACGAGCTGCACGCGGTGTACGACGCGTCCGGCGAGCGGCTGATGCACCTGCAGTCGTCGGTCGAGGACTTCGACGTCTTCGTCCGTTCGCTCTCGATCGGCGCCGAGACGATGGTGATGCGCTACGACCCGTCCGTCCCGCTGCACGCGCGCTACACCGTCGCGCACGGCTTCCTGTCGCCCGACGTCGGCGCCGAGGTCGTGAACATCTCGCGGCTCGTGAACGCGTTCTTTCGCTGGGAGTTCAACTCCTGCGAGACGCTCGTCAAGGACGGCGTCGTCTATCCGATCGACTATGCGAACGCCTCGCCGGACGTCGCGATCACCTCGCTCCACTACTACTTCCCGTGGGCGATCAAGGCGCTCGTCCGCTGGTCCACCTTCTGCACCGTGGTCCGCCGGCGAATGCGCATCAACCAGAACACGCGCGCCTACTTCGACATCGGCGACCGCGACGACCTGACCTACCGGCAGAAACTCGACGGCTACCGCGAGCTGGCCGAGGGCTACTTCGACGTCGACCACTACCGCGACTTCTGCGCCACGCACCTCGCGCACCTCGACGAGGCGACCGTCGACTACGTCGAGAGCCCGCCATTCGACGACCTGATCGTCTCCACCGTGCAGTCGACCTTCCCCGAGCACGAGCACGAGCACTTCGTCGCCCATTACCGCGGGCTGCTCGCCCTGTGGGTCGCCGACCAGCACGCGGCAGCGCGCGTATAGCCTCCGGTTCGTGGACTTCGACCTCAGCGACGAGCAGCGACTCATCCAGGACACCGTCCGCGCCTTCGTGGACGAGCGCGTCCTGCCGGTCGCGATCGAGAACGACATCGCCCACCGGCTCGACATGGATCTCATCGCCGGCATGGCCGAGCTCGGCATCCTCGGGATCGTCATCCCGGAGGAATACAGCGGTGCCGGCCTCGACTACGTGTCCGAGGCGCTCGCGTGCGAGGAGATCGAGCGCGGCGAGGCCGCCTTCCGGACGCTGATCTCCGTCCACGTCGGGCTCAACTCGTCCTCGCTGCTCCGCTACGGCACCGAGGTGCAGAAGCAGCGTTACCTCGTGCCGCAGGCCCGCGGCGAGAAGCTCGCCTGCTTCGGGCTGACCGAGCCGGCCGCCGGCTCCGACGTGGCCGCGATGCGGACGACCGCGCGGCGCGAGGGCGACACCTACGTCCTGAACGGCCAGAAGAACTGGATCTCATACGCAGCGGTCGCTGACCACCAGCTCGTGTTCGCCAAGACCGACCCGTCCGCGAAGCACCAGGGCATCTCCGCGTTCATCGTCGAGCGCGACTGGCCGGGGGTGACCACACGGGACACCGAGAACAAGCTCGGGATCTGGGCCGGCTCGACGGGCGAGCTCTTCTTCGAGAACGTCGAGGTGCCGGCCGAGAACCTCGTCGGCGAGGAAGGCCAGGGCTTCGAGATCGCAATGTACGGCCTCGATCAGGGCCGCTTCACGGTCGCGGCGGGCGCGGTCGGCGTCGTCCGCGCGTGCCTCGAGCGCTCGGTCGAGTACGCTCGCGAGCGCGAGACGTTCGGGCAGCCGATCGGCAAGTACCAGTTCGTCCAGGACATGATCGCCGAGATGGTCCTGGGCTACGAGACGTCGAAGCTCCTCGTCATGCAGGCCGCCTGGATGAAGAACGAGGGCCTGCGCAACACGCGTGAGACCTCGCTGGCCAAGTGGCATGCGACCGAGTCGGCCTTCACGGCAGCGCACCTGGCCATCCAGGTGTTCGGCTCGTACGGCTACTCGGCGGAGTACGGCATCGAGCGCTACTTCCGCAACGCGCGCGCCCCGATCATCTACGAGGGCACGACGCAGATCCACAAGATGATGCAGGCCGAGCACGCGCTCGGGCTCCGGCGGCTGAACGGGCACACCGGCGAGATGTCGCCGCTCGTCTCGTGGGGCCCGCTCGCCGCCGCGCCGGTCTAGCCATCGGACAGCACCAGGTCCAGCCAGATCCTGGCCTCGTGCACCAGGGCCGGGTTGTTCTCCGGCGTGTAGTAGGCGAGCGCGGCGACCGCTTGCCAAACCGCCCAGCCCCGGGCACGCTCCCAGGTCGCCTCGTCCGGCCGCAGGTCGGCGCGGAACAGGTCGCGGGCGGCGGCGGAGTGCAGCTTCCACGCGACCATCACGTCGCAGGCCGGGTCGCCGACGCCCATCGAGCCCCAGTCGATGACCCCGGCGATGCGCCCGTCGCGCACGAGCCAGTTCCGGGCGTCGAGGTCGCCATGGTGCCAGACCGGAGGTCCCGTCCACGCCGGCGCCGCGAGCGCCCGCTCCCACGCAGCCGTGACGCGTGGGTCGCCGTCGAACCGTGCGACCCAGTGGCGGAACGAGCCGTCGAGCTCGCTGAGCGGGACGCCGCGGCCCGCCGGGGCACCGGAGGGGCTCATCTCGGCCAGCGCCCCGACCAGGGCGGCGAGGTCGCGCGCCGCCTGGATCGCATCGAGCCGCTCGACGGGGACGGTCTCGCCCTCCACCCACCGGTGAAGCTCCCAGAACCAGGGGTAGCCGCCGCCGGGCCGTCCCTGCGCGACCGGCACGGGAATCGCGACGGGCAGGACCGGCGCAAGCCGCGGCAGCCACTCGAGCTCGTCGCTCCCGGGCTCGGTCGGCCCCTTGTGCCGCGGCAGGCGGACCGAGAGATCGGCTCCGAGACGGAAGATCGCGTTGACCGTCCCGCTCGGCTCGACGCGGCGAAGCGGCAAGCCCGCCCACTCGGGGAACTGCTCGGCCAGCAGGTCGCGCACCAGCGCGTCGGTAATGTCGAGCTCGCCCATGTGCATGCGACTCATGAGACGGATTCTCTGATGGAGCTACCCCTCGAGGTCGAGGAGCTCCTCCGGGAGCGGAACTTCGCGCACCTCGCGTCGCTGCTGCCCGACGGGTCGCCGCACTCGGTGCCGATCTGGGTCGGCGTCGAGGAAGGGCGCGTGGCCTTCTTCACGGGCGAGGGGACGCGCAAGGCACGCAACCTGGAGCGCGACGGCCGTGTCGCGATCTCGGTCACCGACGACCGCAACCCATATCGCTCCGCATGGATCCGCGGCCGGATCGTCGAGCGCCTGACGGGCGACCGCGCGAACCGCATTGTCGACCGCATCTCCATGCGCTATACCGGCCAGCCGTTCCCGATGCGCGACCGGCTCGTGCTGCTGATCGAGCCCGAGCGCTGCGGCACGGTCGAACTGCCGTTCTCGCACGAGCGTGCGTAGTATGCGAACATACGTTCGTGTCGATCCTGCACGCGGATCTCGACTCGTTCTACGCGTCGGTCGAGCAGCGTGACGACGCGCGGCTCCAGGGCCGCCCCGTGATCGTCGGCGGCGGGGTCGTGCTCGCCGCCAGCTACGAGGCCAAGGCCTTCGGCATCCGGACGGCCATGGGCGGGCGTGAGGCGCGCCGCCTGTGCCCCCAGGCGGTTGTCGTCCGGCCGCGCATGGAGGCGTACTCGGACGCGAGCAAGGCCGTGTACCGCGTCTTCGAGGGCACGTCGCCGCTCGTCGAGGCGCTGTCGATCGACGAGGCGTTCCTCGACGTACGCGGCATGCGGCGGATGGCCGGCACGCCGCTCGAGATCGCCGCCCGGCTCCGCCGGCGCGTGCTCGAAGAGGTCGGCCTCCCGCTCACGGTCGGCATCGCCCGCACCAAGTTCCTGGCCAAGGTGGCGAGCGGCGTGGCCAAGCCGGACGGGCTGCTCGAGGTGCCGGCCGAGCGCGAGCTCGCCTTTCTGCACGCGCTGCCGGTCGAGGCGCTGTGGGGCGTAGGGCCGGCGACGGCTGGGCGCCTGCACCGGCTCGGCATCACGACCGTCCGCGACGTCGCGCTGATGGAGGAAGGGACACTCGTCTCGATCCTCGGGCGGGCCTCCGGCCACCACCTGCACGCGCTGGCCCACAACCGCGACCCGCGGCGCGTGCGGACGCGCCCGCGGAGGCGCTCGATCGGCTCCCAGCGCGCGATGGGCCGCGGCCCGTGGACGCCGGAGTTCATCGACTCGACGCTGGTCGGACTCGTCGACCGCGTCATGCGCCGCCTGCGCACCGCCCACCGTCTCGGCCGAACGGTCGTGCTCCGGCTGCGCTTCGATGACTTCTCGCGTGCGACGCGCTCGCACACGCTGATGGAGGCGACGAACGAGACGCGAACCGTGCTCGCGGCGGCGCGCGCCCTGCTCGCCGCGGCCACGCCCATGATCGAGCGCGAGGGCGTCACGCTCGTCGGCATCACGGTCGCGAACCTCGACGACGACGACCAGCTCGCGCTGCCACTGGATCGCGGAAGCGCGGCACTCGACGGGGTGCTCGACGAGGTGCGCGAGCGCTTCGGCGTCGACTCGATCACGCGCGCCGTCCTGCTCGGCCGCTCCCAGGGCCTGACGGTTCCGCTACTCCCCGATTGACTCGCGCAGCAGCCGGTCGAAGTGCACGACCAGCTGCTCCGACTCGGGCAGGGCCTGGCCATGCGCGATCGCGCCGGAACGGACACCCCGCTGGACGCGTTCGACGAGCGCGGTGTCCTCGCGACCGACCTGCTCGTCGAGCTCGAGGAAGTCGGCGATCCAGCCCGCGTCCGCGTCGGGCGCGAAGAAGTAGTCGAGCGAGCGCCACGTCCGCTCGGCGGCGAGCGGCACGATCGGACCGATCGACAGGTTCGGCTCGCCCGGCATCACGTTGATCGCCGTGTTCGGGTAGACGAAGTGGAACTGGCCGCGGGCCACGCGGTTGCCGGCCGCGTCGCGCGGGTCGCCGGCCTGGCTCATCGTCCACGCCCCGCTTCGCGACCTGTAGGCGTCGGGCGAGACGTCGATGACGCGCGAGAAGCCGGGGTGCGCGACGGCGCAGTGGTAGCACTCGAGGTAGTTCTCGGCGCAGAGCTTCCAGTTGGCGTCGTACGTGCTCTCGGAGCGGTGGTGGAAGCGCAGGGCGCCCACGTCCACGCCGCCGGCGGCCAGCTGCTCGGGCACATCGCCGAGCGTCTCCGGGAGCGATCGCTCCGGGGCGGGGCTCACGAATACGAACGGCCCCCACGTTTCCACGGCGGCCGAGACGAGGCCCAGCCCGTCCGTCGCGAACCCCGGCTCGCGGTCGGCACGCGGCGCCGCGCGCAGCGAGCCGTCGAGGTCGTACGTCCAGGCGTGGTATGGGCACTGGAGCGTCTCGCGGCGGCCCTCGCCCTCGCAGACGATCGAGCCGCGGTGCCGGCAGACGTTCACGAAGGCGCGCAGCTCGCCGTCGCGGCCGCGCACGACGACCACGGGCAGCTGCCCCGCGCGGGTGGCGACGTAGGCGCCCGCCTCGGCCACCTGGTCGGCCCGCGCCGCGTACTGCCACGAGCGGGCGAAGACGCGTTCCTGCTCGCGCCGCAGCACCTCCGGCTCGGCATACCAGCTCCACGGCAGCGTCTCCGGCACGGCCGCGATCCTACGTACCCTGCCGCCGTGCGCGTCCTCGCCGTCACGGCCGCCACGCTCGCCTTTGGCTCCGCCGCGGGCGCCGCCCCGCCGCGGGCCGGACTCTTCGTCCCCGGGGTCAGCCTCGGCGGGCTCCGGATCGGAATGACGAAACCGCAGGTGCGCGCCGCCTGGGGCTCGGGATACGGCGTCTGCCGGGGCTGCGCCGACCTGACCTGGTACTTCAACTACCGGCCGTACCACCCCGAGGGCGCCGGCGTCACGTTCCGGCGCGGGCCACGTCGTCGCCGTCTTCACGCACTGGGCGCCGGCAGGCTGGCACACGCCCGGCCAGGTCACCATCGGCGATCCCTCGGCCGTGGTCGCGCAGCGCCACGATGCGCTGCCGCCGACGACCTGCGGGAGCTACACGGTGGTCAACGTCGTGCGGCTCGACCTGATCAACGCCTTCTACGTCGTCAACGACAAGATCTGGGGCTTCGGGATGACCACCGGGCGCGTCGCGCCCTGCCTTCCCTAGCGCACGAGCCCGTCGGCGAGCAGGTCCGTGACCGTGCGCTCGGCGGCCGCCACGTCCTCGTCGCCGTCCGGGAGCCGGCCGAGCACCCAGCCGGTAAGGAGCTCCTCGAGCGCGCCCCACACGATCCACGAGGCGAGCCGCGGGTCGAGGTCGCCGCGCAGCTCGTCGGCCGCCTGGCCGCGCTCGACGATGCGCTGGATCGGGGCAAGCACCTCGCCGATTGCGTCCGCCTGCACCTGCACCTGCGGGCTCCGCGCCACCTCGCGCACGAGCACGCGGATGAGGTCGGGGTCGCGGCGCCACGTGCGGAGCACGATCGCTGCCACCTGGCGCAGCTGCTCGCGCGCCGGGCCTCCGGACTCCTCCACGCGGCCGATCGCCTCGAGCAGCCCTTCCCACGTCTCCGTGAACACCGCCTCGAGCAACGCCGACTTGGACGCGAAGTAGTGGTAGACGAGGCCATGCGCGACGCCCGCCTCCGCGGCCACGTCGCCCACCCGGGAGGTGTGGTAGCCGTCGCGGGCGAACACGCGCACGGCGGCCTCGAGGATCTGCTGCCGCTTTTCACTGACTGACCGGTCAGTCGACGTGGCCATGCAAGGACTGTAGTACGTTCGCCCGCCGTGGACCCCCTGCGCGACCTGCTTGTCGTCGACCTGACGCGCTACCTGCCCGGCCCGTTCGCGAGCCGAGAGCTGCTCCGCCTC
>DASTZE010000178.1:0-7259 GCA_035764425.1 Gaiellaceae bacterium
GTGCACGTTCCAGCCGCCGCAGTGGAACTGCGGCAGCACCTGGAGGACGACGTCGTCGCCGGAGACGCCGGTCGAGAGGTCGAAGCCGAGGTTCGTCCAGAAGCAGTTCGCGTGCGTCAGGACGGCGCCCTTCGGGCGGCCCGTCGTCCCGGAGGTGTAGACGAGCAGCAGCCCGTCCTCGTCCTCGACCTGGCGCGGGATCGGCGCTCCGCCCTCGCCGACCTCGCCGAGCGTCCGGAGCTCGGGGGCTGCGCTGAGCCGCGCGGCGAGCTCGTCGTGGCCCGGGTCGACGAGCAGCAGCGCCGGCTCCGCGTCCTCGAGCTGGTAGTCGAGCTCGGCCGGCGACAGGCGCCAGTTGAGCGGCATCAGCATGAAACCGGCCTTCGCGCAGGCGAAGAACGCCTCCACGTTCTCCGGCGAGTTGGCGGTCAGCGTGGCGAGGCGGTCGCCGCGGCGCAGGCCTGCGTCGAGCAACGTCCGCGCGAGGCGGTCGGAGCGCTCGTCGAGCTCGCCGTACGTGATCACGCGGTCGAGGTAGTCAATCGCGACCCGGTCCGGCGTCAGCGCCGCACGGTCGCGGATCCAGCGGTCGAGCGTGAGCAGCCCGGTCACAGCAGGAAGCTCCGCAGATCGGCCGCGACGCGGGCCGGCTCCTCCCAGAAGAAGAGGTGGCCGAGCTGGTCGTAGAGCTCGAGGCGGGCGCCGGAAATGAGCTCGGCGAGCAGGGGTGCGTTGCGCACGTCGACGACATGGTCGCCGGTTCCGTGCTGGACGAGCGTCGGTGCCCGCACCTCACCGAGGCGCGGCGCCGCGTCGAAGCCGAGCGCCGCGCCCGCCTGCGCCTGCCAGCCGGCCATGTTCGGCGGGTGGGCGAGGCGGTAGGCGTAGATCTCCTCGACCAGCTCGGGGCGCTCGGCGACGGTGCGGTCGGCGAGCGCGTTCTCGACGCCGAGGCGGTAGGCCTCCTCGGGCGCGAGCGTGGGGAAACGGGCGGCGAGGTCGAGCGTGCGCTGCGGGATCGGGTACGTGTCGTGGCCCGGCGTGGTGCAGGCGAGGACGAGCCGGTCGACGCGCTCCGGCGCGGCGAGCACGAGCTCCTGCGCCACCATGCCGCCCAGGCTGGTGCCGATCACGTGCGCGCGCTGCACGCCGGCGGCGTCGAGGACGCCGAGCGCGTCGCCCGCCATCTGGCCGGGCGAGTACGGCCCGGGCGGGACGTCGCTCTCGCCGATGCCGCGATTGTCGAAGACGAGGACGCGGAAGTCCTCGGCGAGCAGGCGTGGGAGCGGCCCCCAGCCGTGGCGCTCGTAGCCGAGCCCGTGGATCAGCAGCAGCGGCGGGCCGCCGCCGAGCGACTCCCAGGCGATGTTCACAGGCGGGCCTCCACCTCTTCCTCCTCGACCACGTCGCCGTGCGTGCCGCCGATCTCGACCGCCTGCTCCAGCGTCTCGAGGCCGCCGCGGCGCGGGCCGAGCCGCGCCAGCCCGACGAGCCCGCCGGGCAGGAAGTAGACGAGCAGGATGAAGAGGACGCCGAGGACGAACAGCGGCTGGGACAGGGGCTTGCTCAGGGCGTCGGGCAGGTCGTTGATGAAGCCGGAGTTCGACCAGTCGGGCAGGCGGTGGTCGAGAAAGGTGTAGAGCGCAGCACCGAGGACGGGGCCCCAGCGTGTCCCGGCGCCCCCGATGACGACCATCAGCAGGAGCGCGAGGGTGAAGCTCGGCGTGGTCACGCTCGGGTCGGCGCGGGTGATGAGCAGGACGTACACGACGCCGCCGCCGGTCGCGAGGAACGAGGCGAGGACGAACGCCGACAGCTTGTGCGTGAACGGCCGCATCCCGAGCACCTGAACGCGCTGTTCGTTCTCGCGGATCGCCTGCCAGACACGGCCGGGCGACGAGTCGACGGCCCAGTTGACGATCAGGAACACCGCGACCAGGTAGCCAAGCGCGATCCAGTAGAGGTACTTCGTGTTGAAGACGCCGACCATCCAGCTCGGGAGGTGGTCGTAGTTGACGCTGACGCCCTCCTCCGACCCGGTCCAGCCGCGCGGATTCTTCTGCGCGAGTGTCGAGCCGGCCTCCGCGAAGGCGAGCGTCACCATCGCGAATGCGATACCGCTCACGCGCAGGCTCACGGCGCCGAGGATGAGCGGCAGCACGAGCCCGACGACGGCAGTGAGCAGGAGCGTCGGCGCGAGGCCCCAACCCCACTTCGCCGTGGCAACCGCTGTCAGGTAGACGCCGACCGCGACGTAGAGCGCATGCCCGAACGAGAGCAGGCCCGTGTAGCCGAAGAGCAGGTCGTACGAGAGGGCGATGCCGCCGAAGCACAGCATCAACCCGAGCAGCTGAAGCGTCCCGGGGCTGTCGAGCGGCGAGGAGAAGACCCCGTGGGTGCCGACCGAGATCTGCGGGACCAGCGCGAGGACGCCGAAGACGACGATGGGGAGAAGGAGGCGAGCGTGGCGTCTCAATGCGTCGGGCTCCACTTGCCGAAGAGTCCCCCGGGGCGGATCAGCAGCGTGATCGCCAGCAACAGGACGACCGAGAGGTCGCCGATCCCCGTCGACTTGTAGTTCACGTACTGCTGGACGAGCCCGACGACGACGGCGGCCACCGCCGAGCCCACGATCGACCCGAGGCCGCCGATCACGACGACGATGAAGGCGAAGATCAGCAGCGAGGTGCCCTGCGTCGGGTCGATCTCGCTGAAGTGGATACCGGCAAGCACGCCCGCGAGCGCGGCCGCGACCCCGCCGATCGCGAAGACGAGCGTGAACGCCTTCTTCACGTCGATGCCGAGTGCGGTCACCATCGCGCGGTTCTCGACGCCTGCGCGGATGATCAGCCCGTAGCGGGTGAAGCGCAGGAAGGCGAGCAGGCCGGCGAGGACGCCGGCTGCCACGAGAATCTCGACGAAGTTGTAGTTCGGGACGTGTGCGCCCCCCAGGCCGGTTGTGCCATTCAGCCAGCTCGGCACGTCGATCGTGTGGAGGTCGGGCCCCCAGTACGCCTGCACGAGCGCGACGAGCGCGAACGACAGGCCGACCGTGACGAGCACCTGCTCGATGTGGCGGAGGTAGAGCGGCCGGATCAGAACGAGCTCGACGAGCGCCGCGACCCCGGCGCCGACGGCGAGGCCGATGACCACGCTGACCGCGAAGCGAAGGCCGATCGAGCCGATCGTCCCCTGCAGCTTGACGCTGCTCCACCAGGCCGCGTACGAGCCGACCGTGAGGAAGGCTCCGTGGGCGAAGTTCAGGACGCCCATCAGGCCGTAGATGAGCGACAGCCCGGAGGCGATCAGGAAGTAGAGCGCGCCGAGTGCGAGCCCCGTGACCGTGAGCAGGATGAAGGTGTCCATCAGGCGACCCCGAGCAGCGTGCGCACGCGCTGCTGGTCGGCGAGGAGGTCCTTCGCGGGACCGCTATAGACGACGCGGCCCTGGTCCAGCACGATCGCATCGCGGGCCAGTCGTGCGACGACGCCGAGGTTCTGCTCGACGAGCAGGATCGTCTCGGTCTCGCTCGCCTTCCCCAGCACCTCGGCCACCTCGGCGACGAGCAGCGGCGCCAGCCCCTTGGTGGGCTCGTCGACGAGCAGGAGGCGGTTCTCGTTCAGGAGCGCCCGCGCGATCGCGACCATCTGCTGCTGGCCGCCCGAGAGCGTCCCGGCCCGCTGCCCCCCGCGCTCACGCAGCTCGGGGAAGAGCTCGTAGACGAGGTCGTACCGCGCGGAGCCGTTGCGCACGGCCAGGCGCAGGTTCTCCTCGACGGTCAGCTGGGAGAAGACCTCGCGGTCCTCGGGCACGTAGCCGACCCCGAGCCGGACGATCTCGTGCGTGGGCAGCTTCGTCAGGTCGGCGTCGCCGAGCGTCGCCCGGCCGCGTGGCTGGACGAGGCCCATCAACGCGCGCATCGTCGTCGTCTTGCCGACGCCGTTGCGGCCGAGCACCGCGGTGACACCGCCCTCCGGGACGCTGAACGACACGCCCTGCAGCACATGCGACTGCCCGAGGTAGACGTGGAGATCCTGGACGTCCAACAGAGCGGATGTCACGACCGGGTCACCCGCTTCCCTCGCGTCGATGAGCCGGGCGGGGCCGGGCTCCCGGCCCGGTCAGCGGCGTGAGGGAGGAGGATCACAGCGGCTCCCAGAGGTAGGCGGCCTGGACCTCCTCGTTGCGCAGGATGTTCTCCGTCGTGTCGACGGCCAACAGGCGGCCGTGGTGCATGACCGCGATGCGCTCGGCAACCCCGGTGACGACCGAGATGTGGTGCTCGACCATGAGCACGGTCTTGCCTTCTTCCTGTTGGACGGACTTGATCAGCGCGACGAGCGCGGGGACGTCCTCCATGCTCAGCCCGGCCATCGGCTCGTCGAGCAGGATCACGCGAGGGTCGCCGCACAGCACCATGGCGAGCTCGAGCTTGCGCTTGTCGCCATGGGCGAGGGCGCCCGCCGGCCACTGCTCGCGCAGGCCGAGCCCGACGCGGTCGAGCGCCCAGCGGGCGCGCTCGACGGCCTTGCGGACGCCCAGGGCGCGTTGCCAGATCCGCAGGGTGCCTCCGAGGGCGGCCTCCGCCGCCAGGCGTGCGTTCTCGAACACCGACAGCCGGGGGAACACGCTCGAGACCTGGAACGTCCGGCCGAGGCCCGCCGCTGCCCGCCGGTACGGCGCGTCGTGCGTGACGTCGCGACCGTCGAGGCTGATCGACCCGGAGGTCGGCCGGTAGAGCCCGGAGAGCAGGTTGAAGAGCGACGTCTTGCCGGCGCCGTTCGGGCCGATGATCCCGAGGAACTCGCCCTCGGCAACGTCGAGCGAGACATCGGCGACGATGGTCGCGCCGCCGATGTCAAGCCCGAGCTGCCCGGTCGCGAGGAGAGGCTGAGCGCTCACCCGCGTACGAACTGCGTCACCCGCTGGGGAACGACGCCACCGGGGGCATCAGGTTCCCCGGTGAGAAGCGCTTCACCAGCACCGGCTTCTGCTTGCCGTTCGGCTGCGTCACCAGCTTGACCGCGAACATCGGCTGGATCAGCGCGTGGTCCTGCTGGCGGATCCGCATGACGCCCTTCGGGCCCACGAACTGCCAGCCCTCGAGCGAGCTGATCATCTTGTCGACGTCGGCGCCGCCGGTCTTCTGAACGGCGTGGACGATCATCTGCGCCGCCGCGAAACCATCCGGCGTGAAGATGTCCGGGACCTGGTTGCGCTTGCGCATCGTCTTGACGAGCCAGTCGTTGACCTTGTTGTTCGGCCCGATCGAGACGTAGTGCGACAGGAACGTGATCCCGTCCGGATAGACACTCCAGGTGGCGCGCTCGGCGAGGCCCGTGGTAACGGTCGTCGACTTGAGCACGCCCTGCTGGTCGAGCGCCTTCCACATCGCCGGGCCTGTCGTGCCGGCCCAGGCGACGAAGAGCAGGTCCGGGTTCTGCTGCTTCGCCTGCTGCGCGAACGGGGTGAAGTCGGTCGCGGTCAGCGGCACGAGCACCTTGTTGACCGTGTGGCCGCGGGAACCGAGCACTGCCTGGATGGCCGCGACGTTGCCCTGACCGAAGGCGTAGTCCTGGGCGAAGACGGTGATCTTCTTGCCGACGCCCTTTCCGAGGATCTCCTTCGCCGCCAGGATGTCCTGGTAGGTCTGGCGGCCGGAGCGGAAGGTGTAGCGGTTCGCACCGGTGATGCCGTCGTTCGCGGCCGGTCCGGAAATGAACAGCACCTTGTTCTGGGCGGCGATCGGAGCCAGCGCCAGGCCCACGGGCGAGGAGGTTGCGCCGGCGATGATCTTGTAGCCCTGGCCGATCAGGTCCTTGGCCGTCGTCACCGCATTTGCAGCGACGCCTGCGTCGTCGTTGAACGTGAAGACGATCTTGTGGCCGTTGACGGTATTCGTGCCGTGCGTCAGGTACTTCATGCCGAGGCGGAGACCCTCCTCGTACATGGCGCCGTAGTTGGCGAGCAGTCCCGACTTCGAGTAGATGATCCCGACCTTGACGGTGCTGGCCTGCGTGGACGCGGCCGTCGTCGTGGCGGTGACCCCTGCAACCGCCAGCAGCGCGACCGCTGTGGCGAGCAACGCGAGCAACGACCCGCGATTCATCCCTGCCTCCTTGACGTCGAAAAACTGAGACCCGATTCAGGTCTTAGTGGCGCGACCTTACGCCGCTTGTGTCGGCGGTGTCAAGTTCTTCACCAAGGACCCCTCCTCGGGCGGGCAGGCTCTCTGCCCGCAGCAGTTACGACGAGTTTTCGGCCGGTTTGTTGCGCAGATCCTCGGCCACGAGGCCGAAGAGCACGCTGTCCACCCACTCGCCGTGGCGCATGTACGCCTTGCGGCGGACGCCTTCGCGCACGAAGCCGGAACGCTCGGCGTGGGCCATCGCGCGCTCGTTGAAGCCGTAGATCTCGAGCTGGAGGCGGTGGTAGCCGAGCTCGTCGAGCAGGTAGCGCTGGAACATCCGCGCGGCCTCGTCGGCCAGGCGCCGGCCGCGAAAGTCCGGGTGCACGGCGAGCCCGCCGAGGTTCGCGATACGGCTGCGCCGGTTCGCGACCTCGAAGCCGAAGGCGCCGGCGCGCTCGCCGTCGGCCTCGAGGACGAAGCGCCCGAACTCCTCCGGCTCCGTCTGCGAGCGCTCGATCTCGGCGCGGATGCCGTCGGCGTCACGGACGCGGACGGCGGCGAGGAACGGCTCAACCTCGTCGTGTGAGAGGAGCTCGACGAGAAAGTCGACGTCGTCGGGCTCGGCGCGGCGGATCCGGATCACGTCGAGGCGGTCGCCGCCTGGCGCCGGCGCAAGAGGCGGACGTTGCCGGTGCCGAGCGCGACGCCGCCGAGGATCAATGCCAGTCCGCCAAGCGCCTCGGGCCGCACGCTCTCGCCGAGGATCACGGCCCCGTAGGCGACGGCGATCGGTGGGACGAGGTACGTGACGAGGATCGCCTTCGAGGCACCGGCGCCGACGATCAGGCCGTAGTAGATGACATAGGCGACCGCGGTGCCGCCGATGCCGAGCGCCAGCATCGAGCCGACGACCTTCCAGCCGGGGAGGTGGTCCGGCGCCTGCGCGATCCCGAGCGGCGCCGTGAGCAGGGCGGCGGCCAGCAGCGAGCCGGTGGCGACGAGGAGCGGCTGCACGTGCCCGAGCGCCCGCCCGCCGTAGAGGGCGGCGAGGGCGTACAGGGCCGCCGAGGCGACGACGGCCGCCGCGCGGATCGGGCTCGAGCCGCCGCCGGGCATGCCGACGAGCGCT
>DASTZE010000179.1:0-6063 GCA_035764425.1 Gaiellaceae bacterium
ATCGAAGGGATGCCGGCCGTCTCGAGCAGCCCGCGGATCATCTCGGCCTCCGCCTCGTTCGAGGCGATGGTCAGCGGGACGGGCGCGCTCATCGGCCTAGTAGTTCGACTCGTCCCACGTCTCCAGCTTGTGCCGGAGGTCGCGGAGGAAGCGGCCCGCGAGCGCCCCGTCGACGAGGCGATGGTCGTACGTGAGGGTCAGGTTCATGATCGGCCGGATCGCGATCACGTCCTGGCCGAACTCGTCCTCGACGACCCACGGCCGCTTCACGACCGCGTAGGTGCCGAGGATCGCCGCCTGCGGCTGGCTGATCACGGGCGTGCCGTGGAAGGTGCCATAGCCGCCCGGGTTGGTGATCGTGAACGTCCCGCCCTGCACCTCGTCGGGGAGCAGCTTCTTGTCGCGGGCGCGTTGTGCGATGTCGACGACGCCGCGCGCCACGCCCAGCAGGTTGAGGCCCTCGGCGTGCTTGAGCACCGGGACGATGAGGCCCTTGCCATCGGCGAGCTCGACGGCGAAGCCGAGGTTCACGTAGTTCCGGGTGACGATCTGCTCGCCGCGGATCTCCCCGTTGATCCACGGGTAGTCGCGGAGCGTCTCGACAACGGCGCGGGCGACGAAGGCGAGGTAGGTGAGGTTGACGCTGTAGGCCTGCTGGTACTCGGGCTTGAGCTGCTTGCGGATCTCGACGACCTTCGACATGTCGACCTCGATCGCACTGGTGACGTGGGCGGACGTGTCGAGCGAGCGGCGCATGTGCTCGGCGATGCCGCGGCGCATGGCGCTCATCGGCTCGAACTGCTCGCCTGCCTCCGCCGTGGCGGGCTGCGGCGCCGGGGCAGGTGCAGCGGCCGGTGGCGCGGCTGCTCGAGCGGGTGCCGGCGGCGCGGCTGCTGGAGCCGGTGCCGGCGGCGGGGCTGCTGGAGCCGGTGCCGGTGCTGCGACGGCTGGAGCCGGTGCCGGTGGCGCGGCTGCCGGAGCTGGAGCCGGCGCCACTGGAGCCGGAGCCGACGGAGCCGGCGCAGGTGGAGGGGCAGGCGTCGCCTGCTGCGCGGCCGCTCCGGATTCGACGAACGCGAGGATGTCCTTCTTGGTCACGCGGCCGCCTCGGCCCGTGCCAGGGACGCCGGCGACGTCGACGCCGTGCTCCGAGGCGATGCGTGCGACGATGGGCGACACAAAGCTCTTGCCGTTCCCCTCGGGTTCAGCGTACGACGCCGGTAGGGGTGCCGGTGTCGGCGTGGGCGCAGGCGCCGGAGCGGGCGGTGGGGTCACCTCCGCGCTCGAGGGCTCCGCTGCGGCCTGCGCGGCCGGCGCGGTGGCGGCCTCGGGCGGCGCCTCCGGCTCGGACGCTCCGGCCTCGGCGGGCGCGCCGCCGATGACGGCGAGTCGCGTACCGACCTCCACCGTCTCGCCCTCCTGGACGAGGATCTGCGTCACCGTCCCGGTGCCGGGGCTGGGCACCTCGGTGTCGACCTTGTCGGTCGAGATCTCGAGCAGCGGCTCGTCGGCCTCGACGTGCTCGCCCTCCTGCTTCAGCCACTTGGTGATCGTCCCCTCGGAGACGGATACGCCCATCTGGGGCATGACGACGTCTACAGCCGTTTCAATGGCCATCTTCCACCAGTTCTGTGCGCGACAGGACGAATCCTGTCGCGTGGTCTCGCGGGTGAGTCGCGTGCCGGATCAATATTCGGCCAGCTCCCTCAGCGCCGTCACGACGTCGCCGACCTGCGGGATGAACGCCTTCTCGAGCGGCGGCGAGAATGGCACGGGCGTGTCGGGCGCGGCCAACCGCTTCACCGGGGCGTCGAGGTCCTCGAACGCCTCCTCGGCGATGGTGGCGGCGATCTCGCCGCCGAATCCGCCGGTGCGCGTGTCCTCGTGCAGGACGAGCACCTTGGACGTCTTGCGCACGCTCTCGAGCACCGACTCGCGGTCCCACGGGATGATCGTGCGCAGGTCGAGGATCTCGACGGAGACCCCGTCGCTCTCGAGCTGCTGCGCGGCCTCCTCGGCCGTGTAGACCATCGCGCCCCACGTGACTACGCTGACGTCGTCGCCCTCGCGGTGCAGGCGCGCCTCACCGAACGGCGTCAGGTAGCGCTCGTCGGGGACATCGCCCTTGATGCGACGGTAGAGATGCTTGTGCTCGAAGAAGAGCACCGGGTTCGGGTCCTCGATCGACGAGACGAGCAGGCCCTTCGCGTCCTCCGGGGTGGCCGGGCACACAACCTTGAGGCCCGGGATGTGCGCAAACGAGCTCTCCGGGTTCTGCGAGTGGAACGGCCCGCCCGAGAAGCCGCCGCCCGACGGCAGCCGGACGACCATCGGGATCGCAGTGCCGGCGCGCCAGTGCTGCTTGGCCGCGATGGTGACGAGCTGGTCCCACGCGCACGAGATGAAGTCCGCGAACTGCATCTCCGCGACCGGGCGCATGCCCATGATCGCGGCGCCGGTGCAGCCGCCGACGATCGCCGTCTCGGAGAGTGGCGCGTCGAGGACGCGCCACGGGCCGAACTCCTCCTGAAAGCCGAGCGTGACCTTGAACGCGCCGCCGTAGACGCCGACGTCCTCACCCATCACGAAGACGCGCGGATCCCGCCGCATCTCCTGGCGGAGGCCGTCGCTGATCGCCTGTAGGTAGGTCTTCTCCGGCATTACTTGTGGTGGGGCGTATCGAGCTCTTCGGGGGTCGCGTACACGCCGTGCTCGAGGTCGCTCGCTTCCGGCATCGGTGACTCCTCCGCGCGGCGCAGCGCGTCGTTCAGGAGCTTCTTCACGCCGGTCGAGATCTCGTCCTCCTCGTCGTCCGTGAGCTCGGCGTTCTCGCGCAGCCAGTCGCGGTAGCGCTCGATCGGGTCGCGCGCAGCCCATTCCTCGAACAGCTCCTTCGGGACGTAGAACGCGTCGTCGTGGACGGCGTGGCCCTCCATGCGCAGGGTCATGCACTCGATCAGCGTCGGGCCGTCGCCGGCGCGGGCCTTCTCGATCGCACGCTTGGCCTCGCGGTAGACGGCCAGCACGTCGGTGCCGTCGACCACGACGCCCTCGAAGCCGTAGGCCTGGGCGCGGTCGGCGAGGGTCTCGCACGCGTATTCGAGATGGGTCGGCGTCGAGTACGCCCACTGGTTGTTGTCGCAGATGAACACGACCGGCAGGCGGCGCACGCCGGCGAGGTTCATGCCCTCGTGGGTGTCGCCCCGGGCGGACGCGCCCTCGCCGAACCAGGCGACCGCGACGCGGCGCTCGTCCCGGATGCGGAACGCGAGCGCGGCGCCGACCGCGACCGGCAGCATCGCCGGCAGGTGGCTGACCATGGCGATCAGCCCGAGGTTCTGGTCGGCCATGTGGACGTTGCCGTCGCGGCCGTGGGTCGGCCCGTCGGCACGGCCCATGTACTGCGCGAAGATGCGCCACGGCTCGACGCCGCGCACGACATGGACGCCCATGTCGCGGTGCAGCGGCGTGCCGACGTCCTCCGAGCCCATCGCCGTCGCGACGCCCACCGACGAGCCCTCGTTGCCGCGGCCGGTGTAGAACGAGCCGGGGATCTTGCCCTGCTTGTAGAGCGTGTGGCCGCGCTCCTCGATCGCGCGCGTGATGAGCATGTTGCGGTACACGTCGAGCAGGTCCTCGCGGTCGAGACCGGCTTCCCGGATCTCCCGCAGCGACGTGATCGGCTCGGCTTCGCGCGCAATGGCCATGCTTTGGCACCCCCGTACGGTGGTGGACCGGGACAGGATATCGGCAGGTACGGCTCGTTCGCCCCGGCCTACGCCCGACTACGATCGCCGCGTGGCCAAGCGTAACTGGATCCAGGAGGAGCGCCGGAAGACGCTCGGTGACTGGGTCGCCTTCTGCCTGCAATGCGGGTTCGTTCAGCGCTACTTCGAGGAGTGTGAGCGCGAGCTGCCCACGGCGTGCCCACAGTGCGGGGGCGAGTTCCGCTCGCGCTGTCCGGCCTGCGACTCGCACATTGCCTCGGCCTTCGCGGTCGAGTGCGAGGGCTGCGGCGGCCAGCTACGGCCCGCCGAGCAGTTCGGCACGCGCATCCGCAAGCCGCCTCGCTGAGGCGTTCGGCCGCGTTGAGGGTCGCGCTCGGGCGGAGCCCGCGTCAGCGAATCTGGGAAAACCGGATCACCGTGACCGTGTCGGTCCCTATGACCTCTCGGTTGTAGAGCTGGCTAAGCCAGCCCGCCATGTCCTCCCAGCGGCGGATCTCCGGGTTGTCGTGCTCGATCTCGCGCGGCGACAGCTCGAGGAGCTGCTTGACCTCGACCTTGTCGACCACCGCGTCGAAGACCTTCTCGCGCGGGCTGAAACGGGTGCCGACGAGCACCTGGACGACCATGCCCTTGCGGTACTTGGCCGACTTGTCGCCGAGGCGGATGGTGGCCGTCTTGCGCTGTGAGCGCAGCTGGTCGGCCACCACGGGCGAGTAGAAGTTGAGCGCGTACATGGGTTCCAACTGGGCCGAGGCCGCTCCCATCGAAAGATGAAAGGGGGAAGATCATAGAGCGTTGCCGTCGAGGAGGCTCAGGGCGCGTTCGGCCATGTCCTTCTCGCCCCGGTAGGAGAGCAGTCGCGGCGCGTCGTCGAGCGGCAGCCAGCGCACTTCCGCGACCTCGTGCCGGTGCTCCTCGGGGACGTCGCCGATCCGGCCGCTGCGGTGGCGGAGAAGGTAGAAGCTCACGATCTTGAAAATCCGCTCGCCCTCCCACGTGTAGACGTAGCGGACGTCGCCGAGCTTGCCCTCGAGGCCGCCGGCGAGCCCGGTCTCCTCGGCTACCTCGCGGATGGCGGTGGCGGCGGCCTCCTCGCCGGCGTCGACACGGCCCTTCGGGAGCGCCCAAACGCCGGGCGGCTTGCCGCCGGGGCGGATAGCCGCCACCCACCAGCGGCCGCGCATGCGGCGAACGAGCACGCCTCCGGAGGAGATCTCGCGCTGCATTCGCCTCTTTGTAACACGAGCTCTCGGCCTGGTTGCGCAGCCGGCTCGAAAGGCGCTAGACTGCCGTCGGCACTCCCCAGCGTCGAGTGCCAGCCCGTGTCACAAAGTCGTTTACAGGGAGGTTCCGCATGAACCTGCAGCCGCTTGGCGATCGTCTGATCGTCGAGGTGATCGAGGAGGAGGAGACCACGACCAGTGGGATCGTCCTGCCCGACACGGCGAAGGAGAAGCCGCAGCGTGGGAAGGTCCTGGCCGTCGGCCCCGGCCCCCGCGACGAGGACGGCAAGTACATCAAGATGGACGTCGCCGAGGGCGACGAGGTCATCTTCTCGAAGTACGGCGGCACGGAGATCCGCCTCGGCACCGACGAGGTCCTGATCCTCCGTGAGTCCGACGTGCTCGCGAAGGTGGTCGGTACCCGCGAGCCGGCCGGCGCGGCCGCGTAGGGAGGAAAGGAACAGATGGCACACAAGGAACTGAAGTTCAACGAGGACGCGCGCCGCTCGCTCGAGCGTGGCGTGAACATCCTCGCGGACGCCGTGAAGGTGACGCTCGGCCCGAAGGGCCGCTACGTCGTGCTGGACAAGAAGTTCGGCGCGCCGACGATCACCAACGACGGCGTCACCATCGCTCGCGAGATCGAGGTCGAGGACGTCTTCGAGAACCAGGGCGCCCAGCTCGTCCGCGAGGTCGCCACCGCGACCAACGACGTGGCCGGCGACGGCACGACGACCGCGACGGTGCTCGCCCAGGCGATCGTCCGCGAGGGCCTCAAGAACGTGGCCGCCGGCGCCAACCCGATGGCGCTGAAGCGCGGCGTCGAGAAGGCCGTCGATTCGGTCACCGAGAACCTGAAGACGCAGTCCAAGGAGATCTCGGGCAAGGAGGACATCGCCCGGGTCGCCGCGATCTCGTCGCGCGAGCGCGAGATCGGCGACGTGATCGCCGACGCGATCGAGAAGGTCGGCAAGGACGGCGTCGTGAACGTGGAGGAGGGCCAGACCTTCGGCCTCGAGCTCGAGTTCACCGAGGGCATGCAGTTCGACAAGGGCTACCTCTCGCCGTACATGATCACCGACTCGGAGCGCATGGAGGCGGTGCTCGAGGAT
>DASTZE010000180.1:0-4944 GCA_035764425.1 Gaiellaceae bacterium
GGCCGCGAGCGCGACCGGCGGGCGCAGCTCGGTGGTCGCCGACCCGAACCCGGTGCGGACCGGCGAGGACGTGTTCGCGCAGGGCCGCGGCTTCTGCGGCCTGAAGACGTGCCCGGCCGTGCGGATCACGCTCGCCGGCCGCCTCGTGCGCCAGGGTGTCCGTCCGCGCAGGAACGGGACGTTCTCGGCCCGCTTCGTCGCGCGCGCCGCGCCCGGTACGTACGTGCTCGTCGCGCGGCAGGGGAAGCGCGTTGCGACGACTCGCCTGCACGTCGCGCTCGGCGACTGAGTTACTGTCATCTGAATCACCTCTCAGATCTCTCGGAGAAAGGGGATTCGGATGCTTTGGCTGCGCACTGTGCTTGTCCTCGCCGTCCTCGCCGCCGCGCTCGGGACGGCCGCCTCGGCGACCGCCGCGGGCACGGTCGGCACGACCTTCCCGGCCGGGTTTGCCGTGCCGACGGACTCGTCGCTCGGCACGCCCGTGCTCGGCTTCGGCGCCGCCGGCCCGGTGCACCGGACGCCGGTGATCGTCCTGCACGGCAACAACGACACGCCCTACGCCACCGCCTGCAACCCCTACGGCGACGTGCACGCGCTGGCGCAGTACCTGGTCGACAACGGCTACGGCCCGAGCGAGGTATGGGGGCTCGGCTACCAGGGTGACCAGTGCGACCTGATTGCCGACCCGACGCTGCGCTCCGGTGCGGCGCATACGACGGTCGCGAACGTCCCGGACCTCGACGCGTTCGTACGCTCGGTGCTCGAGTACACGCACTCGAAGCAGGTGGACATCGTCGGTCACAGCCTCGGCGGGACGCTCGCGCGTGCCTGGATGAAGGCCGATCACACGCAGGAGCTCGTGCGGCGCCTCGTCCAGATCGACGCGCCGAACCACGGCATCATCGACTGCTCGCCGGATCCGGCGAACTACTGGCAGGCGCCCGCCAACGGCGGCTTCACACCGTCGAGCCCCGTGTGCCAGGAATACGGCTCACCGCGCACGCCCTTCCTGCGCTGGCTGAACGGCCACGGGCATGGCACGGAGGTGCACGGCAAGACCGACGTGCTCGCCATCCGCAACGCGGACAAGAGCTTCGTCTACTTCCCGCTGCTCGACGGGCTCTTCCCGGGCGTGCCGGCGATCGACAGCTACGGCGTGCCGACCGACTTCTCGCACAGCGCCGAGCTGCGGGGCGCGACGACCGTGAACCTGACAGACCAGGGCGTGTACGACCCGTTCCTCGGGACGTCGCACCTCGGCATCCTCAACTCGCCGGACACGTGGGCGGCGACGCTTGCGTTCCTGACGGCCGAGAAGGTGAGGTAGCCGGATCAGCGCGCCGGAGCGGCTGCCCGATGGCGGTGCAGCCGCTCCGCGCGCTGCTTGATGCCCTCCAGCATCTTCCGCTCCATCACGAGTGAGCCGGGCTCCATCGGGATCATCGCGACCCGGTCGCGCAGGCGCGGGAGCCGGAAGCGGTTGCGGCTGATGAGCCGGGTGCGGCCGTTCCCGCCCTCGAGCACGAACGTCCAGACCCAGTTCCCGTCGGCCGACCGCGTGGCGAGCACGTGCTCCGGCTCGACGCGCGCGTAGCGCATCTCGTTCGCCCCGAACCCGAAGCCCTCCCCGACCTGCGGGTGCTGGAAGTCATCCAGCACCTGGTCGGCGCTGTGCATGTCCAGGCCGAGCAGGTTCTCGACCCGGTCGTAGGTGTAGGCGCCGCCGCGTGGGGAGGGCCCCATCTGCGCGATCCACGGCCACACGGCCGACGGCGGCGCGTCGATCGTGATCGCGCGCGTGGCGACGCCGTCGGCCTCCTCGAGCAGCTCGTCGCCGGGGAGGTGTGCGGCCGCTTCCTCGTCCGTCGCGCCCCAGGTGAGGATCGGCCCGCGCAGGAAGCGGGCGTACGCCAGGGCGGCCAGAGCGATCACGAGCAGCACGCGCTTCATCGCCTTCAGTGTCACGGCGCCGGGCGCCGGGCGCGTCCGTAGAAAGACGTCAGACGACGGCGCGCAGCCGAGCCTGGCCGGCGCGCGCGACGATGAGGTCGACGAGGTCGACAAACGGGTCGAAGCCGACGACGTTCGGGGCATCGGCGACGAAGTTCGAGAGCGCGTTGACGTCGTAGAAGGTCGCCTCGCCGGTGCGGGCGTCGACGAGGTACTCGACACCGCCGAGATCCAGCCCGGCCGCGGCGACGATCCGCTTCGCGTCGGCAACGGCCGTGACGGGCGGCGTGGTCGCCTCGATCGGCAGCCCCCGGCCGGACACGCCGTCGGCGATACCGGGGAGCTCGCAGTAGTCGGCCGGGCAGAGGTTGAGGCTGCCGGGGGTGAGCAGCACGCGGATCGCGTAGAGGACGCGCCCGCCGAGCAGCTCGATGCGGACGATCACGTCGCCCCTCGCCTCGAGCTGCTCCTGCACGAGGATCGTGCCGTCGAGGCCGGGATCGACCGTCGCGGCAGCGAGGTCGTCCGGCGTCGCATGTGAGACGATCCCGGCGCCGCTACCGCCGATGTTCGGCTTCGTCACTACGGGGAAGCGCAGGTCGGCGGCGGCCCGGGCGACGTCCGCGGGATCGTCGACCACGCGCGTCCGCGGATGGCGGATGCCGAGCCCGGCGAGCAGCGAGATCTGCCGCGCCTTGGAGAGCTCGAGCAGGTAGGCGTCGTGGCCGTTGATGACCGGCGTGCCGGTGTCCTCGAGATAGGCGAGGTAGTGCAGCGTCGTGAAGATCGCTCGTGCGTTGCCGCGCGTCCACGCGGACGGGCTCATACGGTTGACGACGACCGAGTAGCGCCGCTCCGTGTCGGCCGGGTCGAAGGTCAGCCGGGCCGCGTCGATGCGCTCGTACGGGACGCCGCGCCGGTCGAGCTCGGCGAAGAGCGGCTCGAACCAGAGTGGGTGCTCGTAGAGGATGCCGACGGGCTTCTCCATGCCGGGTCGAACGCTCACGCCGGCGGGCACATTCCCGCCGAACCGCGCCGCCTACGCGTGCGAATCAGGGAGGCAAGCGCACCCCGGACGAAGGAGCGAACCAATGCGTTTCATCCCGACCAAGTTCCACGCCCCGCTCGATTACATCGTGGGCGCCGTGCTGATCGCCGGCCCGTGGATCTTCCAGTACTCGGACAGCACCCCTGCGACTGTGGTCTCGATCGTCCTCGGCATCGGGCTGATCGCGTACAGCCTGTTCACGAACTACGAGCTCGGCGTCTGGAAGCTCGCGCCGATGGCGGTGCACAACCTGATCGATATCGTCGCGGGCGCGGTGCTCGCGCTCTCTCCGTGGCTCTTCGGCTTCGCCGACGACGGCACGCAGTTCTGGCTTCCGTTCGTCGTCATCGGCGTGGCAGCCATCTTCCTCGGGCTGACGACGAAGCAGGCCGGCGGCTACGGCTACCGCAAGGCGCCGACTCCGGCAGCCGGCTGATCCCCGGTGGCCTGGCGCGGCGCGTTCAGGCGCGCCGCGCCAGCGCGACGACCGGGATGATGCGCGGGGCCGCGCGCACCACGTAGTCGCCGAACTGTGGCGAGCGCGCAACCTGCTCGGCGAACAGGCGGTCGCGCTCCTCGCCCGTGAGCGGGGTGGCCGTCGCGTCGAACCGCTCCTCGCCGACCTCGACGGTGACGTCGGGGTGGGCGACGAGGTTCTCGTACCAGTCGGGATTGGTGGGCGCGCCGCCCTGCGACGCGTAGACCAGCAGGCGGTCGCCGTCGCGGGTGTAGGCCATCGGCGCCGTGTACTCGCGGCCCGTCTTGCGTCCTCGCGTCGTGAGAAGCAGCAGGTTCCGCCCGGCCCACGTGCCGCCGACCTTGCCGCCGTTCGCACGGAACTCCGCGATGACCGCGTCGTTGTACGAGCTCACCGTTCGGGTCAACGCGGCGGCGCGGTGCCGTGTTCCTGCGCGCAGAGGGCGAGATCCGCATGCACCACTGCCCGTACCGCGACGGCGCGCTCGCCGAGCTGGGCAGCGGCCTCGAGGTCGATCGCCTGGAGGCGTTCGTCGAGCCGAGCCTCTGCGTCGCGTGGCTCAGCCGGCGAGCGTCCTGATGTCCTCGGGCGAGTCGACGTCGACGAGTAGCCGTGGGTCGAGCTCGAGCACCAGAACGAGCACGCCCAGCGCCGCTACCCCGGACGCCATGTTGAGGCCGCGCGCGACGCCGTCGTCCAGTAGGCGGCGTAACTCCGCCGACGGCGGGTCATCGGCCGGCGACCGCTCGGCAAGCAGTCGCGCGCGCTTCGGGCTGCGTCCGCCGAGCGCGCCGAGGAGGCCCGAGACGACGAGGAGGCCGAGTGCGAGCAGCAGCCAGCCGTCACCGAGGGTGTGCTCGGTCGCGTGCAGCAGCCAGAAGCCGCTGGCGAGGACGACGGCGAGCCCGATGCCGACGATCGCCACGGCCACGGGCGCGAGGCCGAGCAGGACCGCCACGTCGCCGGCCCGGTCGCGGCGGCGCGCGGACTCGAATGCGACGAGCGCGACGAGCGAGCCGCCGAAGAACAGGACGACGCCCAGGAGGTGACAGATCAGCGCGAGGTCTTCCTGGGACACGTCGAGGGGCGAGGTTAGACGACGTGCGCCGCGCCCCCTGGGGCGTGCCCCGCCTGCGGTTGCCGTATGTCTCACGCCGGTGAGCCACCCGCCGGCCCACAGTTCATCGAGCTGCGAGCGCTCCCGCTCTCCGAGCGGCGGACGGTCGGCGGCCCGGTTTCCCGCACGCTGCTCGCCTGCTACTTCGGGCTACTCGTTGCGTCAGGCCTCCGGCCGCGAGGCCAAGCCCGCCGTCTGGGCCGGGGCAGCGCTCTTCCTCGTGCAGGCAGCCGTGCTCGGCCTGGCGGCCGCTCCGCAGGCACGCTCGTCACCTGGCGCCGGCGGGCTCGCCCCTCGCGCTGACGCAGTGCTGAAGTGACGATTGGTGGCGGCGCGCGACGGCGTATG
>DASTZE010000181.1:0-2015 GCA_035764425.1 Gaiellaceae bacterium
GCTCTCGAGGTTCGGGTCGGCCTGCCGGGCGGCCGCGTACTGCGCGAGCGGGTCCGGGTGCGAGAGCACGTTGTCGGCAACGACGATCGCGCCCGCGCCGAGCGCCGGGCGCTCGAGCGCGAACAACCGCTCGTAGTCGTCCTTCTCCGCGTCGAGGAAGACGACGTCCGCCGGACGCGGGAGCGCGGCGAACGCGTCGTCTTCGACGAGATCCACCCGGACGCCGGCGTCTTCGACGTTGCGGTGCCAGGCCTCCCACTTCGCCGGGTCGGCCTCGATGGAGACGACGGTGCCGCCGGCGAGCCGGGCGCCGGCCGCGATCCAGATCGTCGAGTAGCCGCGCGAGCCGCCGATCTCGACCACTCGGGCGCCGGGCCGCGACGCGACCAGCGCGAAGAGAAAGCGCCCGGTCGTCGGCGCGACCTGCCGCGAGCGCTGCGCGGACGGCAGCCCGCGCGCGCGCTCGTCGGCGTCCTCCCCTTCGAGGCGCGTGAGCACGGAGCGAACCCGTTCGTCCAGCATCAGTCGACCTCGATGTCTACCTTGATCATCCCGCTTTCGTCGACGCGCACCGGGAACGTCTGCACCGGCGCGTACGCGGGCGGGTTGAGGACGCGGCCGGTCTTGATCTCGAACTTCGACCCGTGGCGCGGGCAGATGACCGTGCAGTCCTCGAGATCGACGGGGCCCTCGCAGAGCGGGCCGTCGTCGTGCGAGCAGCGGTCCTCGATCGCGTAGAGCTCGCCGCCGAGGTTGTAGACGCACGCGCCGTCGTAGCCGGCGAACACGATCCGATGCGAGCCCGGCGGCAGCTCGTCGAGCGGGCAGACGTCGACTTCCAACGCCTAGGTGAGCGTCAGGTCGGCCGCGCTCGTCCACTCCTCGGGGAGCGGCGTGCCCTTGGCCTTGTGCAGCGCCAGCTTGAGGACGCCCAGGCCGAGGATCGCGCACTTCAGGCGCACGGGCGTGAGCGGGATGCCGACCTCGTCGAGCAGATCCTCCTTCGGCATCGCGGCCACCTCGGAGGCCTTCCGGCCCTTGACCATCTCCATCAGCATCGAGGTCGACGCCTGGCTGATCGCGCAGCCCCGGCCCTCGAAACGGACGTCCTGGATGGTGTCGCCGTCCTCGCCGAACGCGACCTCGACCGAAACCTCGTCGCCGCAAAGGGGGTTCATGCCCTCTGCGGACACGTCCGCGTGCTCGAGGTGCCCGTGCTGCCGCGGGTTCTTGTAGTGGTCCAGGATGAGCTCCCGGTACATCTGCTCGAACTCGCTCACGGTCGGAGCGTAGCGGCCTGGTCGCGGCTAACGGAAGACGGTGCGGGCCTTGTGCAGGCCCTCAACGAGGCGGTCGATCTCCTCCGGCACCGTGTAGAGGTAGAAGCTCGCGCGGTTCGTCGCGGCGACGCCGAGGCGACCCATCAGCGGCTGGCAGCAGTGGTGTCCAGCGCGGATCGCGACGCCGCCCATGTCGAGGATCTGGGCCACGTCGTGCGGGTGGATGCCGTCGAGGTTGAATGACACGATCCCGGCCCGCTTGTCGGCGGGCGGCCCGTAGAGGGTGATGCCCGGCACGTCGGCGAGCCGCTCGAGCGCGTAGGCGGTGAGCTCGTGCTCCCACGCCTCGATCGCCTCGAGGCCGACCGCCTCCAGATAGTCGACGGCGGCGCCGAACCCGACCGCCTCGGCGATCGGCTGCGTCCCGGCCTCGAACTTGGCGGGGACGTCGCCCCACGTGGTGTTCTCGAACGTGACCCTGCGGATCATGTGCCCGCCCAGGTTGAACGGCTCCATCGCCTCGAGCAGCTCCAGCCGCCCCCAGAGGGCGCCGACGCTCGTGGGCCCGCACATCTTGTGCGCCGAGAAAGCGAGGAAGTCGGCGTCGAGAGCCTGCACGTCGATGCGTCGGTGCGGAGCCGCCTGGGCGCCGTCGACCACGACGATCGCGCCCTGGCCGTGCGCCCACGCGGCCACGCGCTCGACCGGGTTCACGGTGCCGAGCGAGTTGGAGAC